>NZ_JTDM01000017.1:0-343694 GCF_000831325.1 Thauera sp. SWB20 | reverse complement strand
TCATGCGCGATTATCGCGGCGGATTCGACATCTTCCCTAGAGAACTTTGTGCGATCGGCCGGAATCGCCGTGTCCGAGGGGGCGGGAACTTCACGCCGCGTTTTGTTTCAGACCCCGGCGACGTCGACGTGCTCCATGACGGGAAACACATTCTGCGCTGCCCGATCGCGACTTGCGTCGCTCCTACGGTGCGGCCCGCGCGTAGGAGCGACGCAAGTCGCGATCCATGCGATCCCTGCGGTCGAGACGCCACGACGCCTGGAATGCATGCCGACCATCGTGATCCCGCGTCGCGCCAGCCGTCTCCCTTGCCCCCGCCGCAACCGGATTGAGGACGCCGAAGGATCCACCCGCGTCCGCCTGTACTACACTCGGACACCCGCGACAAACCACGACAACACGGTGCAGCCATGAGCCTCATCGAAAGCGTCCGCCCCCTGCAGAGCAAGCTGACCGCGATCCGCCGCGACATCCACGCCCACCCCGAGCTCGCCTTCGAGGAGCGCCGCACCGCCGAGCTGGTGGCGCGCCATCTGGAGGCGCTCGGTATCGAGACCCATCGCGGCATCGGCGGCACCGGCGTGGTCGGTGTGGTGCGCGGCCGCCGCGGGCTGCGTGCGATCGGGCTGCGCGCCGACATGGATGCGTTGCCGATCACCGAGCGCAACGAGTTCGCGCACAAGTCCACCATCCAGGGCTGCATGCACGCCTGCGGTCACGACGGTCACACCACCATGCTGCTCGGCGCGGCCGAGGCGCTGGCCGCACGGCGCGACTTCGACGGCACGGTGTACCTGATCTTCCAGCCCGCCGAGGAAGGCGAGGGTGGCGCGCCGGCGATGATCGCCGACGGACTCTTCGAGCGCTTTCCCATGGAGGCGGTGTTCGGCATGCACAACTGGCCGGGCATGGAGGCGGGGAGCTTCGCCGTCCACGCCGGCCCGGTGATGGCGAGCGCCGACCGCTTCGACATCCGCTTCACCGGCGTCGGCGCGCATGCGGCGATGCCGCACCTCGGCGTGGACCCGGTGGTGGCGGGCGCGGCCTTCGTGCAGGCGGCGCAGACCCTGGTGAGCCGCGTGCTCGATCCGATCGACGCCGGCGTGGTGTCGGTGACCCAGTTCCATGCCGGCGAGGCCTACAACGTGATCCCCGACCGCGCCGAGCTGTGCGGCACGGTGCGCACCTTCTCCGCCGAGGTGCGCGACCGCCTCGAGCGCGGCCTGCGCCAGGTGGCCGAGGGGATCGCGCAGAGCCATGGTGTGCAGGTGGATTTCGAGTTCCGCCGCGGCTATCCCCCGACCGTCAACACTGTCGCCGAGGCCACGCTGTGCGCCGAGGCGGCGCGCGCGGTGGCGGGACCGGAGCGGGTATTCACCGACCGCCGCCCGAGCATGGGTGCGGAGGATTTCGCTTATTTCCTGCAGGAGAAGCCGGGCGCCTACGTGTGGGTCGGCAACGGCCCGGGCGAGGGCGGCTGCATGCTGCACAACCCCAACTACGACTTCAACGACGAGGTGCTGCCGGCCGGCGTGGCCTACTGGTGCGCGCTGGTGCAGCGCCTGCTCGGCGGCGTGAAGTGAGCGCCGCCCGATGATGCGCACGCTTCGACTCGCCCTGCGCATGATGCTGCGCGACTTGCGCGCGGGCGAGCTGCACCTGCTCGGGCTGGCGATCATGATCGCGGTGGCGAGCCTGACCAGCGTGGGCTTCCTCGCCGACCGTGTCGGGCGCGCGCTCGATCGCGAGGCCAACCAGCTCCTCGGTGGCGACCTGCTGCTGCGCGCCGACAAGCCGTGGCCCGACGCCTTCATCGACGAGGCGCACAGCCGCGGCCTGCAGACCGCCAGGACGGTGCTGTTCACCAGCATGGCGAGTACCGCCGAGGGCGCGGCGCTCGGCGGCGTCAAGGTGGTGGAGGACGGCTACCCGCTGCGCGGCACCATCCGTCTGGCGCCCGGTCCCAACCAGGCCGACGCCCCCGCAGGTCGCGCGCCCGAAGCGGGCGAGGTGTGGCTGGACGAGCGCCTGTTCGCCGAGCTGGGCGTGAACACCGGCGACAAGGTGGGCCTCGGCGAGCTCGAGTTCCGCGTCGGCGCCATGGTCAGCTTCGAGGCCGACCGCGGCGCCAACTTCTTCAGCCTGCTGCCGCGCGCGATCTTCAACCTCAAGGATCTGGAGGCCACCGGCCTGATCGCCGAGGGCAGCCGCGCCACCTGGCGCTTGCACGTGGCCGGCGCGCCGCAGGCGGTGGAGGCTTACGAGAAGTGGGCGCGCGCGAACCTCGGCCGCGGCCAGCGCGTCGAGACCGTGGACAACGCCCGCCCCGAGGTGCGTGCCGCGCTCGACCAGGCGCAGCGCTTCCTGCGCCTGGCGGCGCTGCTCGCGGTGATCCTCGCCGCGGTGGCGGTGGGCCTGTCCGCGCGCCGCTTCATGGCACGCCACCTCGACGGTTGCGCGGTGATGCGCGTGCTTGGTGCGCGTCAGGCGCAGGTGCTGGGCATTGTGGTGGGCGAGTTCCTGCTCTTCGGGCTGGCCGCCGCACTCGCCGGTACCGCGCTGGGCTGGGCGGTGCAGTGGGGGCTGGCGGGCGGGCTGCGCGAGCTGCTCGCCACCGACTTGCCCGCGCCCTCGCCGCTGCCGCTCGCGCATGGCATGGTGGTGGGCATGGCGCTGCTCGCCGGCTTCGTGCTGCCGCAACTGCTGCGCCTGGGCAAGGTCAGCACCCTGCGCGTGCTGCGCCGCGAGTTCGAGTTCGCCGAGCCGGTCTCGGGTGCCGCCTGGGCGCTCGGGCTGGCGGCGCTGCTCGGGCTGATCTTCTGGATCGCCGCCGACGCGCGCCTCGGCGCCATGGTGGCGGCCGGCTTCGCGGTGGCGCTCGGCGTGTTCGCGCTTGCCGCCTGGGGTGTGCTCAGGCTCGCCGGCCGCCTCAAGGGACAGGGCAGCCTGCGCGGTGGTGGCTGGCGCTACGGCATCGCCGCCCTCGGCCGCCGCATGGGCAGCAGCGTGATCCAGGCCGCCGCGCTCGGACTGGGCATGACCGCGCTGCTGCTGCTCACCCTGGTGCGCGCCGACCTGCTCGACAACTGGCGGCGCATGGCGCCGCCCGATGCGCCCAACCGCTTCGTGATCAACATCCAGCCCGACCAGCGCGCCGGCATCGCCGCGCTGTTCGCCGCCGAGGGCCTGCCGGTGCCGCCCATCCAGCCGATGATTCGCGGCCGCATGGTGGCGATCGAGGGCAAGCCGGTCGACCCCTCGGCGTACGAGGACGAGCGCACGCGGCGCCTGGCCGAGCGCGAGTTCAATCTGTCGTACGGCGCCGAGCTGCCGCCGGGCAACGTCGTCGAGGCGGGGCGCTGGCACGGGGCGGCGGCGCAGCCGCAGTTTTCCGCGCAGTTTTCCGCGCAGTTTTCCGTCGAGGCCGGGCTGGCGAAGACCTTCGGGCTGGCGGTGGGCGACCGTGTGGCGTTCGAGATCGGCGGCCGCCGCGTCGAGGCGCCGATCACCAGCGTGCGCAAGCTCGACTGGGACTCGATGCGGGTGAACTTCTTCTTCATCGCCTCGCCGGGCGTGCTGGAGGATTTCCCCGCGACCCTGATCACCAGTTTCCACCTGCCGCCCGCGCGCCACGACTTCACCACGAAGCTGGTCGGCGAGTTCCCCAACCTCACCGTGATCGACACCGCGGCGGTGATCGCGCAGGTACAGTCGATGACCGACAAGCTGATCGTGATCGTGCAGTTCGTGTTCGGCTTCGCGGTGCTCGCCGGGCTGGTCGTGCTGTATGCCGCGCTGCAGTCCACTCACGACGAGCGCGACTACGAGCTCGCCATGCTGCGTACCCTGGGCGCGCGCAACCGCCAGGTGCGCCAGGCCTTGTTCGCCGAGTTCCTGGTGCTGGGCGGGGTCGCCGGCGTGCTCGCGGGCGTGGGCGCGAGCGCGATCGGCTGGGTGCTGGCCGAGCAGGTCTTCCGCATGCCCTACGTGCCGGCGCTGGCGCCGGTGCTGGTGGGCGTGGTGCTGGGCGCGGCCGGCGTGGTCGCCGGCGGCTGGCTGGGCACGCGTGCGCTGCTGAGCCGGCCGCCGCTCGCCAGCCTGCGTGCACTGGGCTGAACGCATGACGTCCTTGCAACTGACGCCGGTCGAGTGGCTGCTCGCCGGCCTGCTGGTGGCGGTGCTGGTGCTGCAGGCCTGGGGGCTGCTGCGCGGCGGCGGCGCCGAGCGCCGCCTGCGCGAAGGCCTCGGCGACGACCTCACCGACTTCATGGAGCAGCGCCTGGCCGCGCGCCACCGCGAGCTGCTGCTCGACCTGCACGACGGGCTCGCGCGCCAGACCGACCGCATCGGCGAGCACGCGCGCGCCGACCGCGAGCTGCTGCAGCGCGGCCTCACCGCCGCCTCGCTGCAGCTGTCGCGCGGCATGCAGGCGCTCACGCAGAGCGTGGACGGCCGTCTCGACACCCTCTCGGGTCAGGTCAACCAGCGCCTCGACGAGGGCTTCCGCAAGACCAACGAGACCTTCGCCAGCGTGATGGCGCGGCTGGCGACGATCGACGAGGCGCAGAAGAAGATCGACGGCCTCACCACCAACGTGGTCAGCCTGCAGGAGCTGCTCGGCGACAAGCGCGCACGCGGCGCCTTCGGCGAGGTCCAGCTCGAGAACCTCGTGCGCAACATGCTGCCGCCCGAGGCCTTCGCCTTCCAGCAGGTGCTGCCCAACGGCACCCGGGTGGACTGCCTGCTCACCCTGCCGGCGCCCACCGGCAACGTCGCGGTCGATGCCAAGTTCCCGCTCGAGAACTACCACCGCATGTTCGACGACACGCTCGCCGAGCTCGACCGCCGCGCCGCGCAGCAGGCCTTCCGCGCCGACGTGAAGCGCCACGTGGACGCGATCTCCGCCAAGTACATCCTGCCCGGCAGCACGGCCGATGGCGCGGTGATGTTCCTGCCCGCCGAGGCGGTGTTCGCCGAGCTGCACGCCTACCACCCGGAGATCGTGGCCTACGCGCAGCAGAAACGCGTGTGGATCGTGTCCCCGACCACGCTGATGGCGGTGCTCAACACCGCGCGCGCGGTGATGAAGGACGTCGAGACGCGCAAGCAGATCCACGTCATTCAGGACGCCCTCGGCAAGCTCGCGAAGGACTTCCAGCGCTTCGACGAGCGCATGGCCGCGCTCGCCCGCCACATCGAGCAGGCCAGTCGCGACGTGCAGGACGTGCACACCTCGAGCCGCAAGATCAGCGCGCACTTCCGCCGCATCGAGTCGGTGCAGCTGGACGAGGAGGACGAAGAGGCGGGCGAGGGCGCGCCGGCGGCGCTGGCTGCCGGGACCGTGGGAAGCGGATCCGTGGGGGGGCGGGATTGAATTCTGCGAACCTGGGGAATTCTTCCGGGGCCGCTGCGGTCGGACCACCCGTCACGGGCGCGCACGGATGATCGTCCGCCCGATTTGATGCGGGACAGGGACGGGGCGCGCCGCCGCCCGTATCTTCAGGCCCGACTCGCCGCAAGGCCTGCATCGCTTCTCCGATTCACCCGTCCGGGAACCCCGCACCGATGTCCGATTTTCCCCTGCCGATCCTTTTCATCATGGCGGTCTTCTTCACGATGTGGCTCATCCTGAGGAAGTTCCACCGCATCGAGCAGCGCAAGCGCGCGCTCCCCGAGCTCAACGCCTACTTGTACGCCAACAACCAGACCGAACCGCGCTGCTCGGCCTGCGAATCGACCGAATTCAAGGACGAGGGCCTCAGCCACGGCAAGGACGAGCGTCGCATCGTGTCGTGCGCCAAGTGCGACACCCTGCTGTACCGCATCGTGCCGCCGGAAAGGGCGGAGTAGTCGCTCCGCCAATCGCGACTTGCGTCGCTCCCACAGCCCTGCCCGGGCGCCGGCAACGAAGCGCGCGTGCCGGTTTTCGTAGGAGCGACGCAAGTCGCGATCACGGCCCCCGAGCCTGCACCGACGCCCCGTCAGCATCCCACACCGCCAATCGCGACTTGCGTCGCTCCCACAGCCCTGCCCGGGCGCCGGCAACAAAGCGCGCGTGCCGGTTTTCGTAGCAGCGACGCAAGTCGCGATTGCGCGGTCTGGAGGGGCGGTCATGCGGGCTGCGCACTCACCGCGGGCCCGAGAAGGCATCCACCAGCACCTGGGCAAGCTCATGCATCGGGCCGAGGGGTTGCTGTGGCGGCGTCAGGCCGGCGACGAAGCCGGCGGCCGCGAAGCGGGTGAGCAGCGCGGGGTCGGAGGCGATCACATGCACCGGCACGTCGTGCGGCTGGTCCGGCCCGCTCACCGTGCCGATCGGCTGGTGGTCGCCGATCACGATCAGGACCAGCTCCCGCGCGGCGTGATGGGCGAGGTAGTCGGCGAGCCAGCCGAGCTGGTAACGCATCGAGGCCAGATAAGCGGGGAGCGGCTCGGTCCAGGACACCCGCACGGCCGCCGCGGCTTCGACCTCCTCCTGGCTGAAGGCGTCCGCGCGCAGCAGCCGCGACCAGTCCTCGCGCAAGGGTGGGATCGCTGCGAAGGGGGCGTGCGTGGAGACGGTGGCGAAAACGACCAGCCGTGGCGCGCGACGCGCGGCAGCGGTCTCCGCGCGTGCGCCCGGACGGGAAGTGGGCGCGCTGGCGGAGGTGTCGCCCGCAGAAGCCGGGGAGGAGCCCGGGCTGGAGCGGGCCTGCTGCGTACCGACGGCCTCGCCGAAGCTGCCGCCCAGCTCGTCCACGTGGATGCGCGCCATCGAGGCCTGGTCGGGGATGCGCCAGAAGCCGAAGGGCAGGCCGGCGTAGCCCGCGCTGTCGGCATCGGCGATGCGGTCGAAGCCGTAGAAGCGGCCCTCCGGCCAGGGGCGCTGCAGCCCTGGCATCCAGCCCACGGTACGGTAGCCGTGGGTGGCGAAGTGGCGGACCAGGGTGGGGCGATCGGTGGTCAGCAAGAGTGCGTGGTCGGCCGGGTCGCGGGTATCGACCCCCGCGAGCACGGCGGCGTGCGCCAGCCAGGAGGCGCCGCCGAAGGTCGGCGAGACCACGCGGGCGGAGACGGCCTGGCGGCCGCTGGCCGCGATCGCGGCACCCAGCTCGGTGCGTGCGTCGGCGAGCGCCGCGGTGATCGGCGGTCGATCGAAGCTGACCGCGCCGTAGGCCTCGGCGAACACGATCAGCACGTCTGCGCCCCGCAGCGCCGCGAGGTCGCCGCGGAAGTCGGGGCCGGGGCCGAGCCGCTCGCCGCCGTCGGCGGCGAGCGCCGAGTGCAGGAAGCGGATCTGATCGGAGACCAGCGCGGCGACCGGCCGCGCGAAGGCCGACGCGGCGAGCGGGCCGGGCCACGGCGCCAGCGCCCACAGCAGGATTGCCGCGCCCGCGACACCGCCGAGCAGCGCACGCGCGCCCGGTGCCGCCGCGCTGCGTGCGAGGGCACGCACGCAGGCCGACACCACGCGATGCAGTACCAGCACGACGAGGATACCGAGCGCGAGCGCGAGCAGGACCTTCGCGCCCGGACCGTCGCCGCCCATGTCGAGCACGGCGCCGAGGTGGGGCAGGTCCCAGTAGAGGGTGAGCGGGCGGCCGAACAGCGCGGGGACGGTCACCTGCACGTAGCGCAGCACGATCCACAGCGTGGCCAGCCCCGCGAGCACGCGCACGAGGCCGTGCGCTGCGTGTTTCCGCCAGGCGGCGAAGAGCACCAGTGCGGCGACGGCGAAGGCGAGCTCGATCGAGACGGCCGGCGTCGGCCGCGGCCACAGCGTCGGCCAGGCGTTGTCGAACACCAGCAAGGCGTCGAGCGCGAGCAGCGGCAGGAGCGTGCCGAGCACAAGATCACGCGCCCGTGCGCTCATGCGACCCCTCCGCCGCGTGCGGCAAAGCGCGGGCGCGCGGGTCGGCACCAGGGCGCGGGACACGGCGACGTCGGGCCGTGGCCGAGTGCGGCTATGATCCGGGACAGCCGATGCCCCCCGGGAGACCGACCGAAATGAACGCCAAGCCCGCGCTGCCCTGGTGGCAGGACCTGACCCCGAGCCGCATTGCCGGGCTCGCCCGCGCCGATGCGGTCGCGTTGCTGCCGCTCGCCGCGATCGAGCAGCACGGAGAGCACCTGCCGCTGTCGACCGACCTCGACATCGCCCTCGGCCTGCTCGAGGCGGCCGTGCCGAAGCTGCGCGCGGGCCTGCCGCTGTGCGTGCTGCCGCCGGTCGCGGTGGGGTGCAGCCTGGAACACACGGGCTTTGCCGGTACGCTCGCGCTCGACGCGAAGACCGCGCTGGCGAGCGTGGTGGAGATCGGTGCCTGCGTCGCGCGCGCCGGCTTGCGCCGCCTTGTGCTGTTCAACACCCATGGCGGCAACAAGGCGCTGGTGGACCTGGCCGCGCTCGAGCTGCGCGCCGCGCAGCGCATGCTGGTGGTGCGCGCGCATTCCTTCCGCTTCCCGCCGCCACCCGCCGCGCTGCCGGCGGACGAACTGCGCCACGGCCTGCATGGTGGCGCGCTGGAGACCGCGCTGATGATGCATCTGGCGCCGCACAAGGTGAGGCGCGATGCGGTCGATCGATTCGAGTCGCTGGGGGCGCGCATGGCGGCGGCGGGGCGACTGCTCGGCCCCGAGGGCGAGGCCGGCTTCGCCTGGATGGCGCAGGACCTTCATCCTTCGGGGGCCTGCGGCGATCCTCGCCTGGCGGACGCCGCGCTCGGGGCGCGCCTGGTGGAACACTTCGCGAGCCGTCTCGCGCGCATCGTCGAAGAGGCACACGACTTCGACCTCGAAGCGCTGGTGACGCGCGCACCGGCGCCGGAGCAGCGCTGAGCGGGCCGCATGGCCGGCCTGGAGGCCGCGCCTCAGGCGCGGTGCGCGGCGTCCGCGGCGGGCAGGCATGCGGGCTCGTCGTCGCCCGGCTCGCCCTGCTCGTTCAGCAGATCGTTGAGCCAGTGGCCGTGACGGCTGGCCTTGGTCCTGAGGTAGCGCTGGTTCTGCGCGGTGACCTCGCCGTAGATCGCGCGCCGGCCGACGACGTGGATGCCGGCTTTCTGCAGCGCGGCGACCTTGCTCGGGTTGTTGGTGAGCAGCAGGATGCGGTCGATGCCGAGCTCGTCGAGCATCTCGTGGGCGATGCGGAAGTCGCGCTCGTCCTTGGAGAAGCCGATCACCTGGTCGGCGTCGATCGTGTCCAGTCCCTCGTCCTGCAGGCCATAGGCGCGCAGCTTGTTGGCCAGGCCGATGCCGCGACCCTCCTGCGAGAGGTAGAGCAGCACGCCGCCGCCGAGCGCGTCGATCGCTGCCACGCCGCGGCGCAGCTGCTCGCCGCAGTCGCAACGCAGGCTGCCGAAGAGGTCACCGGTGAGGCAGGACGAGTGCAGGCGCACCGGGACGTCCTCGGGCCAGTTCGCGCGCTCTCCGATGACGATGGCGACGTGCTCGTGCACGCCGTCGGCTTCACGGAAGAGCACGAAGCGGCTGTTCTCGGCCTCGGCCAGCGGCACGCGCGCCTCGCTGATGCGGGCGAGCCGGCCGGGGCCGCTCTCGCACAGGCGCATGGCCTCGGCGGCATCGACCGCGAGCAGATCGCCGCTCGCCACCGTGGCCGCAACCGCAGCGGCGCGATCGGGCGCGACTTCGCACACCAGCGCCGCCGGCACCCGCTGGGCGCGCCCGAGCAGGCGCAGGGCGGCGCGCTCGACCGGGCCGCCGTCGCGAAGTTCGGCGTCCGCGGGCAGGCTGGCGCCGCGCTGCCAGGCGAGCGCATGCAGACCGGCGGCGTCGGGAAGCGGCGACAGGCCGACGGAAACCGCCTGCGCGGCCCCGGCGCGGCCGATCGCGGCGAGGCGGTGGTCGCTCAGCACCAGGCGTGCGGGCGAGCCGGCCAGCATCTGCATTTCGCCCGCCGCGGCATCGTCCAGGCCTTCGACAGCGCACACGACGAAGGCGCGCGCGTGGTCGCGCACGAGGATCGAAAGTCCGCGTCGCAGGTCGAAAAGGGCACGCTCGGCTTGGCGCATTTGTTTTTCTCCGTTTGGGGTGTCGGGGCTCGACCCTGCACCAGGCGCTTTCCAGGCCGGCAGACGCGAGTGAAGACGATTTTTCAGGGAAGGATGGATGGCGGACGAACTTGTACCAGATTGGGGCTGGGCCTGCATCCTGCAAGCCCGCGACGCTGATTGGGCCGGCGCCGGGACGATAAGTTTCACGGTCGAGGGCGTGGCGATCGAGATCGCTCCGCGCGGCGCCTGGCGCTGCGCGCGGGCCTTGCGCGCGGACACCGCGGAACTGCTCGATCTCTTCCTGCCCTGGGTGGCCAGGCCCGGCCGTCTCGCGATCGCCCAGCTGGGGCAGAGCCTGGATGGCCGCATCGCCACCGCGAGCGGGGCCTCGCACTATATCAACTGCCTCGAGGCACGTACCCACCTGCACCGGCTGCGGGCGCTGGTGGATGCGGTGGTGGTGGGGGTCGGCACGGTGAATGCCGACGATCCTCAGCTCACGGTGCGCCACGTCGCCGGGCGCAACCCCGTGCGCGTGGTGCTCGACCCGCGCGGTCGCGCGCGGGCGGACGCGAGGCTGTTCCAAGACGGCGCCGCGCCCACCGTGCACCTGGTTGGCGAGGATCTCGCGCCGGGCACCGCCGCCGTGCTGCCGGGGCGGGTCGCGCGCGCGGGCCTGCCAGGTGCCGGGTCGGGTTTCGAGCCGGGCGCGGTGCTCGATTGGCTGGCACGGGCGGGCTGCAGGCGGGTGCTGGTGGAGGGGGGTGGGCACACCGTGTCGCGTTTCGTGCAGGCGGGGGCGATCGAGCGGCTCCATCTGCTGGTCGCACCGCTGCTGATCGGCTCGGGGCGCGCCGGGCTGGTTCTGCCGCCGATCGACACGCTCGACGAGGCCCTGCGTCCGGTGTGCAGGCCGTTCCGCTGCGGGAGCGACAGCTTGTTCGACCTCGACTTCGATGGGGCGGGGCGGGCGGCGCAGCAGAGATGAAATCTCGATATAAAAGAAAAACATCGACAAACGCGTTTCTCGTCGACGAATGACTGATATGATCCCGCAGGTCTTCGTAATCGTTTCCGTGCGATCCTGAATCGTTCGGCTGCGCTGCGGGACAACCGGCGCTCCACGGCGAGTGGGCGACGGACCCCGCTGCAGCCGGCTCGCCGATTCACTGGAGTGAGGATGTCGATCGACCTGCCGTCCAATTCGCATCAAGGCCCGCTCCCGACGCGGGCCTCCGCAACCGCCCGACCTGTGGTGCACGATCTGCCGCGGGCGCGGGAAGCCGGCGCGCGTCCGGCGAGTGTGCAGCGCCTGGACCTGTGCCGGCTGGTCGCCGATGTCGTGCCCGACGAGGCCCCGCCCAACCCCGCGGAGCAATACGAGGCCCTCGTGCTCGTGCGCGGGCACGCCTTCCTGCGCAGCAGCGAGGCGGCGATCGAGCTGGAGCCCGGACAGATCCTGCTCGGCACCGGTGCGTCGCCCGAGCTGCTCTATTCGGCCGATAGCGAGCTGTGGAGTGTGCTCGTCCCCGAGTCCGTGCTGCGCGAAGCGTGTTCGGAGTGCGGCTGGCTCCACGCGGGAGAGGGCGTGCGCTTCAACCGCTGCCCCTGCACGCGCGACGAGCTCGACCACCTGGTCACGCTGCTGCGCCTGGTTGCGAGCGAGAGCGCCAGCGGGGCGCTACGCGCGCAGCTGTTCATGCACTACGCCCATGCCGTGGCCAACAAGCTGCTGTTCACCCTGCAGCATAACCAGCCGACCTCGTAGACCTGCGGCCAGGCGCGCCTGTTCGAGCGCCTCGAGCGCCACATCGAGGCGCGCATCAAGCAGGACATCAGCGTCGAGCAACTCGCCCAGTTCGCCGGGCTGAGCCAGCGCTCGCTCTATCAGGTGCTCAAGGACCAGGCGCGGATGTCGCCGCGAACCTACATCCGCCGCAAGAAGCTCGAGCATGTGTACGCCACCCTGATGGACCCGGCCGTGCGCGTGGCGAGCGTCACCGCGGTGGCGCTCGACTACGGCTTTACCCACCTCGGGCGCTTCGCCGAGCTCTACAAGTCGAGCTTCGGCATCCTGCCCTCGGAGAGCCTCAAGGCCCGTCCGCCCGGCAAGTAGGCGTCGCCTCGGCGGTGGAGCGCGCGCCGGGCTCGTGGCGCCGCAGCGCCAGCGCGCCCGGCAGCGTCGACAGCAGCACGACCACGCCGTAGCTCACCGAGGCCGCCACGCCTTCGGCGGCGTCCAGCCCGGCCGCCTGCCACACCAGCGCGGCCGCGCCTTCACGGATGCCCCAGCCCGCCACCGAGAGCGGGATCGCCATCGCCAGCAGCACCCAGGGCACCAGCGCCGCCGCCTGGGCTGGCGGCGTGGCGAGCCCGCTCATGCGCATGCAGCACAGCCACACCGCGACGTAGCTGGCCACGATCAGCAGCGAGGCGAGCAGCTGGCGCAGCAGCACCGCGCGCCCGAGCAGCGCCTGCCGGGTGGCGCTGGCCAGGCTGCGCAGGGCCGTCCTGGTGCTGCCTGCGAGTGCTGTCGCGACGAGGGCGAGCACGGCGAGCACGCCCATCCACGGCAGTCCCCGGAGGTCGACGGCGTCGCCCAGGCGTCCCGGCACAACCTGCAGCGCGGGGGCGGCGAGCACGCTCGCGACCACCACCAGCAGCAGCGCGAGCTGGCCCGCGCCGCGCTCGATCACCACTGCCTGCCAGGCTGCGTCGCGGGCTGTACCCGGCAGACTGGCGTGGCGCCAGGCGCGCGCGGCGTCGCCCATCACCCCGCCCGGCAGGATCTGGTTGAGAAAGCTCGCGAGGTAGTACTCGCGCAGCGCATGGGCGAAGCCGAGCGGGGCGCCGAGGCGGCCGGCGGTGAGCTGCCAGCGCCACGCCGACAAGGCCGTCTGCAGCACGCCGATCGCGAGCGCGAGCGCCAGCCAGGCGGGCGCAGGCGCGCCGAAGGCGGCGATGAGGGCGCGCGGTTCGATCCACCACAGCACGCCGGCGAGCAGCCCGAGGCTCGCAAGCGCACGCAGGACGGGCAGCGGGCGTCGAGTGCGCCGGGCTTCGCCGCTCATCGCGCGCGGGCGGCGGGGCCGTCGGGCCGGAGCGCTGCCGGGGTGGCGACCGGCGGGCTGGCGAAGAGGTCGAGGTGCCCGACTTCAAGCACCTCCTTGCCCCGTGCGGCGCACTGCGCACTGCGGCGTGCGTGCCAGGCGGCGATGCGCGCGGCGGCGTGCGGGCACTGCGCGGTGGCGGCGTCGCGCCAGCCGTCGATGAGCGCGCATGCGAGCGCAGCCTGGGGCGGGGCGGCGAGGTCCAGCCGCCACGGGCTGGCGGCGGTCTCGACGTCGAAGCCACGCGCCGCGAGCAGCTCGGCGAGCGCGGGTGCGGCGTCCGGCCCGAGGGCGGCACCGAGGCCCTTGTCGCGGCGTTGGTGGGCGTTGAAGGCGTCGCGGACGAAGGCATCGTCGGGGACGGGTGGCTCTGCGGAGCCGTGGGTCAGGAAGCGCCAGGTCCCGTCCACGCTCTGCGTGATCAGCAGCGCGCAGCCGGTGCTCGTGCAGGCATCGGCGAGGCGGACCAGCCAGCTCGCTGGCATGAGGTCGAGCACGGCGGAGGCGCACACGAGGTCTGTGTCCGCGAGCGCAGGTGCGGCGAGCGTGCCGAGGTCCCGGCAGCGGGTGTGGACCTGCGGCTTCGCGCCCTGCGCATCGCGCAGGTCCGCGCCGAGGGTGCGGGCGCGTTCCAGAAGACCGGCGTCGTGGTCGACCAGCGTCCATTGCTGCGGGCCGGGCAGGCGGGGTGCGAGGTGGCGCGCGTTGGCGCCGCTGCCGCAGCCGAGGTCCATCAGGCGCAGCGGGGCCTGCGGGTGCCGTCGCCGCCGCCCCTGCAGCCAGGCGGCGGCGAGCGCTTCGAGTCGGGGCGCGCGCGCGGCGCGGTCGGCGGCGGCGCGCAGCGCGAGCCAGTCGGCATCGAAGCAGGCGTCGGGATGGCGGGGGGCGGCGGCGTCGGGGTGGGTCGGCATGGCGGCTCCGGGTGGGCGCGCGGACGGGATCACGCGGACGCCGGCGCGAGTTCGGCAAGGGCGGCGGCGAAGGCCTCGCCCGCTTGCGGCCAGCCGCGCAGTCCAGCGCGTGCGCGGCGGGCGCCGTCGCGCAGGCGCAGGCGCCGGGCGCGGTCGCCGATCAACTCGCCAAGCGCGCCGGCGAGCGCATCGACGTCGCCGGGCGGCACGGCCAGCCCGGCGCCGGGAGGCAGCGTGCCCGCGAGCGCGCCGCCGGTGGTGGCGAGCACCGGCAGCCCGGCGGCGATCGCCTCGGCGACCACCATGCCGTAGCCCTCGTAGTGGGAGGGCAGCACGAAGAGGTCGGCGGCGGCGTAGGCGTCGCGCAGGGCCGCGTCCGCGCATTCGCCGGAGAGCCGGATGCGGTCCTGCAGGCCGAGGCTGCGGACGAGTTCGGCCACCTCGCCGGCGTAGCCGGGGTCGCGATGCGTGCTGCCGATCAGGGTGCAGCGCCAGGGCAGCGCTCGTACGCGCTCGAGCGCGCGCACGAGCACGTCCTGGCCCTTGCGCGGGGTCAGGCTGGCCACGCACAGCAGCTGCGGCGGCTCGCCCTCCGCGGCGGCCAGCGCGAGCGGCGCCACGCCCGGCTCGACCCAGCGGATGCGCTCGGCGCGCAGTCCGAAGTCGAGCAGCCGGCGCGCGGTGAAGGCGCTGGTGGTGATCGCGAGGCGCACGGCGGCGAGCGCGGCCCGTTCGCTCGCCAGCAGGCAGCGCCGCAGCACGGGATCGAGGCCGCGCTCGTCGGCCAGGGGGTGGTGCACCAGCGCGACCAGTGCCAGCCGTCCGGCGTGCTCGATCGCGACCTCGGGCAGGCCGCCGAGCGCGAGCCCGTCGATGACCACGCGCCGACCGGCGGGCAGGGTGGCGAGGGTGTCGTGCAGGGCGTCGCGCGCCGTGGGGTCGGCGTCGGGGAAGCGGCCGGGCAGGCCATGGACGGTGACGGTCCAGCCGAGGTGGCGCAGCGCCTCGACGATGCGGGCATCGTAGAGATAGCCGCCGGTGCGCTGGGCGGGGTCGCCGGGGACGATGAAATCGAGGTCTGCGCTCCCCCTGTGAGCGCTCACAGCGCGCCCTCGTAGCTCGCCCATGCGACGTGCGACTCGTGCAGGCTCACCTTCAGCCGCTCCAGCCCCTGCGCCCCGGGGCCCAGCCGGCCGGCGCGGATCGTGGCGGCGAGGCGGTCGAAGATCACCCTGGCCATGAACTCGGTGGTGGTGTTGCGGCCGCGGAATTCCTCGAGCTCGTCGAGGTTGCGGAAATTGAACTCGGCGAGCACCGCCTTCAGCGTTGCGGCGGCGAGGCCGATGTCGACCACCAGGCCGTCGGCGTCGAGCTCGCTGCGCTGGAAGCAGGCGTCGACCAGGTAGGTCGCGCCATGCACCCGTTGCGCCGGGCCGAAGATCTCGCCGCGGAAGCTGTGGGCGATCATGATGTGTTCGCGGACGGTGAGGCTGTACATGGGGGCTCCGGATCGATGCTCGGGTGGATCTCAGGTGCTCGGACTGGCATAGCGGATGCGCTCGCACAGCGCCCCGGCGGGGGCTTCGGCGAGGCGCTGCATCAGCGCGGGCAGGTCGGTGAAGTCGGTCTCGCCGCTGATCAGTGCGTCCAGACGTGGATCGACGAGCAGCGCGAGCGCGAGTTCCATGCGGCGACGGTAGTCCCAGCGCGGGCTGCGTGGCGGCGGCAGGCGGCCGACCTGGCTGGACTGCAGGCGCAGGCGGCGGGCGTGGAAGGCGGCGCCGAGCGGCAGCTCCGCGCTGCGGCGGCCGTACCAGCTCATCTCCACGACGGTGGCGTCCTGTCCGGCGAGTTCGAGCGCGCGCACCAGGCCGGCGGGGTTGCCGCTGGCGTGGAAGACGAGGTCGCAGTTGCCACGCGCCTGGTCCGGGAGGCGGTGAACGAGGCCGAGCGCGGCGGCGAGGCCGGCGCGGCCGGGGTCGGTGTCGATCAGCTCGAGCTCGACGCCGGGGAGGCGCGCGCACAGCCAGGCCACCAGGCTGCCGACCACGCCGGCGCCGACCACCGCGATGCGGTCGCCCAGCGCGGGGGCGCCGTCCCAGCAGGCGTTGATCGCGGTCTCGAGGTTGGCGGCCAGCACCGCGCGCGCGGCCGGCACGCCGGCGGGGAGGGGGACGACGGCGCCGGCGGGTACCACATAGCGCTGCTGATGCGGGTGCAGGCAGAACACCGTGCGGCCGCGCAAGGCGGTGGCCGCGGTGCCGACGCCGTCCTCCACCACGCCGACGCCGATGTAGCCGTACTTGAGCGGCCCGGGGAAGTCGCCCTCCTGGAAGGGGGCGCGCATGCGTTCGTATTCGCTTTCGGGCACCTCGCCGCGGAACACCAGGCTCTCGCTGCCGCGGCTGACTGCGCCGAAGAGGTTGCGCACCCGCAGCTCGCCGTCTGCGGGCGGGCGCAGCGGCGCCGGGCGCAATTCGCCGTAGCCCGGGCGGACGGTCCAGAAGGCGAGGTTGGTGCTGGACATGCCGAGCTCCTTGTGCGAACCCTTTCGCGCGGCGGATGATCGAAGGAGGAATGGTAGCAGGGCGCTGCAGCCACTGTAGGCGCGCCGCCAGGCGCGAATGGGGCCTGAACGAGGTGGGAAAGGGGCGCAAGGGCAGCATGGCGATGGAGCAGGGCGGATCTTGTGTTCGGCGCGGCGGACTTCCCCGCCTCTGGCTCGATCTGGCCGGGGGCTTCGGCGGCCTCGTCGCGCTCGTCGCGCTGGCGTCGAGCACGCTCGCGCTGCCGCTCGCGGCTGCTTGGGCGGCGGGCGCGGTGTTGCTCGCCATCGCTGCCTTGATCCGGCACTTCTGGTCCGACCCGCGCCGCGGCTTGGGTCCGGCGAACCGGGTGACGCTGGTGCGCGCCCTGCTGGTCGCCCTCCTCGCCGGGATGCTTGCCGCGCCCGCATGGGTGGATGCACATCCCGTGCAGGTGGCCGCGCTCGCCGCGCTCGCGCTGCTGCTCGATGGCGTGGACGGCTGGGTGGCGCGGCGCTGGCGCTGCGAGAGCGACTTCGGCGCGCGCTTCGACATGGAGCTCGACGCCTTCCTGATCCTGGTCCTGTGCGTGCATCTGCTGGCGATGGACAAGGCGGGACCCTGGGTGCTGGCGATCGGTGCGATGCGCTACGTCTTCGTCGCCGCGATGCGGCCCTGGCCTTGGCTGGAGCGGCCGCTGCGGGAGAGCCGCCGGCGCAAGCTGGTCTGCGTCTGGCAGGTCGCCTGCCTGCTGCTATGCCTGCTGCCGGCGATCGGCGGTGCGCTGGCGACGGCGCTGCTGGTGCTGGCGCTGGCGCTGCTGGCGTGGTCCTTCGCGGTCGATGTGCGCTGGCTGTACCACACGCGTCCGCAATCCTGACCGCGGAAGCCACATTCGCAAGTCCCTGGAGGAGGAAGGAAGATGGAATCGCGCAGACGTTTTCCCCGCATGCTCGCCGCGGCCGTGCTGGCGGGCGTCCTCGGTGCCGCGCCGGCCTGGGCGGAGCCGCGCAGCTACACGATCGACCCGGAGCATTTCGCCATCGGCTTCCAGGTCGAGCACCTCGGCTACGCCGACATCATCGGCCTGTTCCTGAAGGCGAGCGGGCGCTTCGAATACGACGAGGCCGCGCGCACGTTGAAGTCGGGGAGGGTGGTGGTGGCCGCCGACAGCGTGTTCAGCAACCACGAGGCGCGCGACCGCCACGTGCGCGACAGCGACTTCCTCGACGCCAGGAAGCATCCCGAGATCGTCTTCGAGGCCAGCGGCTTCGAGGCCGGCGCCGAGCGCGACGGGCGCCTGCACGGCAAGCTCGCCGGCCGTCTGACCCTGCTCGGGCAGACCCACCCGGTCGTGCTCGACGTCACGCTCAACAAGGCCGCAAGCTATCCCTTCGGCCACCGCAAGCACACGCTCGGCATCTCGGCGCGCACGACCATCGAGCGCAGCCGCTGGGGCATGGACTACGGCGTCAGCCGCGGCATGGTGGGCGATGCGGTGGCGCTGCGCTTCGAGCTGGAGGCGATGCGCGACGATTGAGGCGACGATCGAGGTGGCGCAGGCCGCGGTGGCGGCGGCCGCTTCAGCCGCCGATGTAGGACATCTCGATCTTGCGCAGCGCGGCGGTCTCGGCGGTGCGGATCTCCGAGTAGCGGTCCTCGCGCCCCTGCCACACCTGGGCGATTGCCGCGTCGATACGGGCATCGTCGGCACCTTCGCGCAGCAGGGCGCGCAGATCGTGGCCCTGCTGCGCGAACAGGCAGGTGTAGAGCTGTCCCTCGGTGGACAGACGGATGCGCGTGCAGCTCGAGCAGAAGGCCTGGGTCACCGAGGAGATCACGCCGATCTCGCCGGCGCCGTCCTTGTAGCGCCAGCGCTCGGCGACCTCGCCCTCGTAGTTGGGGTCGACCGGCTCGAGCGGGAAGAGGCGGTCGATGCGCTCGACGATCTCGCGCGAGGGCAGCACCTCGTCCATCTTCCAGCCGTTGGAAGCGCCCACGTCCATGAACTCGATGAAGCGCAGGATGTGGCCGCTGTTGCGAAAGTGCGCGGCCATCGGCTCGATGTCGACGTCGTTGGTGCCGCGCTTGACCACCATGTTGACCTTGATCGGGCCCAGGCCCACCACCTTGGCCGCCTCGATGCCCTCGAGCACCTTCTCCACCGGGTAGTCGGCGTCGTTCATGCGCCGGAAGAGCGCATCGTCGAGCGCGTCCAGGCTCACGGTGACGCGGTGCAGGCCGGCGTCCTTGAGCCGGCGCGCGAGCTTGGGCAGCAGCACACCGTTGGTGGTGAGCGTGACCTCGACGCCGTCGAGTGCGGCGAGCATGCCGATCAGGCGGTCGACGTCCTTGCGCAGCAGCGGTTCGCCGCCGGTGATGCGGATCTTGCGCACGCCGCGCGCGACGAACAGCCGCGCCACGCGCAGGATCTCCTCGAAGCTGAGCAGCTGCCGCCGCGGCAGGAAGGCGTAGTCGTCGCCGAAGACTTCGCGCGGCATGCAGTACACACAGCGGAAGTTGCAGCGGTCGGTGACCGAGATGCGCAGGTCGCGCACGCTGCGCGCGCGGCGGTCGACCAGCGCAGCGCCGGGCGCCGCAACGGGCGCGGGGGCCGCGGGGGCCGCGGGGGCGAGGGGAGACGCGGCCTGCTGGATCGGGATGACTTTCATGGTCGGCTGCGGCTGCGGGCTGGGGTTCGGGTTGCGGGATTATCGAGTCGTGGACAGCGCGGCGCAAGGCGAGGTTCGCGCAGGCGTGCATCTCGAGCTTCGTCGCAAGCCCGCGGCCGATCGCGACTCGCGTCGCTCCCACGAGAAGCGGAGCCGCCGTAGCCGGGGGCAGTGGGCGTGGATCACGGGGCCTGCGGGGCGGGGTGTATCATTGCGCTCCCTGCCGCTCCGGCACCAGAAGAAAGATCAAATCCATGGCCGATCTCGTGCCACTGCCGGCGACGGCTTTGCGCAAGCGCTGCGACCCCGCCTGCTTCAGCTTCGACACCACCGAATCGCTCGCCGACCACGCCGGCGACCTTGGCCAGGAGCGCGCCGTCGAGGCGATCCGCTTCGGCCTCGCGATGGGCCACACCGGCTACCACGTGTTCGTGCTCGGGGATGCCGGCAGCGGCAAGCACGCGACCACCTTCCGCCTGCTGCGCGAGCGCGCGGCGCGCGAGGACGTGCCGCCCGATCTCTGTTATCTCCACAACTTCGACGAGCCGCTCAAGCCCCGCCTGCTGACCCTGCCGGCCGGGCGCGGCGCGGCGCTGCGCACGCGCATGCAGACCTTCATCCGCGACCTCGGCCCGGCGCTCGGCGCCGCGCTCGACAGCGACGCCCACGTCGAGCGTGTCGAGTCGCTGCAGAGCGCGCACAAGGCGCGCGAGGAAGGGGCGCTGCGCGAGCTCGGCAAGGCCTGCAACGCCGAAGGCATCTCGCTGCTGCAGACCCCCGAGGGCTTCGTGTTCGCGCCCACCAAGGACGGCGAGCCGCTGTCGCCCGAGGCCTTCGAGGCCTTGCCGGAGGACGAGCGCAAGGCCATCGAGGCGCGCATCGGCGCGTGGAGCGACCGCCTCGAGGATCTGCTCAACGACTTCCCCGGCTGGCGCAAGTCGGTGCGCGAGTCGATCGACCGTGCCGAGCGCGAGGTGCTCGGCCCCGCGGTCGCGCACCTGCTGCGCGAGGTGCGCGAGGCGCACGAGGACCTGCCCGAGGTGCTCGCCTTCCTCGACGCGGTCGAGCGCGACGTCATCGACAGCGCGGTGCGCGGCACCATGCTGGAGGAAGAAGACGACGAGGCCCCCGAGCCCGAGGAGAACACGCGCTACCACCGCTACCAGGTCAAGCTGCTGGTGGATCATTCCGGCTCGCAGGGTGCGCCGGTGGTGTTCGAGAACAACCCCGGCTACGGCAACCTGATCGGCCGCATCGAGCACATCGTGCAGCAGGGCAACCAGGTCAGCCACTTCAACCTGATCCGTGCCGGCGCGCTGCACCGCGCCAATGGCGGCTACCTGGTGCTCGACGCGGAGCGCCTGCTGTCGCAGCCCTTCGCCTGGGAAGGCCTCAAGCGCAGCCTGCGCGCGGGCGAGATCCGCATCGAGCCGCCGGCCGAGGCGCAGGGCTGGAGCGGGGCGTTGACCCTGGAGCCGGAGGCGGTGCCGAGCGCGCTCAAGGTGGTGCTGATCGGCGACCGCGAGGTCTACTACCTGCTGATGGAGCACGATCCGGAGTTCGCCGACCTCTTCAAGGTGGCGGCCGACTTCAACGACGACATCCTGCGCACGCCCGAGAACGAATGCGAGTACGCCCGCCTGATGGCGCTGCTCGCGCGCGGCGCGAAGCTGCTGCCGGTCGAGCGCAGCGGTGTGGCGCGCCTGGTCGAGGAAGCCTCGCGCCTGGCCGAGGACTCCGGGCGCCTGTCGCTCAACACCCGCGCGCTCTCCGACCTCATGCGCGAGGCCGACTTCCACGCCCGCCAGAAGGGCCTCGCCGCCACGACGCGCGCCGAGGTCGAGGACGCGCTCGCCGCGCGCGCGCGGCGGGCCAATCGTTACCCGACCCGGGTACTGGAGTCCATCCTCGACGGCACCACGCTGATCTCAACCACCGGCGAGCGCGCCGGCCAGATCAACGGCCTGGTGGTGATCGAGCTCGCCGGGGAGCTCTTCGGCCACCCGGTGCGGATCACCGCCACGGTGCGCATGGGCGAGGGCGACGTGGTCGACATCGAGCGCGAGACCGAACTCGGCGGTGCGATCCACTCCAAGGGCGTGCTGATCCTGTCGGCCTTCCTCGCCGCGCGCTACGCCCGCCACCAGCCGCTGTCGCTGTCGGCGAGCCTGGTGTTCGAGCAGTCCTACGCGCCGGTCGAGGGCGACTCGGCCTCGCTCGCCGAGCTGTGCGCACTGCTCTCGGCGCTGACCCAGGTGCCGATCCAGCAGCGCTTCGCGATCACCGGCTCGGTGAACCAGTTCGGCGAGGTGCAGGTGATCGGCGGTGTGAACGAGAAGATCGAAGGCTTCTTCGACCTGTGCAGCGCGCGCGGGCTGGACGGCACGCAGGGCGTGGTGATCCCGGCGGCGAGCGTGCGCCACCTGATGCTGCGCGAGGACGTGGTGCAGGCCGCGGCGGAGGGCCGCTTCCACATCCACGCGGTGAAGACGGTGGACGAGGCGATGACCGTGCTGACCGGCGTCGAGGCCGGCGAGCCCGACGCCAAGGGCGTGATTCCCAAGGGCACGCTCAACCACAAGATCGCCACCGTGCTCGCCGAGATGACCGCGGCGCGCCACGCCTATTCGGACGCCGACGGCGCCGCCGGCGCCCGCCAGCACCGCCGCCGGCACGGGGTGTGAGCCCCGCGCCGGACGGGCCGGCTTACGAGAACATGTCCTCGTAGATGGTCTGCGCCCAGCCGAAGTCCTGCGAGATCGTCGCCGCGGTGCGCTCGTTGTAGTCGATCTGGGTCTGCTCGATGATGCCCTGGGCGTTGACCTTGTAGTCGAACTGCACCGAGATGCCTTCCTGTGGGGCGATATTCACCATCATGAAGCAGAGGTTGTCCGGGAGCCGGTAGTCGGGTTCCCGCCCGGCCTCGCGCTCGGAGATGTAGTAGGCCACGATGCGGGCGTGGCGGTTGGCGACGTGGCCGGCCTTGGGGTAGAAGCCGAACTGCGGCGACACGAAGCCGACCGCGTCGCCGATGACGAAGACCTCCTTGTCCGTGCGGTCGTGCAGGAAGAGCGGATCGACGTCGGCCCAGCCGCCGCTCGGGTTGCCCGCACCTGGACGCGGCACCAGACCCGCCTTCCAGGCGAGGTCGCCGGCCTGGTGCGGGGCCATGAGGATGGCGTGCTGGAAGTCGAAATCGCCCGCCTCGGTGCGGATCCTGCGCTTGAACGGATCGACCTCCTCGATGCGCGCGTCGGGGACGTAGGTGATGATGTCCTTGTACAGCTCTTCGAAGGTGGAACGGAAGCCCGGGCCGATCGGGCGCGCGCCGTCCTTGTGGTCGAGGATGTAGATGCGCCCCGGGATCTTCTTCTGCTTGAACATCGACGCGATCAGGCAGGCGCGCTCGTAGGGGCTGGGCGGGCAGCGCTGCGGCGGGGGCGGCAGGGTCATCACGAGGTCGCCGCCCTTGAAGGACTGGAGCGCGTTCTTGAGGTGGAAGTGCTCGGCGCTCGGGATGTAGGCCGCCGGAAAGCGCGCCCGGGTGGCCTCGGCCATGCGGCGGTCGTTGCCGAACCAGGCCTCGTAGTTGTAGCGGATGCCGGGGGCCACGATCAGGTAGTCGTAGTGGATGGCGCCGGCCGCCGTGATCACCCGCTTGCCCTCGCGCTCGATCTCGAGGATCTCGGTCTGGATGAAGCGGTAGGCGTACTTCTCGGCGACGGCGAGGTAGTCGTGGGTGAGATACCGGGTATCCACCTGATCGACCAGCCACTTGTTGCTCATCGGGCAGGAGAAGAACACGGGGTTGCGCTCCAGCAGCACGACGTCGAGCTGGGGGGCGAGCTGGCGCAGGTACTTGGCGGCGGTCACCCCGCCCCAGCCGCCACCGCAGATCACGACGCGGCGTTGCTTGCCGGGTGGCAGCAGGGTGTCGGTGGCGCGGCCGATCAGGAAGGGCAGGCTGCGCTCGGTGCTCGCGGCGGGGGGCGCGGACTGCGCCAGGGCCGGGCCGGCGACGGCGGCGGTGGCGAGCCCGCCGGCCGCGGTGAGGAAGCGCCGGCGTGGGTTCGAGGATGGCTGGTTCATGAGGTCTCCCGATAGGTGAGCCGCCCCGGTGCGGGAAGCCGCCGGGGCTTGATGAGCCGGGCGCGACGGCCCGGCAGGGCCTGGCGACCGCAGTCGCCGCGACGGACGGCCGATATGAAGATCGGCCGGATGCGTCCGTTCAGGTGGAGGGCTGCGCGGCGAGGCGTGCGAGCTGGCGGTCGTGCAGCCGTCCGAACACGATCTGCGCGATTATCGCTCCGAGCAGCGCCATCAGCATGTCGGCCTGGGCGTCCCAGGGGTCGCCCTGGGTGCCGAGGAATTCCACCGCGCCGCCGGCCCACAGCTCGGCCGAGGCCCATTCGACGAGCTCGTACAGCGCGCTGATGCCGGTGCAGCTCAGGGTGAGCAGGGCGAACAGCCATTTTCCGGGGCGCAGCGGCGAGGTGCGCAGCAGCAGCTCGCGCCCGAGGATGGCCGGGGTGACACCCTGGAAGAAGTGGCCGAAGCGGTCGTAGGGGTTGCGCGCGAGTTCGAACCAGTCCTGCACCACGAAGCCGACCGGCACGCGCGCGTAGGTGTAGGCGCCGCCGAGGATGAGGATCAGCGAGAAGAACGCGATCAGACCGTAGGTGAGCGGGGTGAGCGGGAAGCGCTGCGCGCTCGCGAGCAGGATGGGCAGCGCGATCAGGACCGGGGCCACCTCGGCCCACCACACGCCACGGTCGTAGGGGGCGACGCCCGAGGCGAGGAGGGCGGCGAGGACGAGGATCAGCAGGGCAGTGCGCAGGTTCATGGGGGCTCCCGGCGATGACGATGGTGGCGCGTGCCGGCCGGCGATGGCTGGACCGGCGGGTGGGTGCGCTGGGCATTCGGCTCGATCGCGCGGGGCCTCCTGGGGGGCGGAGGGCTACGGGCGACGGCCTTTTCGGGCAATCCTGAGGCTTCGCGGCAATCCTCGCCAGCGTGGCCTGTTGGCGTCGGTTCGTCGTCTGCGCGAGCGCGCAGAAACTTCGCGCCCTGTGCCAAGTCCTACCGGCCCCAGACATGCAGGAGTTCTGATGAAAGCCCGTCCGCTCACGCTCGCCGCCTGTGTCCTCGCCCTCTTCGTGCGCCTTGGCCCCGCCGTCGCGGCCGATGCTCCGCTTCCGCCCGTGGAACCGATCGCCGCGCTCGACGTGCCGCGCTACATGGGCACCTGGTACGAGATCGCGCGCTATCCGAACTGGTTCCAGAAGAAGTGCGTAGGGGATTCTCGCGCAGACTACAGCTTGCTGGAGCGCGGTGAGGTGCGCGTGCTGAACCGCTGTCGCGAGGCCGATGGCAGCGTCTCCGAGGCGGTCGGCGTGGCGCGGCAGATCGGTGGTGCCGATTCGCCGCGGCTGGAGGTGCGCTTCGCGCCGGCCTGGCTGTCCTTCCTGCCGATCGTATGGGGCGACTACTGGGTGCTCGACCTCGACCCCGACTATCGCCTGGTGGCGGTGGGCGAGCCGAGCCGGGAGTACCTGTGGGTCCTGTCGCGCACGCCGACGGTGGAGGCGCGTGCCTACGCCGAGCTGCTCGAACGCCTCGCGGCGCGCGGCTTCGATGTCGGGCGGCTGGTGCGCGGGGAGCAGGGTGGCGGCGGGTGAGGGCGGTGCGAGCGTCATCGCACCCTTCAGCGGCGATCGCGACTTGCGTCGCTCCCACAAGAACACCGCGGTTCCGGCGCCCCCACCGGGTGATTCGGGCACCTTGTGGGAGCGACGGGCACCTTGTGGGAGCGACGCAAGTCGCGATACGGCGGTGGAAGGGTCGGTGAAGCGGGTCGAAAGCGCTGGAGCGCGCCGCTCCCGCGCTCCCAGAACCCGACAGACCCCTGCGGGAGCTCCGCCTTTTCATGCGTGCCCGGTAATCTGGCACCAAATTTGCTGTGGTAACCTCGGCAGGGTTTCGCCGGACCGCCGCACGTCGTCCTGGCCCCCGCCCCGTCCCTGAACGCCTCTCCAACCCGATCCGCCTCGATGCTGCTCGCCTCGCTCGTCCTCCTCCCCTTTCTCGGTAGCGTGCTCGCCGCGCTGATGCCGCAGGACGCGCGCAACCGCGAGTCCTGGCTGGCGATCGGGGTGGCGGTGGGCGGACTGGCGATCGCCGCAGCCTTGTTCCCGCAGGTCGCCGCCGGCGAGGTCGTGCGTGCGGAGTTCGCCTGGCTGCCCGCCGAGGGCTTGGACTTCGTGCTGCGGGTCGACGGCCTCGCCTGGGTCTTCAGCATGCTGGTGCTGGCGATCGGACTGCTGGTGGTGCTGTATGCGCGCTACTACATGTCGCCCGAAGACCCGGTGCCGCGCTTCTTCGCCTTCCTGCTCGCCTTCATGGGCTCGATGCTGGGGGTCGTGCTGTCGGGCAACCTGGTGCAGCTGGTGGTGTTCTGGGAGCTCACCAGCCTCACCTCCTTCCTGCTCATCGGCTACTGGCACCACCGCGCGGACGCTCGCCGCGGCGCGCGCATGGCGTTCACCGTGACCGCCACCGGCGGCCTGTGCCTGATGGCCGGTGTGCTGGTGCTGGGGCATATCGTCGGCAGCTACGACCTCGACGTGGTGCTCGCCGCCGGCGACCAGATCCGCGGCCACGAGCTCTACCTGCCCGCGCTGGTGCTGGTCGCGCTCGGTGCACTCACCAAGAGTGCGCAGTTTCCCTTCCACTTCTGGCTGCCGCATGCGATGGCGGCGCCCACGCCGGTGTCGTCCTACCTGCACTCGGCCACGATGGTGAAGGCCGGGGTGTTCCTGCTCGTGCGCCTGTGGCCGGCGCTTGCCGGCACGCCGGAATGGACCTGGATCATCGGCGGCGCCGGCGTGTGCACCCTGCTGATCGGCGCCTTCGTGGCCATCTTCCAGCACGACCTCAAGGGCTTGCTGGCCTACTCGACGATCAGCCACCTCGGCCTCATCACGGTGCTGATCGGCATCGGCACGCCGCTGGCGATCGTCGCGGCGATCTTCCACATCCTCAACCATGCGACCTTCAAGGCCTCGCTGTTCATGGCCGCCGGGATCATCGACCACGAGACCGGCACCCGCGACCTGCGCGTGCTGCGCGGCCTGCGCCACAAGCTGCCGATCACCGCCACGCTGGCGATTGTGGCCAGCGCGGCGATGGCGGGGGTGCCGCTGCTGAACGGCTTCCTGTCCAAGGAGATGTTCTTCGCCGAGACGCTGCACGTCGGGGGGGATCGCAACTGGTGGATGTCGTACGCCGCGGTGGCGATGGGCATGTTCAGCGTGGCCTACTCGCTGCGCTTCATCTCGGTCTTCTTCGGAACGTCGGCGCAGGGCCTGCCGCGCGACCCCCACGAGCCGCCGCGCTGGATGCGCTTTCCGGTCGAGCTGCTGGTGCTGGCCTGCCTGGTGGTGGGCGTCGCCCCCGGCGTGAGCATCGAGCCGCTGCTGCACCTGGCGGTGGTCGCCACCCTGGGCGAGGCCGCGCCGGCCTACGACCTGGCGGTGTGGCACGGCTTCAACCTGCCGCTGCTGATGAGCGTGTGCGCGCTCGTGGGCGGCATGCTGCTTTACGGGGTGCTGCGCCGCCATTTCGACCTGGCGCGGCGCGAGCGCGTGCCGCTGCTCCACCGCCTCAACGGCGCGCAGGCCTACGAGACGACGATGCTGCAGCTCACCCGCGGTGCGGAGTGGCTGCTGCGCCGCGTCGGCACGCGCCGGCTGCAGCCGCAGCTGATGCTGATGATGCTCGCGCTGCTGCTGATCCCGCTCCTGCTGGCGGGCGCTCCGCCGGCGTGGACCGTGATCCCCGTGCGGGGCTTCGACCCCATCTTCGCCGGCATGTGGCTGATCGGCGCCGGCTGCGCGCTGGCGGCGGCGTGGATGGCGAAGTACCACCGCCTGGCCGCGCTCGCGCTCGTCGGCGGCACCGGCATCGTCACCGCGGCGACCTTCCTGTGGCTGTCTGCGCCCGACCTGGCGCTGACCCAGCTGATGGTGGAGACGGTGACCACGGTGCTGATCCTGCTCGGCCTGCGCTGGCTGCCGCCGCGGATCGAGTCGATCGCCGGCCCGGTGCAGCCGCCGTGGCAGGTATGGACGCGACGCACGCGCGACCTCGCGCTCGCCGTCGGCGGCGGCCTCGCGCTGGCGGCGCT
This sequence comes from Thauera sp. SWB20, assembly GCF_000831325.1. NCBI lineage: Bacteria > Pseudomonadati > Pseudomonadota > Betaproteobacteria > Rhodocyclales > Zoogloeaceae > Thauera > Thauera sp. SWB20. Next base: position 316,305 of record NZ_JTDM01000017.1, on the reverse strand, counting down.
GACCCATGCGGTGCTGGTGCATCCGGCCTCGGACACGATCGCGGACTTCTTCCTGCTCAACGCCCTCGGCGGCGGCGGGGGCAGCAACGTGGTGAACGTGCTGCTGGTGGATTTCCGCAGCTTCGACACCCTGGGCGAGATCACCGTGCTCGCCGTCGTCGCGCTCACCGTGTATGCGTTGCTGCGCCGCTTCCGCCCGGCGCCGGAAAGCGCCGGCATCCCGCCGCAGCAGCGCTTCGAGGGCGATCCGGCGAGCCGGCAGAGCCCCGCCGAGCAGGCCGGCAGCGGCTACCTGCTGGTGCCGGGGATCTACCTGCGCCTGCTGCTGCCCTTCATGGGGGTGATCGCGGTGTATTTCTTCATGCGCGGGCACAACCTGCCGGGCGGCGGCTTCGTTGCCGGACTGATCTTCGCGGTGGCGATCCTGGTGCAGTACATGCTCGCCGGCACGGTGTGGGTGGAGAGCCGCCTGAACCTGCGCCCGCATCGCTGGCTGGGCTTCGGACTGCTGCTGGCCTGCACCACCGGCCTGGGGGCGTGGTGGTTCGGGCATCCCTTCCTCACCACCCACACCGCGCACGTGGAGTGGCCGCTGGTGGGCGAGCTGCACCTGCCGAGCGCCTTCGTGTTCGACCTCGGCGTGTTCGCGGTGGTGGTCGGCACCACGATGCTGATGCTGGTCGCGCTCGCGCACCAGTCGCTGCGCGCGCACCGCCACCCGGGCGAGGACCTGACGGCGGACGGACAGGGCGGTGCCGAGGGGAGGCGGATCTGATGGAACTGGTACTGGCGATTTCCGTAGGCGTGGTGTTCGGCGCGGGGATCTGGCTGATCCTGCGTCCGCGCACCTTCCAGCTCATCACCGGGCTGCTGTTGATGTCGTACGCGGTGAACCTGTTCATCTTCGCGATGGGGCGGCTGTGGGTGGACAAGCCGCCGATCACGCCCACGCCCGCCATCGATCCGGCGCAGTTCGCCGACCCGCTGCCGCAGGGCCTCGTGCTCACCGCGATCGTGATCGGCTTCGCCACCACCGCGCTCTACCTGGTGATGATGATCGGCGCGCGCGGGCTCTCGGGCAGCGACCACGTCGATGGCGAGGAGCCGCGCGAATGACGGTGTTGCCCTGGCTCAACCACCTGATCATCGTGCCCGTGCTGCTGCCGCTGATCGTCGGCGCGCTGATGATCCCGATCAACCAGAAGCGCCACGGGCTCAAGTTCGGCCTCGGCCTCGCGAGCGGCATGCTGCTGTGGGCGGTGGCGGTCGCACTGCTGGTGCTGGCCGACGGCGGGTACTGGCCCGGCGGCATCGGCGTGTATCTGGCGGCCAACTGGGCTGCGCCCTTCGGCATCGCGCTGGTGGCCGACCGCCTCTCCGCGCTGATGCTGGTGCTGACGGCGACGATCGCGCTCGCCGTGCTGGTGTTCTCGGCGCGGCGCTGGGACCGCGTCGGCGTGAGCTTCCACCCGCTCTTCCAGTTCCTGCTGATGGGGCTCAACGGCGCCTTCCTGACCAACGACCTGTTCAACCTTTTCGTGTTCTTCGAGGTCATGCTGGCGGCGTCCTACGGGCTCGTGCTGCACGGCTACAACCTGCGTCGCATCCAGGCCGGCATGCAGTACATCGCGGTGAACCTGGTGGCTTCGCTGGTGTTCCTGATCGGGGTGTCGCTGATCTACGCCGCCTCCGGGACGCTCAACATCGCCGACCTCGGCGCCCGCGTGGCCCTGCTCGGCGCGCAGGACGCCTGGCTGCTGCAGGTCGGGGCGGCGGTGCTGGCGCTCGCCTTTCTGACCAAGGGGGCGATGTGGCCGCTCGGGTTCTGGTTGCCCACCACCTACGCCTCGGCCTCGGCGCCGGTGGGGGCGATGCTGGTGCTGATGACCAAGGTGGGCGTGTATGCCGTGCTGCGGGTGTGGCTGGCGGTGTTCGGCGAGGGGGCGGGCGCCGCGGAGGGCTTCGGCTTCGCCGCGCTGACCCTCGGCGGCATGGCGACCGTGCTGTTCGGCGCCATCGGCATGCTCGCGAGCCAGGACGGCGGGCGCATGGCGGGCTATGGCGCGATCGTGTCCTCGGGCACGCTGCTGGCGGTGATCGGGCATTCCGGGGGGGCGGTGCTGGCCTCGGGCCTCTACTACCTGCTCGGCTCCACGCTGGCGATGGCGGCCTTCATGCTGCTGATCGAGCTCACCGAGCGCATCCGTCCGCCGGGCGCGGCGCTGATCGCGATCACCATGGAGGCCTTTGCGATCGAGGACAAGCCGGAGGATCCGGTCGGCGTCGGCATTCCCGGCACGCTCGCCTTCCTCGGCCTGAGCTTCGCCGCGTGCGCGCTGGTGATCGCCGGGATGCCGCCGCTGGCGGGCTTCGTCGCCAAGTTCAGCCTCTTCCACGCCATGCTCGCGGCCGCGCCCGAAGGCGTCCCGGCGACGACCTGGGGCCTGATCGGGCTGATGATCCTCGCCGGGCTGGCGGCGATCATCGCGCTGATGCGCCTGGGGGTGCGCACCTTCTGGGCTGCGGGCGCGGTGACGCCGCCGCGGCTGCAGTTCTCCGAGGCGGTGCCGGTGGGGGCGCTGGTGATCCTGTGCGTGCTGCTGACGGTGCAGGCGGGCACGGTGTTCGACTACCTCGACCGCACCACCGCGGGCCTGCTGCGCAGCGGCGACTACGCGGCGCGCGTGCTCGGCGAGCCTCCGGTGCTGCGCGCGCCGGGCGCGGAGGGTGCGCGATGAGACGCTGGCTGCCTTCGCCGCTGCTGTCGGCGAGCCTGCTGCTGATGTGGCTGATGCTCAACCAGAGCCTGGAGCCCGCGCACTGGCTGCTCGGCGGCGCGCTCGGCGTGCTCGCGCCGCTGCTGTCGCAGCCGCTGCAGCCGCACGGCCACGCCCGCATCCGCCGCCCGCTGGCGCTGTTCCGCCTGCTGTGGATGGCGGCGATCGAGATCGTCCGCTCCTGTTTCAACGTCACCCAGATCATCCTGTTGCGGCGTTCGGCCGATGTGAACTCGCAATTCATCCGCGTGCCGCTCGACCTGAAGAGCCCGCACGGCCTGGCCCTGCTGTCCTGCCTGATCAACTCGACGCCGGGCACGGTGTGGGTGGAGATCCTTCCCGACGGCCACGAGCTGCTGCTCCACGTCTTCGATCTGCACGACGAGGCGTGGTGGGTGCACACCATCAAGACGCGTTACGAACAGCCGATCATCGAGGTGTTCGAGACGCCCGAACCCGGAGGAGGCCGGACATGACGACCGCGACGCTGCTCTCGGCGGCGACACTTTTCGCGCTGGCCTGCGTGGTGCTGGCCATGCTGTTGTGCACGCTGCGGCTGATGATCGGCCCCTCGGCACAGGACCGCGTGCTGGCGCTCGACACGCTGTGGATGTGCGTGATGGTGCTGGCGCTGCTGCTGGGCATCCGCCACGGCAGCCAGATCTATTTCGAGGCCGCGCTGATCATCGCGCTGCTCGGCTTCGTATCCACGATCGCGCTCGCCAAGTTCCTGATGCGCGGGGAGGTGATCGAATGAGCGCGTCCGCACCACCGCCCGAAGGAAAGCGCTCCCCTCCCTCGGGGAGGAGGTCGCGCAGCGACAGGAGGGCAGCCCAATGAGCGGTGCCGAATCCCTGCCGTGGTGGGCGGCGATCCCGGTGGCCCTGCTGCTGGTGCTGGGCGGCATCGTCACCCTCGTCGGCACGCTCGGCCTGGCGCGCCTGCAGAGCTTCTACCAGCGCATCCACGGCCCCGCGATCAGCATCGCGCTCGGCGCCGGCTGCATCCTGGTGGCATCGATGCTGTACTTCACCGTGACACAGTCGCGCCTGGTGATCCACGAGTTGCTGATCAGCGTCTTCGTGCTGATGACCGCGCCGGTGGTGTCGATGCTGATCATGCGTGCCGCGGTGTACCGCGACCTGCGTGCCGCGCGCGAGATGGACCCGGCGAACGATGCGGGCAATTCGTGAGGGCTCGCGGCACGGCGGCGAACCCGGTTTCAGTGCTCGTTGACGCATCGTGGCGCGGGGCCGGACGCCGGTGCTCGTTCGCGCGCCGTATCGCGACTTGCGTCGCTCCCACCGCGGGCTCGGTCGTCATCGCTTCCGTGAGCCGTCGGGTCGTTCCGCCCGCCTGTAGGAGCGACGCAAGTCGCGATAGGCGAGGTCGATCCGGCGCGGAATAGTGCCGCGTCGCGCTGGCCCCGCCAACAAAAAAGCCAACCCCGAAGGATTGGCTTTCTTGTTGGCGATGCTGGCTCCTCGACCTGGGCTCGAACCAGGGACCTACGGATTAACAGTCCGGCGCTCTACCGACTGAGCTATCGAGGAAGTACTCGGTTGCGATGCTGGCTTGCTGTTCCTTTATGAAACACCAAGTCCTGAAACTTGGCTCCCCGACCTGGGCTCGAACCAGGGACCTACGGATTAACAGTCCGGCGCTCTACCGACTGAGCTATCGGGGAACAGAGGCGCGCATTTTAGGCAGCAGATGCGCGCTCGTCAAGGCTGGGGCGGAAGATTTTGCGATCCCGCCGCCCTGGCCGGGCTGGATCAGCCCTTGACCACCTGCGCGATCGCCTTGGCGACGTAGCCGATGTTCTTGGAGTTGAGCGCGGCCAGGCAGATGCGGCCGGTCGACACGGCGTAGATGCCGAAATCGGCCTTGAGCTTCTCGACCTGCGCGGCGGTGAGCCCGGTGTAGGAGAACATGCCGCGCTGCTTGATCACGAAGGAGAAGTCCTGCGCCACGCCCGCGGCCTTCAACTGCTCGACCAGGCCGGTGCGCATGGCGCGGATGCGCTCGCGCATGCCGCCGAGCTCGTCTTCCCACATCTGGCGCAGCTCGGGCGAGCTCAGCACCGCGGCGACGATGGCGCCGCCGTGGATCGGCGGGTTGGAGTAGTTGGTGCGGATCACGCGCTTGACCTGCGACAGCACGCGACCGGCCTCTTCCTTGCTGGCGGTGACGATGGACAGCGCGCCGACGCGCTCGCCGTAGAGCGAGAAGCTCTTCGAGAACGAGCTCGACACGAAGAACTGCAGGCCGCTGGCCGACAGCGCGCGCACGGCCACGGCGTCGGCGTCGATGCCTTCGGCGAAGCCCTGGTAGGCCATGTCGAGGAAGGGGATCAGGCCGCGCTCGCGGCACACGGCGACCACTTCGTCCCACTGCGCGTCGGACAGGTCTGCGCCGGTGGGGTTGTGGCAGCAGGCGTGCAGCACGATGATCGAGCCGGGCTGCAGGCTGTCGAGCTTGGCCTTCATGCCGGCGAAGTTCACGCCGCGGCTGGCGGCGTCGTAGTAGGGGTAGTTCTCGACCGGAAAGCCGGCGGATTCGAACAGCGCGCGGTGGTTCTCCCAGCTCGGGTCGGAGATGTACACGGTGGCGCCGGGGACGAGACGCTTGAGATAGTCGGCGCCGACCTTGAGCGCGCCGGTGCCGCCGAGGGCCTCGACGGTGATGGTCTGGCCGCTGGTGGCGAGCTGCGAGTCCTTGCCGAAGAGCAGGCCCTGCACCGCGTTGTTGTAGGCCGCGGGGCCTTCGATCGGCTGGTAGCCGCGCGGCGGCATGGCTTCGAGGCGTGCCTTCTCGGCGGTGCGCACGGCGGCGAGCAGCGGGATCTTGCCGTTGTCGTCGTAGTACACGCCGACGCCGAGGTTGACCTTCTCGGCGCGGGTGTCGGCGGCGAAGGCCTCGTTGAGGCCAAGGATCGGGTCACGGGGCGCCATCTCGACGGCGGCGAAGATCGAAGCGGACATGAGGACTCCAGTTGTTCCGGTAGGGCGGCAGTGAATGCGCGTGGCGGGAACGGACTTGCGCCGTGCCTTGTCACGCGATTTGGGAAATAATCGGCGTTTTCGTCCGGTGCCGCCGTGCGGCGATGCACCGGAATGGAGCGGGAATTTTAGCATGACGACTCAAGGCAATAGCGCCGGAAACGATGCACCGCAGCAAGGCGGGACCGTGCTCGGCTTCGAGGGCAGCCCCTTCCGCCTGCACCAGCCGTTTCCGCCCGCCGGCGACCAGCCCGAGGCGATCCGCCTGCTGTGCGAAGGCGTCGAGGACGGCCTGATGTATCAGACCCTGCTCGGCGTGACCGGCTCGGGCAAGACCTACACCATGGCCAACGTCATCGCCCGCATGGGGCGACCGGCCCTGGTGCTGGCGCCCAACAAGACGCTGGCCGCGCAGCTCTACGCCGAGTTCAAGGAGTTCCTGCCCGAGAACGCGGTCGAGTACTTCGTCAGCTACTACGACTACTACCAGCCCGAGGCCTACGTGCCCTCGCGCGACCTTTTCATCGAGAAGGATTCGTCGATCAACGAGCACATCGAGCAGATGCGCCTGTCGGCGACCAAGAGCCTGATGGAGCGCCGCGACGTGGTCATCGTGGCCACGGTGTCGTGCATCTACGGCATCGGCGATCCGGTCGACTACCACGCCATGATCCTGCACCTGCGCGAGGGCGAGCGCATGGCGCACCGCGACCTCATCCAGCGCCTGGTGGCGATGCAATACACCCGCGCCGACATCGACTTCCGCCGCGGCACCTTCCGCGTGCGCGGCGATGTGATCGACGTCTTCCCGGCGGAAAACGCCGAGCTCGCGGTGCGCATCGAGATGTTCGACGACGAGATCGAACACCTGACCCTGTTCGATCCGCTCACCGGACACCTCAGGCACAAGCTGGCGCGCTTCACCGTCTATCCGTCCAGCCACTACGTGACCCCGCGCGCGACGGTGCTGCAGGCGATCGAGGCGATCAAGGAGGAGTTGAAGGAGCGCGTCGCCTTCTTCCAGCGCGAGGGCAAGCTGGTGGAGGCGCAGCGCATCGAGCAGCGCACCCGCTTCGACCTCGAGATGTTGAACGAGATGGGCTTCTGCAAGGGCATCGAGAACTACTCCCGGCACCTGTCCGGGCGCGGTCCGGGCGAGCCGCCGCCGACGCTGATCGACTACCTGCCGCAGGATGCGCTGCTCTTCATCGACGAGTCGCACGTGGCCATCGGCCAGGTCGGCGGCATGTACAAGGGCGACCGCTCGCGCAAGGAGAACCTGGTCGGCTACGGCTTCCGCCTGCCGTCGGCGCTGGACAACCGGCCGCTCAAGTTCGACGAATTCGAGCGCCTTATGCCGCAGACCGTCTTCGTCTCCGCTACCCCGGCGAAGTACGAGGAGGAGCACCAGGGCCAGGTCGTGGAGCAGGTGGTGCGCCCGACGGGCCTGATCGATCCGATGGTCGAGGTGCGCCCGGCAATGACTCAGGTCGATGATCTGCTGTCCGAGATCAAGAAGCGCCTGGTGGTGAACGAGCGTGTGCTGGTCACCGTGCTCACCAAGCGCATGGCCGAGGACCTCACCGACTATCTCGCCGACAACGGCATCCGCGTGCGCTACCTGCACTCGGACATCGACACCGTGGAGCGGGTCGAGATCATCCGCGACCTGCGCCTGGGCGAGTTCGACGTGCTGGTCGGCATCAACCTGCTGCGCGAAGGCCTGGACATCCCGGAGGTGTCGCTGGTGACGATCCTGGACGCCGACAAGGAAGGCTTCCTGCGCTCGGAGCGTTCGCTGATCCAGACCATCGGCCGCGCCGCGCGCCATCTGCACGGTACCGCCATCCTCTATGCCGACCGCGTCACCGACTCGATGAAGGCGGCGATCGGGGAGACCGAGCGCCGTCGCCACAAGCAGATCGCATTCAACGAGGCCAACGGCATCGTGCCGAAGTCGGTGACCAAGCGCATCAAGGACATCATCGACGGGGTGTACGATGCCGATGGCGCGAAGCGCGACGTCGCGCGCGTGGCGGAGAAGGGCGGCGACTACGCGGCGATGGACGAGAAGGCGCTGGCGCGCGCGATCAAGCGGCTGGAGAAGGAGATGCAGGAGCACGCCCGCAACCTCGAGTTCGAGAAGGCGGCGGCGGCGCGCGACGAGCTCTTCAAGCTGCGCGAGCGCGCCTTCGGCGCCGACCAGCATGGCAGCGTGTGAACAACAAGAAGAGGAGGGGAGGGGATGAAGAGGATCCTGTTCGTATGCACTGGCAACATCTGCCGCTCGCCGACCGCCGAGGCGGTGGCGCGCCACTTCGTCGAGACCGGCGGGCTGGGTGCGCAGGTGTTGCTCGACTCTGCCGGCACGCAGGGCTACCACGCCGGCGAGGCACCCGACCCGCGCACGCAGAAGGCGGCCAAGCTGCGCGGCTACGACCTCTCGGCGCTGCGCGCGCGCAAGCTCGAGCTGCGCGACTTCCAGGAGTTCGACTTGTTGCTGGCGATGGACCGCGGGCATCTCGAGCACATGCAGCGCCATTGCCCCGAGGTGTACCGGCCCAAGCTGCAGCTCTTCCTGCCCTTCGCCGGCGCGCAAGCTCACGGCGAGGAGGTGCCCGATCCCTACTACGGCGGGCCGAAGGGCTTCGACCTGGTGCTCGACATGTGTGAAGACGCAGCACGCGGGATCGTGCAACGCGTCCGCGGCGAGGGCTGAGTTCGGGGCGAGGGCTGAGTTCGGGGCGACAAGGAAATCGCGACTCGCGCCGCTCCTGCGGAAAGCGCAACCACGCGGGCTGGTTTCCTGCAGGAGCGATGCAAGTCGCGATGTGCGCTCGACAAGCCTTCGCGCCGGGGTTGGTGGAACCGCTTACTTGCGGGTCTCGACCTGTTGCAGCGGCTCTTCGGCGATCACTGCGGCCGGGCGGGGCTGGCGGCCCAGGCGTGCCGGCTGCTCCGGGGCGCCGGTGCCGAACTGCACGCGCTTGGCCGGATCGGTCTCGATCCTGATCAGGCCGCTGTCGCCGGACGGCACCGCGATCGGTGCGCTCGGCGCGTGGCTGGCACGGCCGGCTTCCATCGCGCGAACCACCGTCGACTCGGCTGCCGCAGGCACGGACGGTTCGGCGACCTCCGTCGAATCCGCGAGCGGGGCTGGCACGGCTTCCGGCGCTGCGGCGGCGACCTCGGGGGGGACGCCGGCGCTCGACGTGGGGGCGGGCTCGGCGACCGCGACGGGTTCGGTGCCGATGACCGCCTCCTCGCCCGCTGCGGAGGCGACCGCAGGCGGCGCTTCCTCGGCAGAAGCCGAATCGATCATGGCAGCGGTCTCGGCACGGGGCGCCGCGGCGGATACCGCTTCGACCGTGGCAGCACTCCCGGCGGCAAGCTCTTCGGCAGCAGCACCTTGCTCGGCGAGCACCGCTTCGGCCGCAAGGGCCTTGTCGACCGGGACCTCCGCGGCAGGCGCCGTTTCAGCGACGACTTCCAGCGCTGCGCCGACCGGCACCGGGGCAAGCGGCACCTGAGGTGCGGCCAGGGCGACCGGTGTGACGTCCTCCGCGGTGCCGCCGACGATCGGCAGTTCGGCGATCTGCGCATCCGCCGGAGCGGTTTGCACCACGGCTGTGGCGGCAGCGCCGACGTTCGCGTCCTGTCCGGTCGTGACCGGGCTGGCAGCGTGCGCGGACTCGACGGTCCCCTGCTCGACGGCGGACGCCGCGATTCCCGGCAGTTCGCCCTCGGGCGCTTTCGCCCCGGTCTCGGCTTCGTTACCCGCTTCGGCGGCGCCGTCGATGCCCTGCGGCTCGCCCGAGCGACGGCCGCGGCCACGGCCGCGACGGCGGCGCTTCTCGGACGGGGTGCCTTCCTCTTCGCCGCCTTCCGTGCTGGCAACGGTCTCGGTCGTGCCGGAGTCCGCCGTCGTGGCCGCTGCCACCATCGCAGTGGCGGTGGCGGCCTTCAGCAGATCGTCCTCGGTCTGGGCCGCGCGCTGCTCGGCGCCTTCCTGGGCACGCTCGCCGCGCTGGCCGCGACCACGGCGGCCGCCTTCGCTGCGCTCGGCACGCTCGGGGCGTTCAGCACGCTCGGGGCGCTCGGCACGCTCGGGGCGCTCGGCACGCTCGGCCGCGACGCGCTGCGGGCGCTCGGTGCTCTCGCCACGCTCGGCACGGCTGCCGCGGGTGGAGGGCTGCGCCTCGCCGTCGCGCTCGCCGCGACGGCCACGGCCGCCATTGCTGCCGCCATTGCGGCGACCCTCGCCGCTGCGTTCGCCACGCGGGCGCGCCTCGCGTTTCGGAGTCTCTTCCACGACCGGGGCGGGGACCGGTTCCGCGGCGCCCTTGCCGGCGGAGAACCAGCCCATGATGCGCGCGATCAGCCCCTTGGGCTCGGGCGCGGCAGGGGCCGGGGCCGAGGCGGGAGCGGGCTCGGGTGCAGCCATCGGGGCAGGCTGCGCGGGGGCGATGCCCTTCACCGCGGCCTCGGGGCGTGCCGGGCGCTCGTTGGCCTTGGAGGGCAGGCGGGTGTCCTCTTCGACCGGCTTCTGCACCATCTGATAGCTCGCCAGGGCGATGTCCTCGGTGTTGAGCTGGTCGTGGCGCAGGCGGATGATCTCGTGCGCCGGCGTCTCGAGATGGCGGTTCGGAACGATGATGAGCTGCACCTTGTGGCGCATCTCGATGCGCGCGATGTCGACCCGCTTCTCGTTGAGCAGGAAGGTGGCGACATCGACCGGCACCTGCAGGTGCACCGCGCCGGTATTGTCCTTCATCGCCTCTTCTTCGAGGATGCGCACGATGTGCAGCGCCGACGATTCGGTGCTGCGGATGTGGCCGGTGCCGTTGCAGCGCGGGCAGGTGATGTAGCTGGTTTCGGCGAGCGCCGGGCGCAGGCGCTGGCGCGACAGCTCGAGCAGGCCGAAGCGGCTGATCTTGCCGGTCTGCACGCGGGCGCGGTCGTGGCGCAGCGCGTCGCGCAGGCGGTTCTCGACCTCGCGCTGGTTCTTGGCCGATTCCATGTCGATGAAATCGATGACGATGAGGCCGCCGAGGTCGCGCAGGCGGAGCTGGCGGGCGATCTCGTCGGCCGCCTCGCAGTTGGTGCGGAAGGCGGTCTCCTCGATGTCCGAGCCCTTGGTGGCGCGGCCCGAGTTGACGTCGATCGACACCAGCGCCTCGGTATGGTCGATCACCACGGCACCGCCCGAGGGCAGGTTCACCTGGCGCGAATAGGCCGACTCGATCTGGTGCTCGATCTGGAAGCGCGAGAACAGCGGCACGTCGTCGCTGTAGCGCTTCACGCGGGCGACGTTGCCCGGCATCACGTGGGCCATGAACTGCGTGGCCTGCTCGAAGATGTCGTCGGTGTCGATCAGGATCTCGCCGATGTCGGGCTGGAAGTAGTCGCGGATCGCGCGGATCACCAGACTGCCTTCCTGGTAGATCAGGAAGGCGCCGGACTGGCCCTGTGCCGCGCCTTCGATGGCGGTCCACAGCTGCAGCAGATAGTTGAGGTCCCACTGCAGCTCTTCGGCGCTGCGGCCGATCGCCGCGGTGCGCGCGATCAGGCTCATGCCCTGGGGGACGTCGAGCTGATCCATGTTCTCGCGCAGTTCGGCGCGCTCGTCACCCTCGACGCGGCGCGAGACGCCACCGCCGCGCGGGTTGTTGGGCATCAGCACCAGATAGCGGCCGGCCAGCGAGATGTAGGTGGTGAGCGCCGCACCCTTGTTGCCGCGCTCGTCCTTCTCGACCTGGACGATGAGTTCCTGGCCTTCCTTCAGGGCTTCCTTGATCGAGGCCTTGGCGTCCGCACCAGGCTGGAAGTAGGAACGCGAGATCTCCTTGAACGGCAGGAAGCCGTGGCGGTCGGCACCGTAGTCCACGAACGCCGCCTCGAGGCTGGGCTCGATGCGGGTGATGACGGCCTTGTAGATGTTGCTCTTGCGTTCTTCCTTGGCGGCCGATTCGATATCGAGGTCGATCAGTTTCTGACCGTCCACGATCGCGACGCGCAGTTCTTCGGCCTGCGTCGCATTGAAAAGCATGCGCTTCATTTGGATCGTTCTCCCGCGAGAAGACACACGGGCAGGACGAACGGCGCGCACCATCGCGCTTTCCGGGATCAGGAGCGATTGGGTAGGGCTGCTGCTTTCATCCGGTGGGTTAACAGGGCTGTGATGGGTCGGCTGGTCGAATTTCTCTTGTTCCCGCCCGCGGTGCCGGTGCGGCAGCGTGGCCGGAACATTTGATCCTGCGTCGGTGACTTGCGCGTCAAAATCCAACCCGGGGGCTGGATGGGTGTGTCGAAGGGGATCGCTTGCGTTACCATCGGCGCCTTTTCGGCCTTGGATGGCGGGCAAGGGTTGTGACCGGGAGCGCTCTTCAGGGCTCTTTGCCAGCAGTCTGCGCGCGTCGTCCGGAGCAGGTGTTTCGACCTGACGGACTGCTGACGCGCCGCACTTGGGTGGCAGCGACCGGTTCAACCGCGCGAAAGTATATTTCATGACGACGATTGAAGGCAAAGCGATCGCGGTTCGCCACGAACGCATCGACGAGGCGGCGGCGGGCCAGCGCATCGACAACTACCTCCTGCGCATCGCCAAGGGGGTGCCCAAGAGCCACGTCTATCGCATCCTGCGCAGCGGCGAGGTGCGGGTGAACGGGCGTCGCGTGCAGCAGACCTATCGCCTGCAGGAGGGCGACGAGGTGCGCATCCCGCCGATCCGCATCGCCGAGCCGACCCACGCCGCACCCGCGCCGGCGGGCAAGCCGCTGCCGGTGGTGTACGAGGACGAGGCGCTGCTCGTCATCGACAAGCCCTCCGGCAAGGCGGTGCATGGCGGCAGCGGGGTGAGCTATGGGGTGATCGAGCAGCTGCGCGTGCAGCGCCCCGAGCTACGCATGCTCGAGCTCGCCCATCGCCTCGACCGCGAGACCTCGGGGCTGCTGATCGTCGCGAAGAAACGCTCGGCGCTCACCGCGTTGCACGACATGATGCGCGAGGGCAGCGTGGAGAAGCGCTATCTGACCCTGGTGCCGGGGCGCTGGTCCAATCCGCTGCAGCACGTCAAGGTTCCGCTGCACAAGTACCTGACCGCCGAAGGCGAGCGCCGGGTGCGCGTCGCGGACGAGGGCAAGGCGGCGCACAGCATCGTGCGCCTGGTACGGCGCTGGCGCGACTACAGCCTGCTCGAGGTGGAACTGAAGACCGGGCGCACGCATCAGATCCGCGTGCATCTTGCCCATCTCGGCTTCGCGCTGTGCGGCGACGACAAATACGGCGACTTCGCGCTCAACAAGCGCCTGGAGGTCGAGGGCTTGCGGCGGATGTTCCTGCACGCTGCGAAGCTGCGCCTCGCCCACCCGCTCACCGGTGCGCCGCTCGCCTTCGATTCGCCGCTGCCCGCGGACCTGCAAACCTTCCTCGACCGGCTCGATGCCGCGGAGAAAAAGCATGGCTGAACGTTTCGACCTGATCGTCTTCGACTGGGACGGCACCTTGATGGATTCGGCTGCCGCCATCGTGCGTGCGATGCAGGCCGCGGCGCGCGACCTCGATCTGCCGGTGCCCTCCGAGGAGCGCGCGCGCTACGTCATCGGCCTCGGCCTGGGCGATGCGTTGCGCCACGCCGTGCCCGATCTGGAAGAGTCCGACTATCCGCGCATGGTCGAGCGCTATCGTCACCACTACCTGTCCTCGGATCACGAGCTGAGCCTCTTCGAGGGCATCGACGCGCTGATCGACGCGCTTGCCGGGCGCGGCCACCTGCTGGCGGTCGCCACCGGCAAGAGCCGCGTGGGCCTGAACCGTGCGCTCTGCCACACCGGGCTGGGTCGCTATTTTCATGCCACGCGCTGCGCCGACGAGTGCTTCTCCAAGCCGCATCCGGCGATGCTTGAAGCGCTCATGGACGAGCTCGGCGTGGCGCCGGAGCGCACCCTGATGATCGGCGACACCACCCACGACCTGCAGATGGCGAAGAACGCGCGCACCGCCGGGCTGGCGGTGGGCTTCGGCGCGCATCCGGTCGAGGTGCTGATGGCCGAGTCCCCGCTCGCCTGCGTGCGTACGCCGGGTGAGCTCGCGGGCTGGCTGCTGGCCAACGCCTGAGCCGCGTAGCGTCGTTCAGGCCAGCAGCAGGAAGAGCGCGGGGCGGCGGGCGAGGGCGGGGCGCGCAGCCTTCTTCCACTCGCGCACGCTGCGGGTGAGGAGGAATTCGTCCGCGGTGTTGAGTTCGCAGGCCACGCACAGCCGGGTTTCGGGCTTGAGCGTGCGCAGCAGGGCGTCGAGCATGCGCTCGTTGCGATAAGGCGTCTCGATGAAGATCTGCGTGCGCCCGAGCTTCCGGGATTCGTCCTCGAGCGTGCGCAGGGCCCCATCGCGCTCGCCCTCGGCCACCGGCAGGTAGCCGTGGAAGGCGAAGCTCTGGCCGTTGAGCCCCGAGCCCATCAGCCCGAGCAGGATGGAGGAGGGGCCGACCAGCGGCACGACGCGGATGCCGAGGGCGTGCGCGCGTGCCACCAGGCGGGCGCCGGGGTCGGCCACCGCCGGGCAGCCGGCGTCCGAGAGCAGGCCGAGGTCCGTGCCGGCGAGCGCGGGGGCGAGCAGCGCGTCGAGCGCCGCGTCGGCGGCCTCGGCGGGCAGCTCGCGGATGTCCGTGTCGCGCAGCGGGTGGGGATAGTCGAGCTGCTTGAGGTGGGCGCGCGCCGCGCGCGCGGTCTCGACGACGAAGTGGCGCAGGCCGGCTGCGATCGCCTGTGCCTGCGCAGGCAGGAAGTGTGCCCACGGTGTGTGCTCGCCCAGGGCCACGGGGACCAGGTAGAGGTTGCCGCGCGGCATGGCGTCGCCGCTCATGGGAGATGCACTCCGGCCGTGCGCAGCATGCGCGCGAGGGCGATCAGCGGCAGGCCGATCAGTGCGGTGGGGTCGTCGCCCCGCATCGCTTCGAGCAGCGCGATGCCGAGGCCTTCGGACTTGGCGCTGCCGGCGCAGTCGAGCGGCCGTTCGCGCTCGACGTAGCGGCGGATCTCGTCGTCGGAGAGTTCGCGGAAGCGGACGTGCGTCGGCACGCCCTCGACCTGGGCGTGGCCGCTGCGGGTGTCGAGCAGGGCGAGTGCGGTGTGGAAGACCACGGTCTGTCCGCGCATGCGCTGCAACTGCGCGATCGCACGCGCCTCGGTGCCCGGCTTTCCGAAGACCTCGTTGCCGAGGTGGGCGACCTGGTCCGAGCCGATGATCAGCGCGCCGGGCCAGCGCGCGGCGACGGCACGGGCCTTCTCCAGCGCCAGGCGTTCGGCGGTGGCGGCGGGTGCCTCGCCGGGCAGAGGCGATTCGTCCGTCTCCGGGCGGTCGGTCTCGAAGGGGAGTTGCAGGCGCTCGAGCAGCATCCGGCGGTAGGCGGAGGTGGAGGCGAGGACGATCTTCATGGGTCCGGTGCGAACACGACCCGCCGGAGACCGGTCGAGTTGTTCGCGCGACTGTGCTGGAGAGGAGGGATCGGGGTGGGGCTTCCCGAATCGAATGAAGCCTTTACAGGCCGATCCGAAAAATATTATCATGCGCGGCTTATGTCGCAACATGGCGATCCATCCAGGATCATCTCCGACCCGTTTCGATTTGCCGCGGAGGCGCGCACGCTGGAAGGCGTGACCGCTGTCGCGGAGATGCTGCGTCTGTCCGACGTGCTCGCGTCGTCCGGCGGGCAGGTGTCGTGGCGGATCGAGGGGTCGATGGTCGAAGGCGTCGAGGCGCGTGAACCGCGGCTGCACCTGATGATCGAGGGCGAGCTGCAGCTTTGCTGCCAGCGCTGCCTCGGCGGGATGGCATGGCCGGTCCAGGTGGACTCGGTGCTGCAGCCGGTGCGTTCGGGTCAGCCCATCCCCGAGGAAGAGCTCGAGGATGACGAGATCGATGCGATCGAGCTCGATGGCGAGCTCGACGTGATCGCCCTGGTCGAGGACGAGATCCTGCTCGCCCTGCCGATCGCCCCGCGACACCAGGTTTGTGACGCGCCACGGCCCGATGGTGGTGCGTCGAAGGAATCGCCTTTCGCTGCGCTGGCGTCGCTGCGAGGCAGTCACAGCGCGAAATAGGCGCGATATTTGTTTTAGGAGCTTTACTCATGGCCGTTCAGCAGAACAAGAAGTCCCCGTCCAAGCGTGGCATGCACCGTGCCCACGACTTCCTCACCGGTCCGGCGCTGGCCGTCGAGCCCACCACCGGCGAGACCCACCTGCGCCACCACGTGAGCCCCAGCGGTTTCTACCGTGGCAAGAAGGTCGCCAAGGGCAAGGGCGAGTAATCCTGCTGCCTGAATCGAGAAGGGCGGCGTCGGGCGCATTGCGCCGGCGCCGCCTTTTTTCCGGCTCCCGAAACCTGTAATCACGCGAGAACCCGATGGGTGTCACCATTGCGATCGACTGCATGGGTGGCGATCACGGCCCGGTCGTGACCGTGCCTGCCGCGCTGGAATTCCTGCGCAGCCATCCCCAGGCCAGCGCGATCCTCGTCGGGCGGGAGGAGGCGATCGCGCCCCTGCTCGGCAACGCGACGACCGAGTTCGGCGCGCGCATCCGCGTGCGCGCGGCCTCCGAGGTGGTGGCCATGGACGATCCGCCCGCGATCGCCATGCGCAACAAGAAGGATTCGTCGATGCGCGTCGCGGTCGACCTCGTCAAGGCGGGCGAGGCGAGCGCTGCCGTCTCGGCGGGCAATACCGGCGCGCTGATGGCGATCTCGCGCTTCGTGCTGAAGACCCTGCCCGGGATCGATCGCCCTGCGATCGCGACCGTGCTGCCGTCGATGAAGGGGCACACGTATGTGCTCGACCTCGGCGCCAACGTCGATTGCAGCGCCGAGCATCTGCTCCAGTTCGGTGTGATGGGCGCGATGCTCGTCGCTGCGATCGAGCATAAGGACCGTCCTACGGTCGGCCTGCTCAACATCGGTGAGGAGGTCATCAAGGGCAACGACGTCGTCAAGGAAGCGGGCGAGCTGCTGCGTAACAGCGGCCTCAACTTCCAGGGCAACGTCGAGGGCAACGACATCTATGAGGGCACGGTGGATGTGGTCGTCTGCGACGGCTTCGTCGGCAACGTCGCGCTCAAGACCTCCGAGGGCCTGGCGCAGATGGTCGGCGCCTTCCTGAAGCAGGAGTTCAAGCGCACGCTGTTCACCAAGCTGCTGGCGGTGGCGGCGATGCCGGTGCTCAAGCGCTTCAAGAAGCGCGTCGATCATCGTCTTTACAATGGTGCGCCGCTGCTCGGCCTGCGCGGCGTGGTGCTCAAGAGTCACGGCTCGGCCGACGTGCTCGCATTCGGCAATGCGCTTTCGCGCGCTGCCGAAGCGGCGTCGAACCGGCTCATCGAGCGCATCTCCGAACGCATGGCGAGCATGAACGAGGCGAAGGCATGATCTATGCACGGATTGCCGGTACCGGCAGCTACCTGCCCGGCGAACCGGTCAGCAACGACGACCTGGTCAAGCGTGGCATCGATACCTCCGACGAGTGGATCGTCAGCCGCTCCGGCATCCGCAGCCGCCATCTGGCGGCGGCCGACACCGGGGCGAGCGACCTCGCCCGCGTCGCCGCCGAGCGCGCGATCGAGGCCGCCGGCTGCGAAGCGGAGGACATCGACCTCATCATCGTCGCCACCTCCACGCCCGACTACATCTTCCCGAGCACGGCGGCCCTCGTGCAGTCCAAGCTCGGCATCCGCAACGGCGGCGCCGCCTTCGACGTGCAGGCGGTGTGCAGCGGCTTCATCTATGCGCTCAGCGTGGCCGAGAAGTTCATCCGCTCGGGCAGCAACAAGCGCGCGCTGGTCATCGGCGCCGAGGTGTTCTCGCGCATCCTCGACTGGTCCGACCGGGGCACCTGCGTGCTCTTCGGCGACGGCGCAGGCGCGGTCGTGCTCGAGGCCTCGGAGCGGCCGGGCATCCTGGCTTCGGCGCTGCACGCCGACGGCAGCCACCACCCCATCCTGTGCGTGCCGGGCGCTGTGGCCTCGGGGCAGGTGATCGGCGATCCCTTCCTGCGCATGGACGGCCAGGCCGTGTTCAAGTTCGCGGTCAAGGTGCTCGGCGATGTGGCCAACGAGGTGCTGGATGCCGCGGGTGTGCAGGCGTCCAGTGTCGACTGGCTGATCCCGCATCAGGCCAACATCCGCATCATCCAGGCCACCGCCAAGCGGCTCGGTGTGCCGATGGAGCGCGTCGTGACCACGCTCGATCATCACGGCAACACCTCGGCGGCGTCGATTCCGCTCGCGCTCGACGAGGCGGTGCGTGCGGGGCGGTTGCGCCCGGGGCATCGCATCGTGGTCGAGGGCGTCGGTGGCGGCTTCACCTGGGGCGCGGCCCTGATCGATTTCTGAGCTTCGTTTCCCGATTTCCCACTTTCGACACAAGCGGAGAACAGCATGGCTTTTGCGCTGGTTTTTCCCGGCCAGGGTTCGCAATCGGTCGGCATGATGGCCGCCTACGGCGAGTCCGCCGTCATCCGTGACACCTTCGCGGAGGCCTCCGAGGCCCTCGGAGAGGATCTCTGGGCGATGGTCTGCGACGGCCCTGCCGAGCGCCTTGCCCTCACCGTCAACACCCAGCCGCTGATGCTGACCGCCGGCGTGGCGGCCTGGCGTGCCTGGCGGGCCGCGGGCGGGCCGAAACCGGCCCTGGTCGCCGGCCACAGCCTGGGCGAGTACTCGGCGCTGGTCGCCGCGGGCGCGCTGGCCTTCAAGGACGCCGTGCCGCTGGTGCGTTTCCGCGCCCAAGCCATGCAGGAGGCCGTGCCGGCGGGAGAGGGCGCGATGGCGGCGGTGATGGGCCTGGAGCCCGACGCGGTGCATGCGGCCTGCGCCGAGGCCGCGCAGGGCCAGGTGGTCGAGGCAGCCAACCTCAACGCGCCGGGGCAGATCGTGATCGCGGGCGCCAAGGCCGCGGTCGAGCGCGCGAGCGAGATCGCCAAGGCCAAGGGCGCCAAGCGTGCCGTGCTGCTGCCTGTTTCCGCGCCCTTCCATTGCGCGCTGATGCGCCCGGCCGCCGAGCGCCTGGCCGAGCGCTTGGCCGGTGTGGCGATCGTCAAGCCGGAGATCGACGTCATCAACAACGTCGACGTCGCGGTTTACGATGATCCCGAGAAGATCCGCGACGCCCTGGTGCGGCAGGCGTATTCGCCGGTGCGCTGGATCGAGCTCGTGCAGGCGATGGGCGCCCGCGGCATGAGCCACGTCATCGAGTGCGGCCCCGGCAAGGTGCTCGCCGGCATGACCAAGCGCATCGCCAAGGAAGTCGAGGGTGGCTCGGCGCATGACGCGGCGAGCCTGGAACAAGCCATTGCGGCGGTGAGGTAAGACATGAGTTTTTCGCTCGAAGGCCAGGTCGCCCTGGTCACCGGCGCGTCGCGCGGCATCGGCCGTGCGGTGGCGCTCGAACTCGGCCGCCTGGGTGCGACGGTGGTCGGCACCGCCACCTCGGAATCCGGCGCCGCCGATATCGGCAAGGCGCTCGCCGACGCCGGCATCCAGGGGGCCGGCATGGCGCTGGACGTGACCGACGCGGCAGCCTGCGAGGCGCTGGTCGGCGAGGTCGAGAAGCGCTTCGGTGCGGTCGGCATCCTGGTCAACAATGCCGGCATCACCCGCGACAACCTTGCCATGCGCATGAAGGACGAGGAGTGGGATGCGGTGGTGAACACCAATCTGCGCGCGGTCTTCCGCATGAGCAAGCTGGTCATGCGCGGCATGATGAAGGCCCGCCACGGCCGCATCATCAACATCACCTCGGTGGTGGCCAGCTCCGGCAACCCGGGCCAGGCCAACTACGCCGCCGCCAAGGCCGGCGTGGCGGGCATGACGCGCGCGCTGGCGCGCGAACTCGGCAGCCGCAACATCACGGTCAACTGCGTCGCCCCCGGTTTCATCGACACCGACATGACGCGCGCGCTGCCCGAAGCCGCGCGCGACGCCTTGCTCGGCAACATCGCGCTGGGCCGTCTCGGTCGTCCGGAAGAAATCGCCGGCGCCGTGGCGTTCCTCGCCTCCCCCGCTGCCGCCTATGTGACGGGGACCACCCTGCACGTCAATGGCGGCATGTACATGTCCTGATTTGCGTCGGGATAGCGGTTCCGCGGCGTTTTGGTAGAATACGCCGGCTTTTTACATTCACCTGTCACCCTCAGGAAGGAGTTGGTTCATGGAGAACATCGAACAGCGCGTCAAGAAGATCGTCGCTGAGCAACTTGGCGTGAACGAATCGGAGATCAAGACCGAGTCTTCGTTCGTCGATGATCTGGGCGCGGATTCGCTGGACACCGTGGAACTGGTCATGGCGCTGGAAGAAGAATTCGAGTGCGAGATCCCGGACGAAGAGGCCGAGAAGATCACCACCGTCCAGCAGGCGATCGACTACGTCAACGCCCACCTCAAGAAGTAATCCCCGCGCATTTTCCCGCGCGTCCTGTCCGCGTTACCGCGCATCGTTGCGGCAACCGGACAGGTTTGAATTTCTCCAACGATTTCAACGGAGTCGCCTGTGTCGCGTCGTAGAGTCGTCGTCACCGGTCTGGGCGTGATCTCGCCTGTCGGCAATACTGTTACCGAAGCCTGGTCCAACCTGATCGCCGGCAAGAGCGGCATCGGTCCGATCACCCGTTTCGACGCGAGCAACTTCGCTGCCCGCATCGCCGGCGAGGTGAAGGACTTCGACGTGTCCGCCTACCTGTCGCCCAAGGAAGCTCGCCGCATGGATGTGTTCATCCACTACGGCATGGCCGCTGGCATCCAGGCGATCCGCGACTCCGGCATCGAGGTCACCGAGGCCAACGCCGACCGCATCGGCATCAATATCGGTTCGGGGATCGGCGGCCTGCCGATGATCGAGGATACGCACAACGACTTCCTCGGTGGCGGCCCGCGCAAGATCTCGCCCTTCTTCATTCCGGGCACCATCATCAACATGATCTCGGGCAACCTCTCGATCATGTTCGGCATGAAGGGGCCCAACCTCGCGGTGGTCACCGCCTGCACAACCGGCCTGCACGCGATCGGCATGGGCGCGCGCATGATCGGCTACGGTGATGCCGACGTGATGGTGTGCGGTGGCGCGGAATCCACCGTGACCAACCTCGCCATTGGCGGCTTCGGCTCGGCCAAGGCGCTGTCCACCCGCAACGACGATCCCGCCACCGCCAGCCGGCCGTGGGACAAGGGGCGTGACGGCTTCGTGCTCGGCGAGGGTGCCGGCGTGATGGTGCTCGAGGAGTACGAGCACGCCAGGCGCCGGGGCGCGAAGATCTACGCCGAGGTTGCCGGCTTCGGCATGAGCGGCGACGCCTACCACATGACCGCGCCCGACACCGACGGCCCGCGCCGCAGCATGGTCAATGCGATGAAGGACGCCGGCGTGAACGTCGATCAGGTGCAGTACCTCAACGCGCACGGTACCTCGACCCCGCTCGGCGACAAGAACGAGACGGACGCGATCAAGCTCGCCTTCGGCGTCGAAGCGGCGAAGCAGCTGGTGGTGAACTCCACCAAGTCGATGACCGGTCACCTGCTCGGTGGCGCCGGGGGGCTGGAGTCGGTTGTGACCGCGCTGGCGGTGTACCACCAGATTTCGCCGCCGACGATCAACATCTTCGAGCAGGATCCGGAGTGCGACCTCGACTACTGCGCCAACGTCGCCCGCGAGATGAAGATCGACGTGGCCCTGAAGAACAATTTCGGCTTCGGCGGAACCAACGGCACCCTGGTGTTCCGCCGGGTGTGAGCCTTTCGTTCTGCTCCGCGGCATGCAGTTCCCCGTCGAACTGAAGCTGCGCGGCTGCAGTCTCGTGAAAGCGTCGGTGTGGGTCGTGCATGCAGCGGCCGCACTGGCGCTTTTTCACGTGCCTGTCTTCACGGACTGGGAGGCGGGAGACGTGGATCGGGCGATCGCCGCCTGCGCCTGGGCGCTGATCTTCCTGTCGCTGTTTCGCGGCTTGCGTGCGCAGGCTCGTCTGGATGGCTGCACGCTCTGGCTGGAGCGCGACGGCGCGCTCGAACTGTTGCAGGAACCGGACGGTGAAGGTGGGCTGTATCGGGTGCGCGAACGCTCGCAGGTGGTGTTGCCGATGGCCGCCTGGTTCACGCTGGTGCCCGCGCAGATATCGGCGCCGGGGCAGGGCGCCCCGGTTGCTCGAACGCTGTTCCTCGTTCCCGGCAATCTATCCGCCGGCAGTTTCCGCCTCCTCAGGGTCTGGCTGCGCCATCGCTCGGGGCGCGTCGGGCCCGACGCCGCTGCGCGCTGACGCGGTCTCGTCCGCGGACGGATCGCGCCGGCGCGACAGGGCTGGCGCTCAGCGTTTGCGGGGCGTGCGCGCCGGCGGACGAAGCACGGTGTCGCGTGCGCGTGGAAGTGTCTCGGGATAGTCGCGCGAGTGGTGCAGGCCGCGGCTTTCCTTGCGCTTGAGCGCGCAGCGCACGATCAGGTCCGCAGTGGTCACCAGATTGCGCAACTCGATCAGGTCGTTGCTGACGCGGAAGTTCGAGTAGAACTCGTGGATTTCGCGCGACAGCAGGCGGATGCGGTGCTGGGCGCGGCGCAGGCGCTTGTTGGTGCGCACGATGCCGACGTAGTCCCACATGAAGCGGCGCAGTTCCGCCCAGTTGTGCGAGATCACCACCTCCTCGTCGGCGTCGGTGACGCGGCTCTCGTCCCAAGCCGGAAGCACGGGTGCAGGCTCTTGCGCCTTGGAGAGGATGTCCTCGGCCGCGGCTTCGCCGAACACCAGGCATTCGAGCAGCGAGTTGCTCGCGAGGCGGTTGGCGCCGTGCAGGCCGGTGCATGCAGATTCGCCCACGGCGTAGAGCCCGGGAACGCCGGTGCGCGCGGCAAGGTCGGTCATGATGCCGCCGCAGGAGTAGTGCGCCGCGGGCACGACCGGGATCGGCTCCTTGGTGATGTCGATGCCCAGCTCCAGGCAGCGCGCGTGGATATTGGGGAAGTGGCCGCGCAGCCAGTCGGCCGGCTTGTGGCTGATGTCGAGGTAGACGCAGTCGATGCCGCGTTTCTTCATCTCGAAATCGATCGCGCGCGCGACGATGTCGCGCGGTGCGAGCTCCTCGCGCGGGTCGTGCTCGGGCATGAAGCGCGTGCCGTCGGGCAGCTTCAGCAGGCCTCCCTCGCCGCGCACCGCCTCGGAGATCAGGAAGGACTTCGCCTGCGGGTGGTACAGGCAGGTGGGGTGGAACTGGATGAATTCCATGTTCCCCACCCGGCAGCCCGCTCGCCACGCCATCGCGACGCCGTCGCCGGTGGCGACGTCCGGGTTGGTCGTGTAGAGATAGACCTTGCCGGTGCCGCCGGTGGCGAGCACGGTGTTGCGCGCGGCGAAGGTCAGCACGCGCTCGCCGTGGATGTCGAGCACGTAGGCGCCGAGGCAGCCTGCGCCGGACTGCCCCAGCTTGTCCGCGGTGATGAGATCGACCGCGATGTGGTGCTCGTAGATGTCGATGTTCGGGTGTCGGCGCACGTGGTCGCCGAGTGTCGCCTGCACCGCCGCGCCGGTGGCGTCCGCGGCGTGGATGATGCGCCGGTGGGAATGGCCGCCCTCGCGGGTGAGGTGGTAGCCGAGCTGGGAGTCGGCCTCGCGGGTGAAGGGTACGCCGCGGTCGATCAGCCATTCGATCGCGCGCTTGCCGTTCTCGACCACGAAGCGCGTCGACGTGGGGTTGCACAGGCCGGCGCCGGCGACGAAGGTGTCCTGGATATGAGCTTCGATGCTGTCGGTGTTGTCGAGCACCGCGGCGATGCCGCCCTGCGCCCAGTTGCTCGCGCTGTCAGCCAACTCGCGCTTGGTCACGAGCGCCACGCGCAGGCGGTCCGCCAGACGGAGGGCCATCGACTGGCCGGCGGTACCGCTGCCAAGAATGAGTACGTCGTACTGTTTCAGCAAGATGTCGCTCGGGCAGGATTTGCGGGAGAGGGAATATAGCATGCGGTGACAGGCCGTCGGGCGCGCCCGGTCGTCCGTCCTGCCCGTCCGCGCGCCTGAACTATTTCCACCCGACCCTGTCAGTTCCAGTGTCTTCGATTTCTGCTGAGTACGTGGCCCGCTCGCTTATAATCCGGGATCTTCGAATCTTTGAATTCCCCGGAATCAACAGGAACCCATGAGCGATCGGGAACTCGATCAGCAACTCGTCGAGCGTGTTCAACGTGGCGACAAGCAGGCGTTCGGTCTGCTGGTATCCAAGTACCAGCGCAAGCTGAACAGATTGCTGTCGAGGCTGATCCGCGACTCGGCAGAAGTCGAGGACGTGGCGCAAGAGACCTTCATCAAGGCTTATCGAGCGCTGGGTTCGTTTCGGGGTGACAGTGCCTTCTACACCTGGCTGTACCGCATCGGCATCAACACGGCGAAGAACTACCTGGTCTCCCAGGGGCGCAGGGCCCCGACCTCGACGAGTTTCGATTCTGAAGAGGCGGAGACCTTCGAGGAAGGCGATCAGTTGCGCGACATCAACACGCCCGAGCGGCTGCTGATGACCCGCCAGATCGGCGAAACCGTGGAGGACGCGATGGCCGCACTGCCCGAGGAACTGAGGACGGCGATCATGCTTCGCGAGCTCGAAGGGCTCAGTTACGAGGAGATCGCCGGCATCATGGAATGCCCGATTGGCACGGTGCGCTCGCGGATCTTCCGTGCGCGCGAAGCGATAGCAGAACGTCTGCGGCCCCTGCTGGACACGGCCCCGGACAAACGTTGGTAGGTGCAAGCATGAAGGACAAAGTGTCGGCGCTGTTCGACGGAGATCTCGACGACCAGGGCATGCGTGCGGTGTTCGACGGCATGCGCAAGGATGCTTCGCTGCGCAAGGAGTGGGACACCTATTGCCTGATCGGCGACACCCTGCGTGGCGACTCCGCCGGTTCAAGTGATTTCGTTTCCCGTGTCATGGTCAGCCTGGATGACGAGCCGACGCTGCTCGCGCCTGGGGTCCCGGCGGCAGGCCTCGCGCAGCGCGGCCTCGTGCATCGCCTGATGCCGCTGGCCGCTTCGGTGATGGGGGTGGCCGCGGTGGGGTTGGTGGCCGCGAGTCTGTACCGGCAGGACGCGCCGGCGCCGCAGATGGCGGTCGCCGCGTTGCCGATCCAGTTCGTCGGTTCCTCGAATGTGCGCCCGGTCGCCGCTCCGGCGGCCGATCCGATGCGCGAGTATCTCTTCGCCCATCAGGGCCTCAGCCGCGGCGGCCCGATGCCGGCCGGCGTGCAGTACGTCCGCACCGTATCCGACACGCGCGAGGGCGGCGCTCGATGAGGTGGTTCCCCGCCATGCTCGGTCTCTGCGCGCTGCTCGCGCAGGGACCGGCGTCTGCCGAACACCCGACCGACCCCTTGTCCTGGCTCGGACGCATCTCGACCGCGGGGCAACGACTCAATTACGTTGGCACCTTCGTGTATCAGTCCGGCAGCCATGTCGAGACCTCGCGGATCGCGCATCGTGTCGATGCCAGCGGCGAGTACGAGCGCCTCGAGGTCCTCGATGGCAGTCCGCGCGAAATCATCCGCCGTGGCGCCGAGGTGCGTTGCGTATTGCCCGACGAGCGCACGGTGATCATCGACGAAGCGCAGGGCCGTCGCGCCTTCCCGGCTCGCCTGCCGGCGTCGCCGACCGGGCTGGCCGAAAACTACCGTGTGCGCAAGGGCGAATTGGGCAGGGTGGCCGGGCTCGAGGCCCAGGCGCTGGTCCTCGAGCCCAAGGACGAATTGCGCTACGGCCACGTGCTGTGGGCCGACGTGCAGTCGGGCCTGCTGCTGAAGTCGCGTACGCTCGATCAGCACGGTGCTGTCATCGAGCAATTCAGCTTCAGCGAGCTGCGCATCGGGGGCGAGGTGGAGAACAGCCTGCTCGAGTCGCGCTTCAAGACCGACGAAGGCTGGCGGATGGTCAATGCGCGCGGTGTCAGCATGTCCGTCGAGGCTGCCGGCTGGGTGCTCGAGCCGGCGGTTCCGGGTTACGCGCTCACCTCGGCCATGAAGCGCCCGCTGGGGCGGGATCGCGGTGAAGCGGTGCACATGGTTTTCAGCGACGGGCTGGCGGCGATCTCCGTGTTCATCGAACCGATCGGCGAGGGTTCGCGAGCCGGCCTCGGCCCGCTCTCCAGCGGCGCGATCAACATTTTCAAGCGCGCGATCGACGGTCACCTTGTCACCGCACTCGGCGAGGCGCCAGAGGCGGCGGTGCGTCGCATCGGCGAGGGCATTCGGCCGGAGGCACGATGATGGAAGCGCGCGCCCGTATCCTGCGGATCGAGAATGGTCAGGCCTGGGTCAAGCTCAGTGGCAAGCAGGGCGGCTGCGGACGCTGTGACGAGCCGGGTGGTTGCGGCTCGGTGCAGATCTCCCACGTCTTCGGCATGCCCCGGGACGAATTCTCCATCCCCGCGGACGCCCGCTTCGCAGCTGGCGATGCGGTGGTGATCCGCATCCCGGACGGTGCGCCGCTGCGCGCGGCGCTGGTCAGCTACGGGCTGGGGACGCTGCTGCTTCTGGTCGGCGCCGCGTTCGGCAGCCTCTTGGGCGGCGTGCAGCACGGCGATGCCTGGGGTCTGGCCGGGGGCGTCGCGGGGCTCGCGCTGGCCTGGGTCGTCAATCGGATGCTGTCGCGCAGCCGCAACTGGCGGAACAGTCTCAGCATGGAGCTCTCGGTCGAGGAGAATTGCAGCCGCCGGCTGCGCGTCCTGCAATGAACCCCGAAGTCCGCATGCAAACGGGCGCCGCGAGGGCGCTCGCCTTGGTACTCTGTCTCCTGCTGATGCTCTGCGCGCCGAAGGGCTTCGCGGCCGGCACGGCAGAGCGGGCGATGCTCCCCGATTTCACCCGCCTCGTGGCGACACAGGGCGCCGCCGTGGTCAATATCAGCGCCACCCAGGTGGCTGCGCAGCCGCAGAAGCAACCCTTCCGTCTTCCGGAACTCGACGAGTCGGATCCGATGTTCGAGTTCTTCCGCAAGTTCATCCCGCGCATGCCCGAGTACCCGGGGGCGGAGCCCGACGACAAGTCGCTCGGCTCGGGCTTCATCATCAGCGCCGACGGTTTCATCCTCACCAACGCGCATGTGGTGGAGGCCGCAGAGAGCATCGTGGTCCGCCTCGCCGACAAGCGCGAGTTCGACGCCACGGTGATCGGCGCCGATGCGCGCAGCGACGTCGCGCTGATCCGCATCGAGGCCAAGGACCTGCCTCATGTCGTGCTCGGCGACCCCGAGGCGCTCGCGGTGGGCGAGTGGGTGCTGGCGATCGGTTCGCCCTTCGGCTTCGAGCAGTCGGTCACCGCCGGCATCGTCAGCGCCAAGGGGCGCAGCCTGCCCGACGAGAACTTCGTGCCCTTCATCCAGACCGACGTCGCGATCAATCCGGGAAATTCGGGCGGGCCGCTGTTCAACCTGCGTGGCGAGGTGATCGGCATCAATTCGCAGATCTACAGTCGTACGGGCGGGTTCATGGGTCTGTCCTTCGCGATCCCGATCGATGTCGCGATGGACGTGCAGCAGCAACTGCGCGAGAAGGGCAGGGTGGAGCGCGGGCGCATCGGGGTGTCGATCCAGGAGATCACCCGCGACCTCGCCGACAGTTTCGGGCTGCCGCGCCCTGCGGGTGCGCTGGTGAGCAGTGTGGAGGCCGGTGGTCCGGCGGCGCTCGGCGGCGTCGTCCAGGGCGACGTGATCGTGCGCTTCAACCAGCGCAACGTCGAGAATTCGGCCGACCTTCCGCGCATCGTCGCGGCGGCGCGCCCGGGCAGCAAGGTCGAGGTCGAGATCTATCGCGACGGGGCGCCGCGTTCCCTGAGCTTGACGCTGGGCGAATGGCGCGACCCGGAGGAAGAGGTCGAGCCCGTGGCGGTCGGTCTGGCCACGGGCGCGACCAACCGCCTCGGCCTCGAACTCGTCGCGCCCACGGCGCAGCAGCGGCGCGAGCGCGGGCTTGCGCACGGCCTGTTGGTGCAGCGTGCCGAAAAGTCCGCCGCGCGGGCCCAGATCGTTCCCGGCGACCTCGTGCTGGCGATCGTCGTCGAAGGGCGCCAGGTCAGGCTCGATCGCATCGAGGATTTCGAACGCGTGGTCGCCGCGCTCAAGCCCGGGCAGCAGGTCACCCTGCTGGTCGGGCGCGGCGAGAGCGCGTCCTATGTCAGCCTGCGCGCCGACAAGTGAGCCCGGTCGCGATGGAACGGCGTTTTACCGTGATGAGCCGGGAATGGTGCCACCTGTGCCATGTGCTCGTGGACGCCCTGCGCCCGCTCGCCGAAGCGGCCGGCTGGGGCATCGAGGTGATCGACGTCGACCAGCATCCCGAGCTCGAGGCGCGCTGGGGTGAATGGGTGCCCGTGCTGCTGCACGGGGAGCACGAACTTTGCCACTATCACCTCGACGAGGCCGCGGTACGCGCTTATCTGGGCGGTTTTCCGCTAGAATCGCGGGCCTGACGCGCTGGACCGAACCCGCCCGGCGACTAACCGAATCCTTTCCGAAACGGGTGCTGAAAGGCACCTTTTTCGTTTCAAATGAAGCACATCCGAAACTTCTCCATCATTGCCCACATCGACCACGGCAAATCGACCCTGGCCGACCGACTCATCCACTTCTGCGGCGGCCTGTCCGAGCGCGAGATGGAGGAGCAGGTGCTCGACTCGATGGATATCGAGCGGGAGCGCGGCATCACGATCAAGGCGCAGACCGCGGCCCTGCACTACAAGGCCAAGGACGGGCAGGTCTACAACCTCAACCTCATCGATACGCCGGGACACGTCGACTTCTCCTACGAGGTCAGCCGCTCGCTTGCCGCCTGCGAGGGCGCGCTGCTGGTGGTCGATGCCTCGCAGGGCGTCGAGGCGCAGACCGTGGCCAACTGCTACACCGCGCTCGACCTCGACGTCGAGGTGGTGCCGGTGCTCAACAAGATCGACCTGCCCGCGGCCGACCCCGAGAACGCGCGCGGCGAGATCGAGGACGTCATCGGGGTCGATGCCTCCGAGGCCATCCTGTGCTCGGCCAAGACCGGCCTGGGCGTGGAGGAGGTGCTCGAGGCCATCGTCGCCCGGGTGCCGCCGCCCCAGGGCGAGCCCGACGGGCCGCTGAAGGCGCTGATCATCGACTCCTGGTTCGACAACTACGTCGGCGTGGTCATGCTGGTGCGCGTCGTCGACGGCGAACTCAAGCCCAAGGACCGCATCCTGCTGATGTCGAACGGCTTGCAGTATCCCTGCGACCAGGTGGGCGTGTTCACGCCGCGCTCGGTGGGCCGGGATGCGCTGCGCGCGGGCGAGGTGGGCTTCGTCATCGCCGGCATCAAGGAGATCGAGGCGGCCAAGGTGGGCGACACGATCACGCTCGCCAACAAGCCGGCGAGTGCGCCGCTGCCCGGCTTCAAGGAGATCAAGCCGCAGGTCTTCGCCGGCCTGTATCCTGTGGAATCTTCCGAATACGACCAACTGCGCGACTCGCTCGAAAAGTTGCGCTTGAACGACTCCTCGCTGCAGTTCGAGCCCGAGGTCTCGCAGGCGCTCGGCTTCGGCTTCCGCTGCGGCTTCCTCGGCCTGCTGCACATGGACATCGTGCAGGAGCGCCTCGAGCGCGAGTTCGACATGGACCTCATCACCACCGCGCCGACGGTGGTCTACGAGGTGGTACTGAACGACAACTCGATCATCCGCATCGAGAATCCGGCCAAGCTGCCGGAGCCCGGCAAGTACCAGGAGATCCGCGAACCGATCATCACCGCGACCATTTTCCTGCCGCAGGACTACGTCGGACCGGTGATCACGCTGTGCAACCAGAAGCGCGGCAACCAGATCGACATGCGCTACCACGGCCGCCAGGTGCAGCTGATCTACGAGATGCCCATGAACGAAGTCGTGATGGACTTCTTCGACAGGCTCAAGTCGGTGTCGCGCGGCTACGCCTCGCTCGACTACGATTTCAAGGAGTACCGCACGGCCGACCTCGTCAAGCTCGACCTCATGGTGGGCGGCGAGAAGGTGGACGCGCTGTCCGTCATCGTGCACCGCGCCAGCGCGCAGTATCGCGGCCGCGAGCTCGCCGCCAAGCTGCGCGGCCTGATCCCGCGGCAGATGTTCGACGTGCCGGTGCAGGCGGCGATCGGTGCGCACATCATCGCGCGCGAGACCATCAAGGCCCTGCGCAAGAACGTGCTCGCCAAGTGCTACGGCGGCGACATCACGCGCAAGAAGAAGCTGCTCGAGAAGCAGAAGGAAGGCAAGAAGCGCATGAAGCAGGTCGGCAACGTCGAGATCCCGCAGGAAGCCTTCCTCGCCGTGCTGCGCACCGACGAAGGCAAGTGATCGACGCCGGCCCTGGGGGCCGGCCTAAGACGGAAACCGCATGAACTTTGCCCTGATCCTGTTCCTGTTGCTGATCGCCTCCGGCGCGCTGTGGTCCGTCGACCGCTTTCACGCGCGCAAGCTGCGTCCCGCGGGCACGCCCGACCCGTGGTGGGTGGAGTACGGCGCGAGCTTCTTCCCGGTGATCCTGATCGTGTTCGGCCTGCGCTCCTTCGTCGTCGAGCCTTTCAAGATCCCTTCCGGTTCGATGATCCCGACCTTGCTGGTGGGCGACTTCATCCTGGTCAACAAGTGGACCTACGGGATCCGCCTGCCGGTGATCAACCGCAAGATCGTCGCCGTGAACGATCCGCAGCGCGGCGACGTCATGGTCTTCCGCTATCCGGCCGATCCGTCGATGGACTACATCAAGCGCGTGGTCGGCCTGCCCGGCGACCGCGTCGAATACATCGACAAGCGCCTCACCATCAACGGCGAGGCGGTGCCGATCCGTGAGGACGGCAGCTACCTGCATCCGGATCGGCTGTACTACTCGCCGAAATACGTCGAGAGGCTCGGCGAGGTCGAGCACTCTGTGCTGATCGAGCGCGACGCGCCGGCCTACGTGCCGCAGGTGCTCAACTTCCCCGGGCGCGAGCATTGCACCTACGTGCATGCGGGCGTGCGCTGCACGGTGCCGGCCGGGCACTACTTCGTGCTCGGCGACAATCGCGACGCCAGCAGCGACAGCCGCGTGTGGGGCTTCGTGCCGGACCAGAACATCGTCGGGCGTGCCTTCTTCATCTGGTTCAACTTCGGCGACATGAAGCGGATCGGCGGCTTCGACTGAAATGGGGGTGGAGATGAAGATGCGTTCCCAACGCGGGCTCACGCTTCTGGGCGTGCTGGTGACCGGCGTGATCGCGGCCTTCGTGCTCGTCGTCGGGTTCCGCAGCGTTCCGGTGATCAACGAGTATCTCGCCATCAAGCGCATCCTCGGAATCGTCGCCGACGAGTCCGACAAGGGGGCGAGCCTGATCGAGGTGCGGCGCAGCTTCGATCGGCGCCGGCAGATCGACGACGTGAGCAGCGTCGGTGGCGCGGATCTGACGATCGACAAGTCGGGTGTCCGCACCGTCATCGACGTCGAGTACACCCGCAAGATTCCCCTGCTCGCCAACGTCAGCCTGTCGATCGACCTGCATCCGAGCAGCGAGCCGCGCTGAGCCGATGATGCCGGATCGACTTCAGGCGCGCCTGGGCCACGCGTTCTCCGATGTCCGCCTGCTGCAGGAGGCGCTGACCCATCGCAGCTTCGGGCAGCCCAACAACGAGCGTTTCGAGTTCCTCGGCGACGCCGTCCTCGACTGCGTGGTGTCGATCGCGCTGTTTGGCCGCTTCGGCGAGCTGCGCGAGGGAGAGCTGTCGCGGGTGCGCGCCTCGCTGGTGCGCCAGGACACGCTGCACCGCCTCGCGCTCGAGCTCGAGCTCGGCGACTGCCTGCGCCTGGGCGAGGGCGAGCTCAAGTCCGGCGGCAGCCGGCGCCCGTCCATCCTCGCCGATGCGCTCGAAGCGCTGTTCGCCGCGGTCTATCTGGACGCCGGCTTCGAAGCGGCGAAGGGGGTCATCGACCGCCTCTACGCACCGCTGATCGCCGAAGTCGATCCGTGCAAGCCGAGCAAGGACCCCAAGACCGCGCTGCAGGAATGGCTGCAGGCGCGCCGCATTCCGGTGCCGAGCTACACCATGGTCGAGATCGTCGGCGAAGCCCACGCGCAGGAGTTCGAGGTCGCCTGCGAAATCCCCAAACTCGCGGTACGCACGCTGGGCCGCGGCCCGAGCCGGCGCATCGCCGAACAACAGTCGGCCGAGCTCGCGCTCGCCGCGGTGAGAAAGAAATGAGCGACGCGTCCCAGACTCCCCTCAGCGACCAGCCCACCGGCGAGGACGGCTTTCGCGCCGGCTTCGTCGCCATCGTCGGTCGCCCCAACGTCGGCAAGTCGACGCTGCTCAACCGTCTGATCGGGCAGAAGATCAGCATCGTCTCCAGCAAGGCGCAGACCACCCGACACCGCGTCACCGGCATTCTCACCGAGCCGGGCGCGCAGTTCGTGTTCGTGGACACCCCCGGCTTCCAGACCCATCACCGCAACGCGCTCAACCGTTCGATGAACCGCACCGTGTCGCAGGTGCTGGCCGACGTCGATCTGGTGTTCTTCGTCATCGAAGCCGGGCGCTTCACCGAGGACGACCGCAAGGTGCTGGCGGTGATCCCCGAGTCCTCGAAGGTGATCCTGGTCATCAACAAGGTCGACCAGTTGAAGGACAAGACCCGCCTGCTGCCCTTCATCGCCCAGGTGCGCGAGGCGCGCGACTTCACCGAGATCGTGCCGCTGTCGGCCGAGAAGGGACGCAACGTCGACGAGCTGGTCAAGGCCGCCACGCCCCTGCTGCCGGTCGGTACGCCGATGTTCGAGGAAGACGAGATCACCGACCGCAGCGAGCGCTTCCTCGCCTCCGAATTCCTGCGCGAGAAGCTCTTCCGCCTGCTCGGCGACGAACTGCCCTACGGGATCGCGGTCGAGATCGAGAAATTCGAGGTCGAGGGCAACCTGCGCCGCATCTACGCCGCGGTGATCGTCGACAAGCCCGGCCACAAGTCCATGGTCATCGGCCGCGGTGGCGAGAAGCTCAAGCGCATCTCCAGCGAGGCCCGCGTCGAACTCGAGAAGCTCTTCGACGGCAAGGTCTTCCTCGAGGTCTGGGTCAAGGTCAAGAGCGGCTGGGCCGACGACGAGCGCGCGCTGAAGAGCCTCGGCTACGAGTGATCCGGACCCCGGGTCATGGCGGCAGCCAAGCAGCGCATCGAGCAGCAGCCGGCCTGGGTGCTGCATACCTACCCGTGGCGCGAGACCAGCCTGATCGTCGAGATCTTCGCGCGCGAGCATGGCCGCGTCGCCCTGGTCGCAAAGGGTGCGCGCCGCCCGCACTCGCAGTTGCGCGGCGTGCTGCTCGCCTTCCAGCCGCTGTGGATGGATTGGTCTGGCGGTGGCGAGGTCAAGACCCTGGTGCGTGCCGAATGGCAGGGCGGGCAGCCGCTGCTGATCGGGCGCGCGCTGATCTGCGGCTACTACCTCAACGAGCTGCTGGTGCGCCTGACCGCACGTGAAGATCCCCACCCGCGCCTCTTCGACGCCTACGCCGAGGCGGTGCGTGCGCTCGGCCGCGGCGAGGCGGAGTCGCCCATCCTGCGTCGCTTCGAGCTCGCCCTGCTGCAGGAGCTCGGCTACGAGGCCGGGCTCGCGAACGAGGGCGACAGCGGCGAGCCGGTGCGGCCCGAGGGGCGCTACCTTTATATAATCGAGCGCGGTCCGGTGAGGCTGGAGGCGCTGGAGGAAGAGGGTGCTGCCCTCGACCCTGCCGCGCTCGGCGAGCAGCCGCTGCTCTCCGGTCAGACCCTGCTCGACATGGCGGCCGGCGACTTCTCGCGTGCGGAGACGCTGGGCCAGTCCAAGCAGCTGCTGCGCATGCTGATCAACCACACCCTGGGCGGCCAGCCGCTGCAGTCGCGCCGGGTGCTCAAGGAATTGCAGGAGCTCTGATGATCGAACTCGGCGTCAACATCGACCACGTCGCCACGCTGCGCCAGGCCCGCCGCACCTGGGAACCCGATCCGGTGTGGGCCGCCGTGGAAGCCCACCTCGGTGGTGCCGACGGCATCACCATCCACCTGCGCGAGGACCGCCGCCACATCGGCGACGAGGACGTGCGCCGGCTCGCCGAGCTCACCCAGGTCAAGCTCAACCTCGAGATGGCGGCCACCGACGAGATGGTCGCCATCGCCTGCCGCACGAAGCCGCAGATGGCGATGCTGGTGCCCGAGGGCCGCCACGAGATCACCACCGAGGGTGGGCTCGACGTGATCGCGCAGGAGACGCGCCTGAAGGACGTGATCGCCCGCCTCGCCGACGCCGGAATCGTCACCAGCGTGTTCATCGACGCCGAGCCCGAGCAGATCGAGGCCGCCGCGCGCATCGGCGCGCGCGTGTGCGAGATCCACACCGGCCCCTACGCCCACGCCTTCCACGCCGCCGGACGCGACGCCGAGGCGCCGGCGGTGCTCGCCGAGCTCGACAAGATCCGCACGGCGGGTGAAGTGGTGCGCAGCCTGGGCATGCGCTTCAACGCCGGCCACGCGCTCAACTACTACAACGTCGAGCCGATCGCCCGCCTGCACGGCATCCGCGAGCTGCACATCGGGCATTCGATCGTCAGCCGTGCGGTGTTCGTGGGCCTGCGCGCGGCGGTCGCCGAGATGAAGCGGCTGATGCGCGAAGCGGCGCAGGGCGCCTGAGGAAGCGCGATGCGCGTGCCGCGCCCCTGCCCCCTTGCACCCGCCGACAGCGCAGCGCGCCGGCGTCCCCCTGCAGGAGCGGCGCAAGCCGCGAATGCTGCACCCAATCCGGGCGGTGGAGTGGATCCGGGCGCCGCATTCGCGGCTTGCGCCGCTCCGACAGGGGCGCGCGCGAGCCTGTGTGCGAGCGTGCAAGCATGATCCACGGCATCGGCACCGATCTCGTGCAACTGCGTCGGATGCGCGAGGCGCTCGAGCGCCACGGCGAGCGTTTCGCCCTGCGCATCCTGGCCGCGAGCGAGGTCGAGGCCTGGCGCGCCCATCGCGACCCGGCGCGCTTCCTCGCCAAGCGCTTCGCCGCCAAGGAAGCCTTCGGCAAGGCGCTCGGCACCGGCGTCGCGGTGCCGGCCACGCTGCACGCGGTTGCGGTCGGCCACGACGCGCGCGGCAAGCCCGAATACCGCTATGACGAGCGCCTCGCCGCGCACATGCGGGACAACGCGCTGCGCGCCCACCTCAGCATCAGCGACGAGGACGAGCACATCGTCGCGTTCGCCCTGATCGAAAGCGTGTGAGCCCCGGAGCCTCCAGAACATGAATCCACCCATCCGCCGCCCACGCGGCCCCGTCATGATCGATGTCGCCGGCACCGCGCTCACCGACGAGGAGCGCGAACGCCTGCGCGACCCTCTGGTCGGCGGGGTGATCCTGTTCGCGCGCAACTACACCGGCTCCGAGCAGCTGCGCGCGCTCACCGCCGAGATCCGCGGGCTGCGCGACCCGGCGCTGATCATCGCGGTCGACCACGAAGGCGGCAGGGTGCAGCGCTTCCGCACCGACGGCTTCACCCGCCTGCCGTCGATGCGCAGCCTCGGCGCCTTGTGGGCGCAGGACCATCTGGTGGCGCTCGACGCGGCGCGCGCCACCGGCGTCGTGCTCGCCGCCGAGCTGCGCGCGCACGGGGTCGACCTGAGCTTCACCCCGGTGCTGGATCTCGACTACGGCTGCTGCCGCGCGATCGGCAACCGCGCCTTCCATCGCGATCCGCAGGTGGTCGCGGCGCTCGCGCAGGCGCTGTGCGCCGGCATGGCGGAGGCGGGCATGGGCTGCGTGGGCAAGCACTTCCCCGGCCACGGCTTCGTCGAGGCCGACTCGCACCACGACGTGCCGGTGGACGAGCGCGACTTCGACACGGTTTGGAACGAGGACATCGCCCCCTACCGCCATCGTCTCGGCCGCCAGCTCGCCGGCGTCATGCCCGCCCACGTCGTCTACCCCAACGCCGACCCCAGCCCCGAACCGCAGCCCGCAGGCTTCTCGCCGTTCTGGCTGAAGGAGGTGCTGCGCGACCGCCTCGGCTTCCAGGGGGTGATCTTCAGCGACGATCTCAACATGGAAGGCGCCCGCGTCGCCGGCGACATCGTCGGCCGTGCGAAAGCAGCCTACGCGGCCGGCTGCGACATGCTGCTGGTGTGCAATCGACCTGACCTCGCGGCCGAGCTGCTGGATCGCTGGGCGCCGGACCTGGACGCCGGCAACCTGGCCCGACTCGCCGCGATCTTGCCGGACACGGCCAGGCCAGCCTGGCTTGCCGACCCCTTCGCACTCGAACTGCACGCCCCCTACCTCCGGGCCCGCGAGCACCTCGCGTCCATTCCCGAGGACAAGAGCGCCGCGCCAACCATGACCGCCGCCACCATCGGTGAGCAACCTACCGAAGTCCTGCGCAAGGAAGGATAATTCCGCCCGGCGGTAGCGAACTCCCCTGTAGGAGCGACGCAAGTCGCGATCAGCGGCGTTGCTCAAACATCCTGCTCCCATGACCGACCCGACGCCCGCCCCCGCCTTCGACCCCAAGCCCTTCCTGCGTACCCTGACCGAGGAGCCGGGCGTCTATCGCATGATCGGCGCCGACGACAAGGTGCTCTACGTCGGCAAGGCGAAGAACCTCAAGCGTCGCGTCTCCAGCTACTTCCAGAAGACCGTCTCCAGCCCGCGCATCGCGATGATGGTGGCGCAGGTGCTGCGCGTGGACATCACCGCCACGCGCTCCGAGGCCGAGGCGCTGATCCTCGAGAACAACCTCATCAAGAGCCTCGCGCCGCGCTACAACATCCTCTTCCGCGACGACAAGACCTACCCCTACATCGAGCTCTCCGCCGACGAGTTCCCGCGCCTGGCCTACCACCGCGGCGCCTTCACCAAGGGCGCGCGCTACTTCGGCCCCTTCCCGAACGCCTGGGCGGTGCGCGAGAGCATCCATCTGCTGCAGAAGACCTTCCAGCTGCGCACCTGCGAGAACACCGTCTTCGCCAACCGCTCGCGCCCCTGCCTGCTGCACCAGATCAAGCGCTGCACCGCGCCCTGCGTCAGTCTTGTCGAGCCCGCCGCCTACGCTGCGGACGTGAAGCTCGCCACGCGCTTCCTCGACGGCCAGGCGAGCGAGGTGATCGACGACCTCACGAATCGCATGCAGGCCGCCGCCGAGCGCCTCGCCTTCGAGGAGGCCGCGGCCTGTCGCGATCAGGTGCGCGTGCTGCAGGCGGTGCTGCACAAGCAGTTCGTCGACAGCCGCAAGGATGAAGATGTGGACGTGCTCGCCGCGATCGAGGCCGACGGACTCACCTGCGTGAACATCGCCATGGTGCGCGGCGGCCGCCATCTCGGCGATCGCCCGCAGTTCCCGAGCGGTGCGGCGGTGTCGGGTGCGGTGGACAGCCTGCTCGCCTTCGTCGAGCAGCACTACAGTCAGCACCCGATCCCGGCGCGCATCCTGGTCAACCTGCCGCCGGAGGCGGTCAAGGAGACGCTCGCCGAGATCACCGAGCGTCCGCCCGGCGTGGTGTCGCCGCGCTTCGAGGCGGAAAAGGCGTGGATGGAGATGGCAGAGAAGAACGCCCACCTCGCCATCCAGGCGCGCGCGCGCGACACCGGCCGCATCGAACAGCGTCTCGAGGCCCTGCGCGAGGCGCTCGGCATGGACGAGGCGCCGCAGCGCATCGAATGCTTCGACATCAGCCACACCATGGGCGAGGCCACGGTGGCGTCCTGCGTGGTGTGCGAGGCGGGCGCCATGAAGCGCGCCGAATACCGCCGCTACAACATCGCCGGCATCACCGGCGGCGACGACTTCGCCGCCATGCGCCAGGCGCTCGAGCGCCGCTATGGCAAGGTCGCGGCCGGGGAGGGGGTGTGCCCCGACCTGATCCTGATCGACGGCGGCAAGGGGCAGGTGAGCGCGGCGCGGGCGATCCTCGCCGAGGTCGGCCTGGAGGCGGTGGCGATGGTGGGCGTGGCCAAGGGCGAGGGGCGCAAGGCGGGTCTGGAGACGCTGATCTTCCCTGACGGGCGCGAGGGTCTGGCGCTCGGCGGCGAGTCGGCGGCGCTGCACCTGATCGTCGAGATCCGCGACGAGGCTCACCGCTTCGCCATCACCGGGCACCGCGCCAAGCGCGCCAAGGCGCGGGTGGGCTCGAAGCTGGAGGACGTCCCCGGCGTCGGCCCTTCGCGCCGTCGCAACCTGCTCGCCGCCTTCGGCGGGCTTGACGGGGTGCGCGAGGCGACGGTGGAGGACCTGTGCCGGGTGGAGGGCGTCAGCCGCAAGCTCGCGGAGCAGATCCACGCTGCGCTGCGCTGAGCGGTCGCGCGTGTCCCGGCTCCGGCTGCCCGCGCGGCGCCGCATCGCCAGGGGGCGTGCGTGCGAGCAACGCCGCGCGAGCGATGCCGCGCTTGACGCCCGGCGACTCGCCTTCTAAAATGCGGCCTCTTTTCGGGAGGGCGGTTAGCTCAGCGGTAGAGCACTGCCTTCACACGGCAGGGGTCACTGGTTCGATCCCAGTACCGCCCACCAGGTAAATCAACGACTTGGTGCCCTCCTGCAAAGAAGGTACGGAAATCGTACGGAACAGGTTCCAGAGACGGGCGATTAACTCAGCGGTAGAGTGCCACCTTCACACGGTGGAAGTCACTGGTTCGATCCCAGTATCGCCCACCAGACAGCAGAAAAAAGCCGGCCCGCGAGCCGGCTTTTTTCTTGTCGACGGAACCATCTGCAACTCGGCCCTCCACCAGCTCTCATCCGGATGCGAGGTGTCCATCTCCGCGCGCTCCTCATGCCTCAGGAAGTGCGAATGGGTCGGCGCGACCGACCATCCGACCCTCCAGTCGAACCACATGCGACGACACTTCGCCAGCAACCACAGGTTCGGTGCGGTGAAGGAACCCAAGCGTGCCCCTTGGCGGCAGCGGGCGAGTCTTTCTTGTAGTGTCTAGAATGTTACAGGCCCGTATGCGGGCGGACACAAGCCGGGACACGTCGTTGGTCGATCGACGACGACGTATTCACGCGTAGGCCGCCGTAACCACCAACCGAACCTGGGAAGAGGAGGGATGCAGCCATGGCACTGGAGCGAGTTGCAGTACGGCCGATCGAGCACGAGTCGCCTGGCGCCCGACATCTGGCAGATATCGCGCATTCCTTCACCTCGGACGCCCAACACTTCTACGATCACTCCATGTCGAGAGACCCCAAAGCGGAGGGGTACAAGCCTGCCAAGCGCGAAGAAATCCCGGGACCGAATCGCAGGCTGGTCGAGCGGGCCGCCAAGTTCAGCCTGGATCTCGGCGACTACTGGGCGAGCGCACGTGAGACGGCGTCCGACGCCTACGAATTCGGAGCCTCCACGCTCGAACGTTTCGGGGCAGGCTTGGAAGCGGACTTCAAGTCGATTGATCGAGGTCTGGAAGAGCGATTGGCCGAGTGGGAAGAGGCTACCAGTCCGGCGGCCGAATATGATCCCGATCGGATCGGCGCGGCAGCCGATGCCCTTCGAGAGAGTATTCGCGCGGCCCGCGCAACGCTCGATTCGCGCCTCGAGGGAATGCGCCTGCAAGATCGCGCCGAAATCGCCTGCCTGTCACTGCTCGGCAGCGCGCTGACCGGCCTGTCTGAGCAGATTGCCGAGCGTCTGCATGCCATCGCCGCAGGCGGCATCGTCGAGCCGATCACGATGAGCACGCAGACCAAGCAGTTGATCGAGCGCGCCGGCATGGATGAGGCGGGTGATCTGATTGAACAGGCGCGGGCGAACATGGAGACGGAGCTCGCGAAAAGGCGCGACAACAAGGCCCGCAGCGAGCAGCTGATCCATGATCGGACGACAGAGCTCGACGGCCTCCGCATCGAATTGCAAGGTCCGGACCTGACGGCCGCTCAGCGCGACGAGGCGACACGGAAAGTGTCCAAGCTGGAACGGGACATCAGCCGTCTCAAGAGCGTGTCGGACCGACTGGACAGCGTCATCGCCCTGACAGAGAACGGACTTGCAGCCGCCTCGGACCGTAGCGCCGCATATGAACAGAGCTTCCAGACCGCCGCAAGCGCGTTGGCCAACGGGCAGGATCTCGCAGAGTTCTGGCGCTCGTCGAAGTCACGGCTGTTCAGCGAGGTCGACGCCCTGCTCGGGAAGAGCGTCCGCAAGGTACTCGATGCCGCGTTCGATTCTGATTTGGCGAGCAAACTGGACGACTTCACGAAACAGTTGGTGAAGTCCAAGCTGGATCCGCAGAAACTGCAGAACCTCGCATCGACGCTGCTGCAAACCCTCGACGCGTATGCGCTGCGAACCCGCTCGATCCTGAATGGAGAAGACAGCCGTGCGGCGGCGGGCGACCCGCTGGCGATTGAACAGATCGCGGATGGCGCCTGTGCACCCATCGCGGCGCTGCGCGCCGCAATCGCAAAGGAATTGACCTTTCTGTTCCAGAACGGCGCGTTCGAATCGAGGTGAAACGTCATGAACACGACCGAATGCACTTCGCCTGCATCCACCAGCGAAACGCCTTTCGACCCCTACTATTCGGAGATTCTGGTTCCCGCGGCGGCGGGCGATTCAGTCGCGATGCAGCAGGTGCTGACGGCAAGGCGTCACGTCCTGAACGAGAGGACCGTTGCGGCGACCACCAATCTGACGGTCTATGGCGACGAGGTGGTGGTTGAAGGCGTGATCACCTTGCCCGGACGGCAGGTAACGATCGTCTGCCGGCGCCTGGAGTTCCTGCCCGACCCATTGAACCCAGGCAATTACGGGGGAATCGATGTAAGCGGTTGTCGTGGCAAGGATGGGTGCAGCGGAGGCCAGACGACCGCCGGCACAGAACCAATGGCGGCGACCGCGGGACAGGACGGACAACCAGGGCGGCACGAAGGAGGCGTTGGGTCGAACGGTCAACCGGGCGGGGATGGTGGCAAGGGGGGCGAGGGGGGCTCGATCACGATCTGGTGCGATCGACTGGTTCGGGGACCGCAGTTGGTCCTCGATGCCAGTGGGGGCCTCGGCGGCAACGGAGGGAAGGGCCAGCCTGGCGGACGCGGCGGAAACGGGATCGACAACCTGGATGACAACGATTCGGAGTCGGCACGTGGGGGCGCTGGAGGCTGTGGCGGTCACGGTGGAAACGGCGGGGCAGGTGGCGACGGCGGAACCATTTCGCTGAATTTTCTGGGGTTTGATTTTCCGATGTCAGGCATGAGCCTGTCGGTTGCGGGTGGCATCGGCGGCAACGGAGCATCACCCGGAATCGGCGGCAACGGTGGAAACGGCGGTACGCCCAAAATGGACTCGCTGCGCTACAAGCCCAATTTCCTCGCTTTCATGGGCGGCAGGGATCCGGATGGGCACCAGAACGGCGCCGACAGCGGCGGCGGCGGTGTCTGCGGACTTCCGGGTTACGGCGGAGTTGCCGGCAGCCCTGGCACGATCGCCATTGGCGCGCTCCGCCCGCCGGCAGTTCCATCCGTCGACCCGAAGACGTACCAGATCATTCGCGTGGAGGCCGAGCAGGCGGCCTTCGAAGGAACGATCGCGAATATCTGGGCAGTGTGGACTCGCGCCAAAGTGTGGGGCTCGTGGAATGAGATTCATACGCCCATCGATGCGAACGGGGCAGATGGGCAAGCGCTGCCGGCGGAGCAGACGTTCGGAAAAGCGGGAACACCAGGCGGGCCCGCACCCGTAGATCCCCGGTATGGCGCCGTCAATGGCGGCTCAGACATCCGAGGGCGCGGATTTGGTCCGGGGCAAAGCGGGCAGGTCGGCGCCAACAATACCAATCGCCCTGCGCAAGGCGCGAGGCCCGTTGCGACGCCGCCCACACGTGTAGGCATCAGTCCCGCGTCAAACTATCCCGGCTGCTGGTCGATCGTCGATGACAGATCGCTTGCGTTGCAACTGAGCGGGGATCTTCTGCCCATGGTCTTCGAGCGTTGCCGCGAACGTTTTCTCTTCACGAACGTTCATGCGAACACCAACGAGACTCGCGAAGCGGTCGGCAGCCTGCAGGCAACCCTGTCATGGATTGTCCGGATGGCTACGGAGCGCAAAGAGGCCGACCTTGCTGCAGCGGCGACGATGACGCTGGAGTCGCTTCGACAGGGGCGGAACCTGTTCGGGCACGATCATGATTTCGTCGCGCTTGGGTCGATCGACCGCTATCAGCCGGATCTGACCGAGGTGGTCGCAGAATACAGCGCCATAGAGCAGACGCACGGCGCCTTGGCAGGCGCGCTGAAGAACGCGCAGGAGCGAGCCGGCTTTCTCGGCAACCTCTCGGGGAGTCAGAGCCGCACATTGACGGCGCTCGAGGCGGACGTAGCCGACAGCGTCGCCAAGGTCAATGCGGCCCTGAAGTCCGTTCAGCAGTTCGAGGCGAACCGCGCCGAGGGCTCGGTGCACTTGATCAAGAAATTCACCGATTTTGAAAATGAAGTCACGCTCGGCACAGGCCTTACGCCCGCAGCCCTGTTGTCCGCCATCGGTCAGTTGGCCTTCATCAACCCTGAGGCGCCAGCCTTCGCGATACCGCTCGTTGCAAGCCAGGCCGGCGATTTGATCTCGAAGACTGCCAACGAGATCGCGACCGACAACGGCACCACGGTGAATCGTTCGTATCTCAGCCGTCAGGTGCTGTCCTTGTCCAATGAAGTCACCGACTTCACCGGATTGAAACAGGCCAGTGACGGACTGATCAGCGCCGACGGAACCGAGCAAGGCCGCCTGATGGCGACGCGCAGGCAGGTTGATGCGATCTGCGCCGAATTCTTCAGCAAGTGTCCGACAGCGAAGAAATTAAGCGACGATCTGGCGCACTACATCGAACTGGTCGCGACGCGGAATGCCAAGATTGCCGAGTACAACGACGCGCTTACCGAATTGTGCTACCTGCGATCGCAGACGGATGCCATAAGGTCGGCCAAGAACAAGACCGAAAGTTGGCGGGTCAGTCAGGCCGGTCTCAGCCTGCCGCAGATGGCCGCGTTCAGCAGCGCGTTGTGGCGTCACGCGCGCGAGCAGTGTGTGGAGACGCTGTACCTGGCGAGCCGCGCATTCACGATGCACACCTTGAGCAACAAGGATGTGTTCGTCGACGTGCTTCGGCAGTTGATGGCTGGCTCGCAGCGGCCCGACAACATCAACTCGACCGCGTTCAGAGCCGCGTTGATCGACTTCATCGTCGGACGACTGAAAGAGGAGAACAAGCGGCTTTCGACCATTCAAGCTTTTGTCCCCATGGGCAACTCCTGCCGAATCGAGTTCACAAAAGCGCGGAACCCCCTGCTGTTCGCAACGCTGATGAACGGCAACGAGGGGCTGGTGTCGATTCTTCCGGCGCGAAAGGACACCAACACCGACCATACACACTTCCCGGGAATGGCCAACGTCCGCCTCTCCGCCATTCGAGCGTGCGCGCTCGGGATGAGGACCAAGGACAACATTCACGTGATTCAGTTTACGCATCCCGGCGTAGAGACGATCGTGACCGCCAGCGACGTGCCGGTCACCGTCAATCATCAAAAAGTGCATCACGAGTACCGCTACGATGCACGTGCGCTCTCCCCCGACGGCACGACAATTTCGGCAGGTGCGGCGGCCGCAGCAAGACCCGAGACGGGCACCGTTACCAGCGCACCAGCGGCGACACCAGCGCCCGTGCTGACCGGCGGGTTCCTGGACGCGCAGCGACAAATGATCGGGCCGTTCTGTCAGTGGTCAATCCGAATTCCCCGGGAGTACAACAGTGAGCTCGATCTGAGCGGACTCCGGTCGATCATCATCGAGTTCGAAGGAACCTATCAGTCGTTCGCGTGATGCGCACGGTAATCGATCCATGGGGATGACGGGTATCCGCGGATCGCGGCCGTCACGCCGGGCGTTCGCCGTTGGGCGCCGGGAGATCGCAGCCGACCTCTGTCGCCTCCCCGGCGCCCGGCCATGCGGTTACGATTGGACCTCTTCCAGACGAGTTCCGCCGGAGCCTGCCGATGTCCGCCCGTTCCACCCGCTTGTCCGCCGCCGCGTCGGCGCTCCATGACCGTCCGCCGCCCGCGGTCGAATACCGCATCCGCCCGGCGAACCCCGGCGCCCACCTCTTCGAGGTGAGCTGCACGGTGGCCGAGCCCGACCCCGCGGGGCAGGTCTTCAGCCTGCCGGCGTGGATCCCGGGCAGCTACATGATCCGCGAGTTCGCGCGCAACATCGTGCGCCTGCGTGCCGAGGCCGACGGCGAGCCCTGCGCGCTGGAGAAGCTCGACAAGCACACCTGGCGCGCGGCTGCGGTGCCGGGCGCGCGCGTGCTGAGCGTGCATTACGAGGTCTATGCCTGGGACCTGTCGGTGCGCACCGCCCATCTCGACACCACACACGGCTTCTTCAACGGCACGAGCGTCTTCCTCGCGGTGGCGGGGCGTACCGAAGCACCTTGCGTGGTGACCATCGAACGCCCCGAGGACGACTGCGGGCGCGACTGGAAGCTCGTCACCGCGCTGCCGCCCGAGCACGGCCACCCGGGCCAGGCCTGCCGCTTCGGCCGCTTCCGCGCCGCGGACTACGACGAGCTCATCGACCACCCGGTCGAGATGGGCCGTTTCACGCTGGCACGCTTCGAGGCCGCGGGCGTGCCGCACGACATCGCGCTCACCGGCCGCCACGACTGCGACCTCGAGCGCCTGTGCGCCGACCTGCGCCGCATATGCGAATGGCAGATCGCGCTCTTCGGCACGCCGGCGCCGGTGGACTATTACGCCTTCCTGACCATGGTGGTGGGAGAGGGCTACGGCGGGCTGGAGCATCGCGCCTCGACCGCGCTGATCTGCAGCCGCGCCGAGCTGCCGTGGAAGGGCATGGAGGGTCTGCCCGACGGCTACAAGAGCTTCCTCGGCCTGTGCAGCCACGAGTATTTCCACACCTGGAACGTCAAGCGCATCAAGCCGGTGGCGTTCACGCCCTACGATCTCGCGCGCGAGAACCACACCCGGCTGCTGTGGGCCTTCGAGGGCTTCACCTCGTATTACGACGACCTCGCCCTGGTGCGCAGCGGCGTGATCGGCATCGATGACTACCTGGGGCTGCTCGGCAAGACCATCGCCAACGT
Organism: Thauera sp. SWB20; assembly: GCF_000831325.1. Taxonomy (NCBI): domain Bacteria; kingdom Pseudomonadati; phylum Pseudomonadota; class Betaproteobacteria; order Rhodocyclales; family Zoogloeaceae; genus Thauera; species Thauera sp. SWB20. The sequence continues at coordinate 271,423 of NZ_JTDM01000017.1, read as the reverse complement.
CTTGCGCGGCAGCGGCCGGCTCAAGCAGAGCGTGGCGGAGTCCTCCTTCGACGCGTGGACCAAGTACTACCGCCAGGACGAGAACGCACCCAACGCCATCGTCAGCTACTACGCCAAGGGTGCGCTGATCGCGCTCGCGCTCGACCTGCAGCTGCGCGCGGGCAGCGAGGGTGCGGCCAGCCTGGACGACGTGATGCGGCTGCTGTGGCGGCGCCACGGCCTCACCGGCGTGGGCGTGCCGGAGGATGGCATCTTCGCCGCGGTGCGCGACGCGGGCGGCGAACGCCTCGGCGCGCGCCTGGCGAAATGGCTGCAGAAGGCGGTGGACGGCTGCGAGGATCTGCCGCTGGCGCGCCTGCTGCGTCCCTTCGGCGTGAGCCTGCGCGCCGAGGCGGCGGGGACCGCGCCGGTGCTCGGGATGAAGCTCGGCGGGGGCAGTGGCGAGGCGAAGGTCGCCAATGTGTACGACGACGGTCCGGCGCAGGCGGCGGGCGTCTCGGCCGGGGACGTGCTGATCGCGCTCGACGGGCTGAGGATCTCCAGCGCCAAGGGGCTGGAGGATCTGCTCGCCCGTCGTGGTGCGGGCGACGAGGTGGAACTGCATCTCTTCCGTCGCGACGAGCTGATGAGCTTCCGTGCGGTGCTCGCTGCACCGCCTGCCGAGCGCCAGGAGCTCAAGCTGGCGCCGCGCGCCGATAGCGCGGCAGCGAAGCTGCGGCGGGGTTGGTTGGGGGGGTGATGCGCCGCCTTGCCGTGCGCGAGGCGCAGCCGCGGACGACGGCAAGGTGTGACGGAGCGGGCACGCACGGCCAGGCGCGCCCGCGGCGGCAGGTCGCGTTCAGGCCTCGGGGGCGGCGTCGTGCGCCGGGAACAGCTTCGGCTGCCAGTAGCGCCAGGCGAGGAAGCCGGCGAGCCCCGCGATGATCAGCCAGAAGCCGACGCCCTGCCAGAAGGCGATCGGATCGGTGGCGAGGAGGTAGTCGCGCGGCGGGCGCACGAAGTGGATCCGCCCTGTGGTCAGCGCGCGCACCGCCTGTGCGATCGCCGCCAGCGCGGGCATGAACCAAACCAGCAGCCCGGCGCCGACGATGACGCGGTCGAGCAGCGGCGTGGCGAGGCTGCGCGCGCTGTAGACGCTGCGCACCCCGAACCACACCGCGATCAGGAAGCCGAGCGCCGCAGCGAGCGGGCCGATCGCCATCACGCCGCCGAGCAGGGTGGCCGCCGCGAGGAAGCCGAGCCCCTCCAGGCGCACGATCTCCGGCCACAGGCGCTCGAGCTGGCTGAACAACAGCCACGATGCAGGCAGCGCGACCACGCATACCAGCAGCGCGAACAACGCGCGGCGCCGGTCGAGGTCGCCCGGCAGGGGGCGGGCGCGGGTTTCAGCGGAAACGGTGACGGAAGAGGAAGGCTCGGGCATGGGAATGGAGGCGGTGGAAAAGGTTCGGAGCCCCGGAAGTGTACTACGCGCACAGCCCCGCGCCCCTGCAGTTCCCGTCACGCGCTCGCGCGTCGTCGTGATCGCGACTTGCGTCGCTCCCACGAAAATCGGCACGTTACCGCAGCACGATGCAGCTTCGGACCCCGCTGTGAGCGACGCGAGTGGCGATCCTCCGTCCCGGCTCGCGCCGCCCTCGTCGCGGGCTCCGGCACCGTGATCGGGACCGGCGTCTTCAGCCGAAATACCCATGCACGAACCACTGCCCCGGCGCATCCAGGCTCTCGAAGATCCAGCACAGGACGTTGTCGGCATCGCGCGCGAGGTAGTAGTCGCGACGGACCGGCATGCCGTCCCACCAGCCGGTCTCGATGCGTTCGGCGGCGCCGAGCAGGGTATAGCGGGGAGCGGAGATCGGACGCGGCGCGGGCAGCAGCCAGAGCGGGCGCAGGCCTGCTGTCGTGCGTGGCGGCGGCGATGCCGTCCGTGTCGAGGCCGGCCCCGCAGCGGCGTCGCGGCCGGCGCGTGCAGTGGTCGCCTGTGCGGAGGGCACGGTGTTTCGCCAGGCGGCTTCGGGACGGTGATCGGCGCGAAGATCCAGGCGCTGCACGCATTCCTCGCCAAGTCGCGCCTGCAGGCGGGCAAGCAGCAGGGCGGCGTCCTCTCCGGCCTGGGCAGGATCGCCGAACAGGTCCCGGGCGCGCGGGTCGGCAGCCACGGGGCTTTCCGCACACAGGGTGATCGAGTCGACCTCGGCGGACAGCTCGAGCATGGCCAGGCGTTCGCGCACGATCAGGGCGAAGTGCCCCTCGTCGCGGCTTGGGCGGCCGAGCGCGAACTCGAGTTCGGTGGGCGGTCGCGAGCCGTGGCCGAAACGCAGGCGGAAGCGGTCGACTGCCGCGTGGCGGGCATCGAGCCAGGCGGCAAGGCTGGCGAAGAGGCGGCGTGCGGCGAAGAGCAGGGCCTCGGCGTGAAGTTCCGGCGCGGGCAGGGCGATGCCGTGGTGGAAGCGCAGCGGCGCTTCGAACCAGGGGCGTGGATCGGCGAGCTCGCCGCGCGCCCGCGCCAGCGCCCGCGCGGCCGCCTGCGCACCACGGCGGGCGAGTCCGGCGGGCGGCAGGCGGCGAAGCTCGCCAAGGGTGCGCAGGCCGAGTCCGGCGAGCAACTCCAGCGTGGCGGCGTCGCAGGCGTCTTCCTCGCTCAGGAGTTCGAGCGGCAGCGGGTCGAGCGCAGCGCGCCAGTCTTGCCCGGCGGCGTCGGTGGGGAGTGCCGCGTCGGTCGGGGGGCAGGAGAGGGCGGAAGGAGCGGCCGCCCGTGCAAGCCAGCGCGCGGCCAGTGGAGTGGGTGCGCAGGCCAGCAGGGCCGTGAAGCCCAGCTCGGCAAGGCCTTCGCGCAAGGCGGATTCGATCTGTGCCGTGCCACCGAACAGGCGCAGGCAGGAGGAGATCTCCAGCAGCACCGCGTCCGCTGCGGACAGGCTGATCCGCGGGCTGAAGCGCCCGGCCCAGGTGGCGATCTCGGCGAGGGCTTCGGCTTCGCGCGCCGGCTCGTGCGGTTGCAGGCGCAGTTCGGGCAGCAAGGCGAGGGCGCTCGCCGCACGCTGCCCCGGTTCGATGCCGGCCGCGCTCGCCGCCGCGCTGGCGGCCAGCACCCGGCCCCGGGGCGACAGGATCGCCAGCGGTGGGGCGGCGCGTACGCCGCGTGTGAAGACCTGCAGCGACAACGCCGGCAACAGGATCGCCAGCCACAACATGGAAACGCTCCGCGTCGAGGTGTTTGAATCGGTCGGCAGCGAGGGCTGCGGTTAGAGCGACGAAACGATTGCGGCGGGTGGAGGAAGGCCGCCGATCGCGACTGGCGTCGCTCCTACAGAAAACGCCGCGCTTCCGGTTTGCATGCAGGCGCGACGGGGGCGACGGTGGTGGATGCGGTAGGGTGGGAAGCTGCCGAGAGGGGCATCCGGGGGGATTGCCCTGCGCGGGATGCCTTCGGTACCGGGCTGGCCCCGGGCGGCAGGGCGAGCACGAGCGGCGCGGCGGCGAGCGGTCCGCGGCGCTTGAGGATGCGTAGCTGCAGGCCTTCGGGCTGCGGGGCGAGCGCAATCCGCAACACCGCCGGCGAAGGCTGACCGGCGACGCTGCCGGGACGGAAGAGGAAGAGCGGGGTGGCGCTTTCCTCGGCGGCCAGCTGCAGGCGGCGCAGTCCGGCGTTGTCGATGCGCTGCGGCCACGCCAGCACGCAGGCGCAGCTGCCCGACAGCAGTGCCTGGCGTGCGGCCCACAGCAGGTCTTCGCGGCGCTCGGGGCGCACCACGAGCAGGCGCGCCAGCGGCACGCCTGCGTTCGCCAGCGCGGGAGCGTAGGGCAGCAGCGGCGGGGCGATGCAGACGATCCAGCATGCGGGCGGGGTGGCGCCGAGCAGCGGCAGCAGCAGGCTCAGTTCGCCGACGCCGGGGCGGTCGGCGAGGAGCTCGATGAGCGCCCCGGCCGGCCAGCCGCCGCCGGGCAGCTCGGCGTCGAGCGCGGAGAAGCCGGTCGGCAGCACCGCTCCTGCGGCGCCTGCGAGCCGGCTCGCCTGCCACACGCTGCCCGCAGGCAGGCCGGCGAGCACGCCATGCGTGCCGGTGGCGGCAGGAGCTACAGCGCGCAGCGACGCGTCGGCGTGGCGTTGGAGCGGGAGGGCCATGGCGGGTGCGGCATCGGCTCGCTCAGTGGTCCTTGCGGATCAGCCCCACCATGACGCCTTCGATGACCAGCGGCTCGCGGCGGGTGTCCACGACGATCGGGGTGTAGTCCGGGTTGGCGGGGAGGAGCTCGACCACCGGGCCCTTGCGTTGCAGGGTCTTGACGGTGACGTCGTCGTCCACCCGGGCGACCACGATCTGGCCGTTGCGCGCCTCGCTGTTGCGATGCACCGCGATGAGGTCGCCGTCGAGGATGCCGGCGTCGCGCATGCTCATGCCGCGCACGCGCAGCAGGTAGTCGGCCCTGGGCGAGAACAGCGCGGGGTCGAGCTGATAGCGCGCCTCGACGTGTTCGGCGGCGAGGATGGGGCTGCCCGCGGCGACGCGGCCGACCAGGGGCAGGCCGAGCGCCTCGGCCAGGCGGATGCCGCGCGCGCGCCCCTCCTCGAGCAGGATCGCGCCCTTGGCGGCGAGCGCGCGCAGGTGGGTCTCGGCGGCGTTGGGCGAGCGGAAGCCGAAGGCGGTGCACACCTCGGCGCGGGTGGGCGGGCGGCCTTCGGACTCGACGGTGGAGCGGATGAAATCGAGGATTTCCTGCTGGCGCGCGGTGAGGTTTTCGCTACGGGCGGTCATGACAGCCTCCATGGGATGGCTGTAATTTTAAACAGTCCCGCAGCGCTGGCAAGCGGAATTCAGGGCAGCAGCACCGCCGCCCCCTGCAGCGCGCCGCGGCGCAGGCGCTCGAGCGCCTCGTTGGCGTCCTCGAGGGCGAAGCGGACGACCTCGGTGCGTACCGGCACCCTGGGCGCGAGGGCGAGGAATTCGTCGCCGTCGCGGCGGGTGAGGTTGGCGACCGAGACGATGCGGCGCTCGCCCCACAGGATGTCGTAGGGGAAGGCGGGGATGGTGCTCATGTGGATGCCCGCGCACACCACCGTGCCACCCTTGGCGACGGCGCGCAGCGCGGCGGGGACGAGCTCGCCGGAGGGGGCGAAGATCAGCGCGGCGTCGAGCGGGTGCGGGGGGCGCTCTTCGCCCGCGCCCGTCCAGCAGGCGCCGAGCCGGCGGGCGAAGGCCTGGCTTGCGCTGTCGCCGGGACGGGTGAAGGCGTACACCTCGCGACCCTGCCACACCGCCACCTGGGTGATGATGTGGGCGGCCGCGCCGAAGCCGTAGAGGCCGATGCGGCGCGCGGCGCCCGCCATCTCCAGCGCACGATAGCCGATCAGGCCGGCGCACAGCAGCGGCGCGGCCTCGGCGGCGTCGAGCGCCTCGTCGATCGGGAAGCAGTAGCGTGCGTCGGCCACGGTGTATTCGGCATAACCGCCCTGGATCTGGTAGCCGGTGAAGCGCGCCGCGTCGCAGAGGTTCTCGCGCTGGCTGGCGCAGAAGCCGCAATGCCCGCAGGTCCACCCCAGCCAGGGCACGCCGATGCGCTGACCCGGCACCATGCCCGCGGCGTCGCCGACGCCTTCGCCCAGTTCGACCACGCGGCCGATGATCTCGTGGCCGGGAATCATCGGCAGCACCGGGTCGGGCAGCTCGCCGTCGATGAGGTGGAGATCGGTGCGGCACACGCCGCAGGCCTCCACCCGCAGCAGCACCTGCCCGGGGCCGGGGCGCGGCACCGCCAGATGCACCGCGCGCAGGGCCTCGCCGGGGCGTTCGAGTTGCATCGCGCGCATGCCGGCGGGGGGCTTGGCGGGGGCGTTCGGATGGGGCCGGGGCATGCTTGCGGTCTCCAGGACAGGCGGAACGATGGTGCGCTGCGACTTGAGTACGGCCCCGATCTGGGCTATTCGTTGGACACGGAGCCGCATCGCGGCACCCGACACGACGACAAGGAAAAGGGAGGAGACCCCCATGCTCGACCAGTCCGAAGCCTGCGGTCCCGGCGGTAGTGTTCGCCTGGGGTCTCGGCTAGAATCCGGCCCACATCAGGGAGAACACATGCTGCAGAGCGGAGACATCGCCCCCGCGTTTTCGTTGCCGGATGCCGACATGGAAATTTTCGACCTCGCGTCGGTGGCCGGCAAGCACAATGTGGTTCTCTACTTTTACCCTCGCGACAAGACCCCGGGCTGCACGCGTCAGGCCGCCGATTTCAGCGACCACGACGACGAGTTCGCCCGCTACGACTGCATCGTGGTCGGCGTGAGCCCGGACGATTGCCTGACCCACGCCGAGTTTCGCGACCAGGAAGGATTGTCGATCCGCCTGCTCTCCGATTCGGACACCGAGGTGTGCCGGCTCTACAACGTATGGCATGAGCGCGAAGTCGACGGGATGAAGAAGATGGGCGTGCGGCGGTCGACCTTCGTGATCGACAAGCAGGGCAGGATCCGCCACGCGCTCTACGATGTGACACCCCGCGGCCACGCCGCCGCGGTTTTCGAATTGGTCAAGGAACTGGAACACCAGCATGCAAAACGAAATCGTCAAGAATAGCGTGGTGACGCTGAAGTACACCGTGCGCGACCCCGAAGGCGCGGTGATCGACGACGGCGAGCACCCGCTCGTTTATCTGCACGGCGGCTACGATGGCATCTTTCCGTTGCTCGAAGAGGCCCTGCACGGCAAGAAGGTCGGCGAGCAGCTGCAGGTCAAGCTGCAGCCCGAAGACGCCTTCGGCGACTACGACGAGGAGCTGATCCTGGTCGAGGACGCCAAGCTTTTCCCGGACAACATCGAGATCGGCATGAGCTTCGAGCGCGTCTCCGAGGACGGCGAGGAAGACATGATCTACCGCATCACCGACATCGCCGACGGCAAGGTCGTGGTCGATGGCAACCACCCGCTGGCCGGCGTGGCGCTGGTGTTCGACGTCACCGTCGCCGAGGTGCGCGCGGCGAGCGCCGAGGAGATCACCCACGGCCATGTGCATGGTCCCGGTGGTCATCACCACCACTGATTGCACCGATGTCAGGACGGGGCCGCGCAAGCGGCCCTTTCGACATGTGGACGGCACCTGCGGCTGCGTGGTGCGTGTCAGGGGCCGTCCGCCTCGTCCGCGCCTCGTTCGCCTCTCTCCGCCTTCCTCCGCCTCGATCTGCTGCGGCCCTGCAAGGGTCGTCCCACGCGCATGAACGCTCCGCTCCCCGCCGATCTCCCTGAAGCCGCGACCGCTGCGCTGCTGCACGTCGAAGGACTGGGCGTGGCGATCGCGCGCACCGACGGCGAGGAGGTCCGCCCGGTCGACGGGGTGAATTTCGCCATCGCCGCGGGCGAGACCTTCGCCTTGCTCGGCGAATCGGGCTGCGGCAAGTCGATGACCGCGCTCGCGCTCGCCCGCCTGCTGCCCGACGGCGGCCGCATCGCCGCGGGCAGCGTGCGCCTGGGCGACGAGGACCTGCTCGCGCTGCCCGAGGCGGCGATGCGGCGGGTGCGTGGCGGGCGCATCGGCATGATCTTCCAGGAGCCCGCCACCAGCCTCAACCCGGTGATGAGCGTGGGTGCGCAGATCGCCGAGGCGCTCGCCGCCCACGGCTTGCGCGGCGCGGCGGCGCGCGCCGAAGCCTGTCGGCTGCTCGCAGCGGTGGGCATCCCCGACCCCGAGCGCCGGCTGCAGGAGTTTCCCTTCCAGTTCTCGGGCGGGATGAAGCAGCGCGTGATGATCGCGATCGCGCTCGCCGGCCGTCCGCGCCTGCTGATCGCCGACGAGCCGACCACCGCCCTCGATGTCACCATCCAGGCCCAGGTGCTCGACCTGCTCGCCGAGTTGCAGCGCCGCGAGGGCATGGCGATGCTGCTGATCACCCACGATCTCGGCGTGGTCGCGCGCGTCGCCCACCGCGTGGGGGTGATGTATGCCGGTCAGGTGGTGGAGAGCGGTCCGCGCGAGGCCTTCTTCGCCACGCCGCTGCATCCGTATTCGCGCAAGCTCTTCGCCGCGCTGCCCGAGGCGGCCAAGCGCGGCGGCGCGCTCGACGCGCCCGTGGGCAGCGTGCCGCCGCCCGACCGCCACTTCCCCGGCTGCCGCTTCGCGGAGCGCTGTCCGGCCGCCTTCGACCGCTGCGACGAGGAAGTCCCCGTCTGGCATGCGGTCGGCACGCAGGCCGTGCGCTGCCATCTGTACGAAGGCGTTGCGATTCCGCGCCGGTTCGTGCGCGAGACGGCGGGTGCGGCCGATGTCGTCGCCGCACGCCCGGCGCAGAGCGTGCTCGAGGTGGCCGAGCTGGCGGTGCATTTCCCGGTACGCAAGGGTTTCCTGCGCCGCACCGTCGGTCACGTGAAGGCCGTCGACGGCGTGAGCCTGCGCCTGCAGCCCGGGCGCACGCTCGCGCTGGTGGGCGAATCGGGCTGCGGCAAGACCACCGTGGGCAAGGCCCTGCTGCGCCTGATCGAGCCCACCGCCGGCCGCCTATGGCTCGATGGCGAGCGCTACGACGCACTGCCGCTCTCGGCGCTGCAACCCCTGCGGCGTGCGGTGCAGATGGTCTTTCAGGACCCCTTCGCCTCGCTCGATCCGCGCATGCGGGTGGGCGAGATCATCGAGGAGGGCCTGGCTGCGCTCGGCGTCGGCGCCGACCACCGCGCGCGCCAGGCCCGCGTGACCGAACTGCTCGAGCGTGTGGGGCTGTCGGCGGAGATGCGCTGGCGCTATCCGCACGAGTTCTCCGGCGGTCAGCGCCAGCGCATCGCGGTGGCGCGTGCGCTCGCGGTGGCGCCGCGGGTGATCGTGTGCGACGAGCCCACCAGCGCGCTCGACGTTTCGGTGCAGGCGCAGCTGCTCAACCTGATGCGCGAGCTGCAGCACGAGCAAGGCCTCGCCTACCTCTTCATCACCCACAACCTCGCGGTGGTGGAGTACCTCGCCGACGAGGTCGCGGTGATGTATCTCGGTCGCATCGTCGAGGAGGGCCCGATCGAGCGCGTGCTCGGCGTGCGCGCCCACCCCTACACCCGCGCGCTGCTCGCGGCGGTGCCGCGGATCGAGGGCGCGGGCGGCGCGGCACCGGACGTGGGGGGCACAGGCGTTGCGGGCGGGAGCACGGCGACCCCCGGCACGATCATGGCCGAGCTGCCGTCGCCGCTCGCCCCGCCGAGCGGCTGCCATTTCCATCCGCGCTGCCCATACGCCACCGACGTATGCCGGATCCGCTACCCCGCGCCCGCCGACCTCGGCCAGGGCCACCGCGTGCGCTGCCACTGGCCGCTCGCGCTCCGCTGACACCGGTTTTCTTGCAGGAGCGACGCGCGTCGCGATCGCGCGAGCGTTCAAGCGCCTGCGCTCGTCGAGGCGCTGCAGTCGCGACTGGCGTCGCTCCTTGTGCGGGGGGCGCGAAGCGCGGTGGGAGCCCCGGGACTCCATGCCCCCGCCGCCAGGATCAGCGCTTCTTGCTGCGCTTGGTGCTGCGCTTCTCGCCCGGGCGCGGCCTGGCCTTGGGCGACTTGAGGTGAGGCTCGCCGCTGCGGGCCTGGCTGGTGTTGAGCTTGAGGCCCGGTTGGCGGGCGGCGGTGGCGGCGAACGGGAGCAGGCTGGTCACCTCGAGCGCACCGTCCGGGTCGATGCCGTCGGGCACCAGCAGCGAATGGCCTTCGCCCGGCTGGCTGCCGGGGCCGAGGCCGTTGAGCCTGCGCAGCTCGGCCGAGCTCAGGCCATGGCGGGCGGCGACCGCCTCGAGGGTCTCGCCCGCGGCCATCACGTGCATCCGCCATTCGCCGTCCTCCTCGTCGAGCTCGGCGAGGCCTTGCTGCAGCTGCTCGGCGCGGTCGGTGGGCACGATGAAGATCTGCCCGGGCGTGGTCACCGCGGGGCGGTTGAAGCCCGGGTTGAGGGCGAGGAACTCGTCCAGCGGCATGCCGGAGAGCTTCGCCGCGGTGGCGAGGTCGACCCCGATCGGTGCCTCGACGCTGACGAAGTGCAGCTCGTTGGCGACGTAGGGCAACTCGAAGTGGAAGAGCTCGGGCTCGGCGACGATGTTCTTGATCGCCTGCAGCTTGGGCACGTAGTTCCGCGTCTCGTCGGGCATGCGCAGGTGCTCGTATTCGAGCGGCAGGCCGTCCTCGGCGTTGCGCTTGAGCGCGCGCTGCACCGCGCCTTCGCCCCAGTTGTAGGAGGCGAGCGCGAGGTGCCAGTCGCCGTGCATCTCGTAGATGCGCTGCAGGTAGTCGAGCGCGGCGTTGGTCGAGGCGATCACGTCGCGGCGCTCGTCCACCCAGTGGTCCTGGGTGAGGTTGTAGTGCTTGCCGGTCGAGGGGATGAACTGCCACAGGCCGGAAGCGTGCGCGCGCGAGTAGGCCATCGGGTTGTAGCTGCTCTCGACCATCGGCAGCAGCGCGAGCTCGGTCGGCATGCCACGGCGCTCGAGTTCGTCGACGATGTAGTAGAGATAGCGCCCGCCGCGCTCGAAGACCTGCTTGAGGAAGCGCGGGCGGTTGAGGTAGAAGCTCTGCTGGTCCATCACCCGCTGGCTGTCGAGGTCGGGCATGCCGAAGCCGCGGCGGATGCGATCCCATATGTCGTTGGCGTCGCGGGTGAGATCGAGCGTGAGCACGCGCGCCGTCTCGGGCGCGGACGTCGCTACCGCGGCGCTAGCGGCGGTGTCGCTGGCGGTGAGGGTGGCCGGGGCCGCCGTCACGTCACGGGCGGACGCGGGAGAGGCGAGGGCGGCAAGGGCGAGGGCGCAGGCGCAGACGGCCAGCAGCGGGCCATGCCTGCGGCCGCCGCGGGGCTGGGCGGCACAAGAAGCGGAAGAGGTCATCGGGGCTCAGAAGCGGTCCTTCCAGGCACGCAGCGCGGCGAGGCATTCGAGCGCATCCTGCGGGCGGCTGCCGGTGTGCGCGGCGACGGCCTCGATCACCCCGGGCTGGTCGCAGCGCAGGAAGGGGTTGATCGCCAGCTCGCGGGAGACGGTGCTCGGCAGGGTGGGTTCGCCGCGTGCGCGCAGCGTCTCGCAGTGCGCGGCCCAGGCGTCGCGTTCGACGTTCTCGGGCTCGGCCGCGCGTGCGAAGGCCAGGTTGGACAGCGTGTATTCGTGGGTGCAGAACACCCGGGTGTCGGGGGGCAGGGCGGCCAGGCGGGCGAGCGAGTGCTCGAGCTGGGTCGGCGTGCCTTCGAAGAGCCGGCCGCAGCCGGCGGAAAAGAGCGTATCCCCGCAGAACACCAGGCCCGGCTCGATGTCCATGCCGACGTAGGCCACATGGCCGGCGGTGTGCCCGGGCACGTCGAGGACGCGCAGCGCGATGGCGGGCGCGGGCAGGTGGATTTCGTCGCCGTCGGAGACGGCATGGACGACGCCCGCGATCGATTCGCGCGCGGGGCCGTAAACCGGTACACGGTGGCTCGCCACCAGCGCGGCGATGCCGCCGGTGTGGTCGGGGTGGTGGTGGGTGACCAGGATCGCGCCGAGCACGAGGCCGTGCTCGCGCAGGGCTTCCTCGACCGGGGTCGCGTCGCCCGGATCGACCACCAAGGCATGGCGGCCGTCGTGGACGAGCCAGATATAGTTATCGCGGAAGGCGGGAACGGGGATAATGTCCATCCCGCGAATTGTGAGGACCTGAGTGCCGATGTCAATCCTCCGGCTCGAGGAATGGCTGCAGACCCCGCAGGGGCGCTACCTGCTCGACTGGGAGCAGGACGGACTGGACCGCCTGGTGGCGGACATTTTCGGCTATCACGCGGTGCAGCTCGGGCTGTCCGGATTCGATTTGCTGCGCGCCAATCGCATGCCGCGCCGGATCGATTGCGGCCCGCAGGGTCGCGACCTGCGCTGCAGCGAATACGAGCTGCCCTTTGCCACCGGCAGCCTCGACCTTGTGCTGCTGCCGCATGTGCTCGAGTTTTCCGCGCACCCGCACCGGGTGCTGCGCGAGGTCGAGCGCGTGCTGGTGCCCGAGGGCAGCGTCGTGATCAGCGGCTTCAACCCGCTCAGCCTGTGGGGCCTGCGTCGCCTGATCGCGCGCCGCGGCGCGGAGGCGCCGTGGAGCGGGCATTACCGCTCGGCGATGCGCATCCGCGACTGGCTCAACCTGCTCGGCTTCGAGATCCAGGAGAGCCGCTTCGGCTGTTACGCCCCGCCGCTGCGCACGCCGCAGTGGCTGGAGCGCTGGGGCTGCCTCGACCGCGCTGGCTCGCGCTGGTGGCCGGTGCTGGGCGCGGGCTATCTGCTGCACGGGGTCAAGCGGGTGCAGGGCATGCGGCTGATCACCCCCCACTGGCGCGGCCGCAAGGCCGCGGCCAAACGACTTTCGCCGGTCGCCCAGCGCGACGGCTCGACGAGGAACATGCAGTAACGATGGAAGAAGTGGATATCTATACCGACGGCGCCTGCAGCGGCAATCCCGGACCCGGCGGCTGGGGCGCGATCCTGCGCTCCGGATCGCACGAGAAGGAGATCTGGGGTGGCGAGCCGGCGACGACCAACAACCGCATGGAGCTGCTCGCGGTGATCCGTGCCCTCGACGCGCTCAAGCGCCCGGTGGCGGCGCGAGTTCACACCGACAGCCAGTACGTGCAGAAGGGGATCTCGGAGTGGATCCACGGCTGGAAGGCGCGGGGCTGGAAGACGGCCTCGAAGGAGCCGGTCAAGAACGCCGACCTGTGGCGGGCGCTCGACGACGCGGCATCGCGCCACCAGGTGAAGTGGTTGTGGGTGCGCGGCCACAATGGCCACCCCGAGAACGAACGCGCCGACGCGCTCGCGCGCCGCGGCGTGGACGCGGTGCGCAAGTCCGGCGCCGCGGTGCAATGCTGAGCGGGAGCGTGCAATGAGACAGATCGTCCTCGACACCGAAACCACGGGCCTCGACTGGCGCAACGGCGACCGCGTCATCGAGATCGGCTGCGTCGAACTGCTCGACCGCAGCCTCACCGGCCGCCACTACCACGTCTACATCAACCCCGGGCGCGGCATCGACGCCGAGGCGGTGGCGGTGCACGGCATCACCGAGGAATTCCTCGCCGACAAGCCGAAGTTCGCCGATATCGTCGCCGACTTCGAGGACTTCGTGCGCGACGCCGAGCTGGTGATCCACAACGCGAGCTTCGACGTCGGCTTCCTGGATGCCGAACTCGAGCGCCTCGGGCGCGCGAAGCTGGGTGCGCTGTGCGCCGGGGTCGTCGATACGCTGAAGCTCGCCAAGGAGCAAAACCCGGGCAAGAAGGCTTCGCTCGACGCGCTCTGCGACCGCTACGAGATCGACAACGCGCACCGCGAACTGCACGGCGCGCTGCTCGACGCGGAACTGCTCGCCGAGGTCTTCCTGGCGATGACGCGCGGCCAGGAAAGTCTCATGATCGGGCTCGACGAGGAAGCCGCGCCGCGGGAGTCCGACAGCGAGGGCGCGCCCGTGCTGCGCGCCGCGGTCCGGGTGTTGCGTGCGAGCGCCGACGAATGCGCCGCCCACGATGCAGCGCTCGCCGACATCGCAAAGGCGAACAAGGGGCTGTGCTTGTGGTTGCCTCCGGAGCCGGCGTCGGCGGGATGAGCGCCTGGCGGCTGAGCCCGCCGTGACTTGCCACGCCCCTGCAGATGCGGGAGCGTGCGCCGGCGCTCATGGAAGGCGATGCAAGTCGTGATCAGGGCGCATGGGATCTGCGACGGCGCCATGGAAGCGCCCGCTCGCGACTCGCATCGCTCCGCAGGTGCCCCGCAGCGCACCGGTTTCGTGCACGAGGACGCTGAAGGCTAGCGTTCGTCGCGGCGGACCTTCTCCAGGCCCTTGAGGATGTCGTGGCGGGAAATCTGCCCGATCAGGCGCGCGCCCTCGACGACCGGCAGGATGTGGTGGTTCCTGGCAAGGAAGAGTTCGATCGCGTCGATCAGGCTGGCACTGGCGCGGATCGAGACGACGTCGCGGTTCATGAAGTCTTCCACCTTCCCTTCGTCGCGGCGGAAATACGAGGCGTCCAACGCCGCCTTGAGGCAGTCCTTCTCGGAGAGGAAGCCGATGAGGCGTCGGTTTTCGTCGACCACCGGCGCTCCGGAGAGGCCGCGCTGGAGCAGCAGACGGACCGCCTTGAGCAGATCGGTGTCCGGCGAGAAGGCGAGGTGGTCGCCGACCATATAGTCCTTGACGAGAAGGGAGCCGAGCATCATGTCTCCGGGGAATCAGTGTGGTTGTTCGGCCTGCGCCGCCATCATGCGGGCCTGGCGCTTCGAGCACGGCTTCTTGCAGCCGAACTCGCAGTCCTGACCCATCGAGCCGAGCCCGCCACAGCTGCCGGAGATCGGCTTGCGCCCGAAAAGGACGCCAACCGCCATGGCCAGGATCACGAGGCCGACGACGAGCAGGGTGATCAGAAAAGTGTTCATGGTTTGCAGCTTATCGGGTTGCGGATGCACGGACATCCGATCGGGTGGACAATAACGCGGGCTGCCGGGTTCTGGCCATGGGGCCGTTCGAGCACGCGCGCCGGATCGACGCAAGTCGCGAGCGGGCGGCTCACATGCGCAGCACGCCGCCCGGGAGTTCCCCCGCGGCTTCGAGGCGCGTCACTGTAGGCAGGAGGTCGAGTCCGGTCTCGGCCTTGAGCTGGCGGGCGCGTTCGCGCAGTTCCTCGACGCTGCGTTCGATCGGCTCGCCGGCCGCGCCGAAGGCGACCACGTTGCCGCTGTCGCAGGACGGAAAGGCGAGCGCGCGGTCATCGAAGGCGCGCACGATGCGCTGCAGGCTGGCCTTGTAGCCACGCGCGCGGCCGAAGAGGTTCACCGCCATGATGCCGCGCGCCGACAAGCGCGCACGCACGGCCTGGTGGAAGGGCTCGGTGTCGAGCACGCCGGCGCGCGCATTGCGGTCGAAGCCATCGACCAGCACGTAGTCCCAGGTCTCGTCGTGCTCGAGCACGAACTGGGCGCCGCAGCCGAGGTGCACCGAGAAGCGCGCATCCTCCGTCGGCAGCTTGAAAAACTGGCGTGCCGCGGCCACCACCGCGGGAGCGATCTCGACCACGCGGATCCTGGCCTGCGGCAGGTGGTGATGCACGAAGCGCGCCAGCGAGGCCGCGCCGAGGCCGATGATCAGCACCTTGCGCGGCCAGTGCCCGCCGTCGGCGGCAAGGCCGTCGCGCAGCAGCAGGCCGGCCATCATCTCGCGGGTGTAGGCGAGTTCCAGTGCGTACGGCTTGCGGATGCGCATCGCGCCCTGGATCCAGTCGGAGCCGAAGTGCAGGTAGCGCACGCCGGCTTCTTCGGAGATGTCGATCGGCGGGTTCATGTGTTGCGGTCTCCGGCCAGGCGCTTGAGGGCGTAGAGGCGTTCCAGCGCCTCGCGCGGGCTCAGTGCATCGGGGTCGATGTCGGCGAGCGCGCTGAGCACCGGGTGCGACAGCGGCGCGTCCTCCGGCTCGGGCAGGGCGGCGAAGAGGTCGGCCTGCGGGCCGGCGTCGATCTCGCGGTTCTCCAGCGCGCGCAGCCGGCGCTTGGCGTCGCGGATCACCGCGGCCGGGATGCCGGCGAGCGCGGCGACCTCGATGCCGTAGCTCTGGCTCGCCGGGCCTTCCTCGAGCGCGTGCAGGAAGACGATGCGGTGGCCGTGCTCGACCGCGTCCAGATGCACGTTGGCGCACTCGGGATAGTCGGCGTTGAGCCGGGTGAGCTCGAAATAATGCGTGGCGAACAGTGTCAGCGCGCGCGACTTCTCCAGCAGGTGGCGGGCGATCGCGAACGCGAGCGCGAGGCCGTCGAAGGTCGAGGTGCCGCGGCCGATCTCGTCCATCAGCACCAGGCTGCGCTCGGTGGCGCCGTGCAGGATGGCGGCGGCCTCGGTCATCTCGACCATGAAGGTCGAGCGCCCCGAGGCGAGGTCGTCGGAGGCGCCGATGCGAGTGAAGATGGCGTCGAGCGGGCCGAGCTCGACGGCATCCGCCGGCACGAAGCTGCCGACATGGGCGAGCAGGCAGATCAGCGCGACCTGGCGCATGAAGGTCGATTTGCCGCCCATGTTGGGGCCGGTGATCATCAGCATGCGGCGCGTGGCGGCCAGGCGGGCGTCGTTGCGGATGAAGCTCTCGACCTGGCGCTCGACCACCGGATGGCGGCCGCCTGTAATGGTGAGCCCGGGTGTCTCCAGGAAGCGTGGCTGTACGTAGCCGTAACGCAGCGCGGCCTCGGCCAGCGCGGCGAGGCCGTCGAGCAGGGCCAGCGCGCGCGCGATGCGCTGCAGCGCCGGGATGTGGGCGGCGAGCACCTCGAGCACCTGGTCGTAGAGCGTCTTCTCGCGCGCCAGCGCACGCTCGTTGGCCGACAGCGCCTTGTCCTCGAAGGCCTTGAGCTCGGGCGTGATGTAGCGCTCGGCGTTCTTCAGCGTCTGGCGGCGGCGGTAGTCGTCGGGCACCTTGTCGGCGTTGGCGCGGCTGACCTCGATGTAGAAGCCGTGCACCTTGTTGAACTCGACCTTGAGCCCGGGGATGCCGCTGCGCTCGCGCTCGCGGGTCTCCAGCGCCATGAGGAATTCGCCGCAATTGGTCTGGATACCGCGCAGTTCGTCGAGCTCGGTGTCAAAGCCGGGGGCGATCACGCCGCCGTCGCGCACCATGGCGGCGGGCTCGGCGGCGATGGCTTGCTGCAGCAGGGCGAGCGGCTCGGGGGCGATGGCGAGCGCGCCGACGATCTCGGCGAGCAGCGGCGCCCGGCAGGGTGCGAGCGCGGCGGCGAGCTCGGGCAGCCGCAGCAGGCTCTCGCGCAGCGCCGAGAGGTCGCGCGGGCGCGCGCTGCGCAGCGCGATGCGGGCGGTGATGCGGTCGACGTCGGCCACGCCGCGCAGCGCGCTGCGCACCGCGAAGGCGATGCGGCCGTCGCGGCCACCGAGCGCGAAGCCGCCGGGGGCTGCGCCGGTGTGCTCGCTCATCTCGCCTTCGACCGTACCCACCAGCTCCGCCACCGCGGCATGGCGCGCGGCGGGCTCGGCGCGCTCGCGCAGCGGGTGGTGCAACGCATGGCGCAGCCAGCGCGAACCCATGCTGGTCACGCAGGTATCGAGCAGCGACAGCAAGGTGGGCGAGGACTCGCCGCGCAGGGTCTCGGTGAGCTCCAGGTTGCGCCGGGTTGCGGCGTCCAGGCGCAGATATTCCGACTCGCGTTCGACCACGAGGCCGGTGACGTGGGAGAGCGTCTGGCGCTGGGTGGCCTGGGCGTAGTCGTACAAGGCCGCGGCGGCGCCGAGTGCCACCGGCAGGTCCTCGACGCCGAAGCCGGCGAGGTCTCGCGTGCCGAAGTGGGTCGTCAGCAGCCGCGTGCCGGTCTCGGCGTCGAACTGCCAGTCGGCCAGGCGGCGCAGCGCGGGGGCGAGGGTGTCGAGGAGCGGCAGGGCGAGGCCGTCGGGCACCAGCACCTCGGCCGGGCGCAGGCGCTCGAACTGCGCCTGCAGTGCGTCCGATGGGCACTGCATGAGGCGGAAGTCGCCGTTGGCGAGATTCAGCCAGGCCAGCCCGAGCACGCCGCGGTGCAGGCTGGCGGCGAGCAGCAAGGAGTCGCGGCGGTCGTCGAGCAGCGCGGCGTCCGTGAGCGTACCGGGGGTGACGATGCGGCTCACCGCGCGCTCCATCGGCCCCTTGTTCGCGCCCGGCTCGCCCACCTGCTCGGCGATCACCACCGATTCGCCGAGCTTGACCAGGCGCGCGAGGTATTGCTCGACCGCGTGGAAGGGCACGCCCGCCATGCGGATCGGCTTGCCGCCCGACTGGCCGCGGGTGGTGAGCGTGATGTCGAGCAGGCGCGCGGCCTTCTCGGCGTCGTCGAAGAAGAGCTCGTAGAAGTCGCCCATGCGGTAGAAGAGCAGGGTGTCCGGATGCTGCTGCTTGATCCGGAGGTACTGCTGCATCATCGGAGTGTGGGCGCCGATCTCGGCCTCGCTCAGCGCGGCGGGGCGGATGGCCGTGTCGCCGAAGGGCGGCTTGCGGATTGCCAACTGAAGAAACCTCCCGGTTGCCGTGCTGTCGTCAGCAAAGGCAGGATTATCACCGTGGATCGAAGGAAAGACCGACTTGAACACACCCGACGCCGACACCCGCCGCATCGGCCGCAGGCTGGGCCTGCTGGCGACGCTCGCCTTTCTCGCGCTGGGCTGGGTGAGCTTCGACGGCGCGCTCGAGCGCCGCGAGGACCCCAACCGTAATCTCGTGGTCGCCCCCGGCGCCAGCGAGCTGGTGCTGCAGCGCAACCGCGCCGGGCACTACCTGCTGCCCGGCGAGATCAACGGCCGTCCGGTGCGCCTGCTGCTCGACACCGGCGCGACGCAGGTGTCGGTCCCTGCGCGCCTCGCCGCGGAGCTTGGGCTGCAGGCGGGCGCGCCGGCCTCGGTGCTGACCGCCAACGGCGCGGTCACGGTGCGCCAGACGCGCATCCCGCGCCTCGCCTTCGGCCCCTTCGAGTTCCGCGACGTGGCCGGCCACCTGAACCCGGGCATGCAGGGCGACGAGGTGCTGCTCGGCATGTCGGCGCTGCGTCACCTGGAGTTTACCCAGCGCGGCGACACGCTCACCCTGCGCGCGCCGGGTTCCGGCTAGCGGGCCGCGTTTTCTCGGTCCTCAGGCCCGCAGGTTGGCCGGGCGCCAGGCCTGGATGATCGGCAGCAGCTGGCCGAAGATCTTCGGCGTGCCGGCAACCAGGTTGCCGGTGGTGAGGTAGTTGGCTTCGCCCGACAGGTCGGACACCAGGCCGCCGGCCTCCTGGATCAGCAGCACGCCGGCCGCCATGTCCCAGGGCGACAGGCCCATCTCCCAGAAGCCGTCGAAGCGGCCGGACGCCACGTAGGCGAGGTCGAGCGAGGCGGCGCCCGGGCGGCGGATGCCGGCGGTCTTCTGGGTGAGTTCCTTGAACATCGCCAGGTAGGCGTCGACGTGGTCGAACTGGCGGAAGGGGAAGCCGGTGCCGATCAGCGCCTCGTTGAGGCGGGTGCGGCGCGAGACGCGGATGCGGCGGTCGTTGAGGAAGGCGCCGGCGCCGCGCGAAGCGGTGAACATCTCGTTGGTGTTGGGGTCGTAGACCACCGCGTGCTCGAGCACGCCGTTCTTCGCCTGCGCGATCGAGACCGCGTACTGTGGCATGCCGTGGATGAAATTGGTGGTGCCGTCGAGCGGGTCGATGATCCAGGTGTATTCGCTCTCGGGTCCGGACTCGCCGGACTCCTCTGCTAGAATCCCGTGCCCCGGGAAGGCGTCGCGCAGCACCTCGATGATCGCCTGTTCGGCGGCGCGGTCGACCTCGGTGACGAAGTCGTTGGGCGACTTGGACTGGACGGTCAGCAGATCGAGCTGGGTCGACGCGCGGTTGATGACGGACGCGGCGCGACGGGCGGCCTTGACGGCGATGTTCAGGGTGGGATGCATGCGGAGCGGTCTCGGTTAAAGAATCGGGGCCTGCCACGTGCCTCGGGCGCGCGCCGCCGCCCGCTTCATCGAGCCGCCGCGCGACCGCCGGGCCACGTTCCGGGCAGGCAGCCCGGCAAATTCGGAAAACGCGGAATTTTAATATGAATCGCCCCCTCGCGCTCGACCGCATCCGCGTCGTGCTGTCCCGTACCACCCATCCCGGCAACATCGGCGCCGCCGCGCGCGCCATGAAGACCATGGGCCTGCGCGAGCTCTGGCTGGTCGCGCCCGAGTCCTTTCCCGACGAGGTCGCCACCGCGCGCGCCTCGGGCGCGGCCGACCTGCTGGACGCCGCGCGGGTGGTCGGCACGCTGGAGGAGGCGCTCGCCGACACGGTCTTTTCCGCGGCGCTGACCGCGCGCCGGCGCGAACTCTCGCTGCCGCGCCTGCAGGCGCGCGACGCGGCGCTGGAGCTGGTGCGGCGCACGCAGGACGGCGCCGTCGCGCTGGTGTTCGGCAACGAGACCAGCGGGCTCACCAACGAGGAGGCCGCCTTGTGCAGCCTGCCGGTGACCATCCCCACCGACGCCGGGTTCTCCTCCCTGAACCTCGGCGCGGCGGTGCAGGTGCTGGCCTACGAGCTGCGCATGGCCGCGCTCGGCGACGCCGCCGCGCCCGCCGACCCGCAGCCCGAGCCGGCCACGCATGCCGACTTCGAGGGCTTCATGGCGCACCTCGAGCGTGCGGTCACCGCCAGCGGCTTCCACGATCCTGCCAACCCCAAGCGCCTGTTGCCGCGCATGCGGCGCTTGTTCAACCGCGTGCGCCTCGAGCGCGAGGAGGTCGCCCTGCTGCGCGGCATGCTCACCACCTTCGAGACGCCGCGCCGGCGCGGCTGACCCGGGGAGTCGCACCCGGCGAAGGGGCTGCGAGCACGGGCATGCAGCACGATGGACTGCCCGATGTGGGATAATTGCACCCATGGTATCCGTCACCCACGCCATCTCCCAGGGCGACACCGCCCCTCCGATCGATCTGCTCGCGGCCGGCCTGGAGCCGACCGAACGCGAGCACATCGAAGCCGCGCTCGAATGGATCGCCGACCTCTACGAGGGCAAGGTGCTCGGCACCGGCGAGCCGACCTGGACGCACGCGATCGGTGCCGCGTTGATCGCGGCCTCGCTGCGTTTGGACGCCGAGACGCGCGTGGCCGCGCTGTTGTTCGCAGCCTGGGAGGAACTCGAGGCCCCCGCCGAGGAGATCGAGGCGCGCTTCGGTCCGGCGATCACCGCGCTGGTGCGCGGCCTGCACAAGCTCAACGGCCTGCGCGTGCTCACCCGCCTCACCACCAGCGCGAGCGCGCCCGAGATCCGCGCGCAGACCGAAGTCCTGCGCAAGATGCTGCTGGCGATGGTCGAGGATATCCGCGTCGTGCTGGTGCGGCTGGCCTCGCGCACCCAGACCCTGCGCTTCTACACCGACCTGCCGGGCGAGGCCCGCGTCGAGGTCGCGCGCGAGAGCCTGGACATCTACGCGCCGCTCGCCAACCGGCTGGGGGTGTGGCAGATCAAGTGGGAGCTGGAAGATCTCTCCTTCCGCTTCATCGAGCCCGACACCTACAAGCGCATCGCGAAGATGCTCGACGAGCGTCGGGTGGAGCGCGAGCAGTTCATCCGCGACTCCATCGAGCGCCTGAAGAGCGAGCTCGCCGCGGTCGGAATCGAGGCCGAGATCACCGGCCGCGCCAAGCACATCTACAGCATCTACAACAAGATGCGCAAGAAGCGGCTCGACTTCTCGCAGGTCTTCGACATCCGCGCGCTGCGCGTGCTGGTGCCCGAGATCAAGGACTGCTACACGGTGCTGGGTATCGTGCACCAGATGTGGCAGCCGATCGCGAAGGAGTTCGACGACTACATCACCAAGCCCAAGGGCAACAACTACCAGTCGCTGCACACCGCCGTGCTGGCGGGCGACGGGCGCGCGCTCGAGGTGCAGATCCGCACCTTCGACATGCACAAGCACGCCGAGCTCGGCGTGGCCGCGCACTGGCGCTACAAGGAAGGCGCCAGGCAGGGCGGCGACTACGACGAGAAGATCGCGCTGCTGCGCAGCCTGTTGTCTTGGCGCGACGAGGTTACCGATGCGGCGCACTGGGTGGAGCAGCTCAAGCGCGCCTCGCTCGACGACACGCTCTACGTGCTGACGCCGCAGGGCAGGGTGGTCGATCTGCCGCGCGGCGCCACGCCGGTCGACTTCGCCTACCGCCTGCACACCGACGTCGGCCACCACTGCCGCGGCGCCAAGGTCGACGGCCACCTCATACCCCTGAACACCCAGCTGGAGAGCGGGCAGACGGTGGAGATCGTCACCGCCAAGGAGGGCGGCCCCTCGCGCGACTGGCTGGACACGCGCCAGGGCTACGTCGCCACCTCGCGTGCGCGCAGCAAGATCAAGCAGTACTTCGCACAACTGGACGAGGAGGAGATCCTCTCGCGCGGGCGCAGCTTCGTCACCAAGGAGATGCAGCGCGACGGCCACGGCCAGGCCAACATCGACGGCCTGGCCGAGCGCCTCGGCTTCAAGAACGCCGAGGCGCTGTACCTGGCCGCCGGGCGTGGCGAGGTGGGCCCGCGCGCGATGCAGACCGCGCTGCGCGAGGGCAGCGCCCCCGAGCCGGCGGCGGAGGCCGAACCCGAGTTCGTGGTCAGCCGCAGCCGCTCGGGCGACAATCAGGACAAGATCCTGATCGTCGGCGTGGGCAAGCTGATGACCTCGCTGTCGCGCTGCTGCAAGCCCGCGCCGCCGGATGCGATCGAGGGCTTCGTCACGCGCGGCCGCGGCATCTCGATCCACCGCGTCGACTGCGCCGACTTCCAGGACCTCGCGCGCAAGCACCCCGAGCGCGTGATCCCGGCCGAGTGGGGCGAGAAGGCGCACGACACCCGCAACGCGCTCTACCAGGTCGACATCAACGTCCAGGCGAGCGACCGCCAGGGACTGCTGCGCGACATCTCCGAGGTGCTGTCGCGCGAGAAGCTCAACGTCATCGCGGTCAACACGCTCACCAAGAAGGGCACCGCCTACATGCGCTTCACCATGGAGGTGGGCGGCATCAAGCAGGTGCAGCGCGCGATCACGCTGGTGCGCGAGGTGCCCGGCGTCATCGACGCTCAGCGCAAGTGAGCGCCGCCCCCGGCCCTGCGGCGGGCTTGCGCAGTATCGGGCTTGGTCCGGCGAGCGCTTCAGCGGCGCCCCCCCATCGCCGACTCGCGCAGCACGCCTTCCCATATCGACGCCTCAGCTGCTCGCCGCGAGCTCCTTCAGCAGGATGAGCTGCGCCGCGCGGCGGATGCTGCGCGGGTGCTTGCGGCGGTATTTGCCATCTGCCTGCATGTCCCAGGCCTGGCAGTTGTCGCCGAGGTAGGGGCGCAGGCCTTCCTTCATGACGCGGCGCTTGAGGCGCGGGTCGAGCACCGGGAAGGCGATCTCGATGCGGCGGAAGAAGTTGCGGTCCATCCAGTCCGCGCTCGACAGGTACATGTGCTCGGCGCCGTCGGCGTGGAAGTGGAAGATGCGGTGGTGCTCGAGGAAGCGGCCGATCACCGAGCGCACGCGGATGTTGTCCGACAGCCCGGGCACGCCCGGGCGCAGCGCGCACGGGCCGCGCACGATGAGGTCGATCTCGACCCCGGCCTGCGAGGCCTCGTAGAGCGCCTCGATGGTCTCGGGTTCGAGCAGCGCGTTCATCTTCGCGATCACCCGACCGCGCCGGCCTGCGCGCGCGATCTCGGCCTCGCGCCGGATCGCCGCGACCACGTTGGGCTGCAGGGTGAAGGGCGCCTGCCACAGGTGGCGCAGCTCGGTGGCCTTGCCCAGGCCGGTGAGCTGCTTGAACACGGTGGCGACGTCCTCGCCGATCTCCGCGTTGCAGGTGAGCAGGCCGAAGTCGGTGTAAAAGCGTGTGGTGCGCGGGTGGTAGTTGCCGGTGCCCATGTGCACATAACGGCGCAGGCCGTCTTCCTCGCGGCGCACGATCATCAGCAGCTTGGCGTGGGTCTTGTAGCCGAACACGCCATACACGACGTGCGCACCGACCTCTTCCAGGCGGTTGGCCAGCGTGATGTTGGCCTCCTCGTCGAAGCGCGCCATCAGCTCGAGCACCACGGTGACTTCCTTGCCCTTCTGCGCCGCGCGGGCGAGGTGCTCCATCAGCACCGAGTCGGTGCCGGTGCGGTACACAGTCATCTTGATCGCCAGCACCTGCGGGTCGTCGGCCGCCGCGCGCAGCATCTCGATCACCGGGGCGAAACTCTGGAAGGGGTGGTGGAGCAGGATGTCGCCGCCGCGGATCGCGGTGAAGACCTGGCGGCGTTTGTCGAGCACCTTGGGCAGGCCGGGCACGAAGGGTGCGTACTTGAGGTCCGGGCGCTCGACCCAGTCGGGGACCTGCATGAGGCGCACCAGGTTCACGATGCCGGGCGTGCGGTAGAGGTCGTCGGGGGTGAGGTGGAAGTGCTGCAGGAGAAAACCCGCCATCTCCTCGGAGCAGTTGTCGGCGACCTCCAGGCGCACCGCGTCGCCGAAGTGACGTTGCTGCAGCTCGCCCTTGAGCGAGGCGCGCAGATCCTTGACCTCTTCCTCGTCGACGAACAGGTCGGAGTTGCGCGTGACGCGGAACTGGTAGCAGCCGAGCACGTTCATGCCCGAGAACAGCTCGCCCACGTGGGCGTGCAGCACCGAGGACAGGAACACGAAGCCGTACTCCTGATCGCACAGCTCGCGCGGCAGGCGGATCACCCGCGGCAGCGCGCGCGGCGCCTGCACGATCGCCGCGCCCGAGTCGCGCCCGAAGGCGTCGCGGCCTTCGAGCTCGACGGCGAAGTTCAAGCTCTTGTTGAGCACGCGTGGGAAGGGATGCGCCGGGTCCAGCCCGATCGGGGTCAGCACCGGCATGACCTCGCGCATGAAGTAGTCGTGGATCCACGCGCGCTGGGCCTCGGTCCACAGGCTGCGGCGCAGGAAGACCACGCCTTCCTTCTCGAGTGCCGGGAGGATGTCGCCGTTGAGCAGCTGGTACTGCTCGGAGATGATCTCGTGCACCTCGTCGCTGACGCGCTCGAGCAGCTCGACGGGCGCGATCCCGTCCTCACCCGACTTGCGGCTGCCGATGCGGATCTGCTCCTTGATGCCGGAGACGCGGATCTCGAAGAACTCGTCCAGGTTGCTCGACACGATGCACAGGAAGCGCAGGCGCTCGAGCAGCGGCACGGTGGGGTCGGCGGCCTGCGCCAGCACGCGGCGCTGGAATTGCAGCAGCGAAAGCTCGCGGTTGAGGAAGTGCTCGGGCGGGTAGTTCAGGGTCATGCGGTCGACGGGCATTCGGGATTCCTGTGCGCGGAAGTTCGCTCGCGATTATGTGACATTTCCATTTCGGTTTGATGACGTCGGGCCGCGCCCGCGGGGCCTTCCCCGGCGCCATGCCGGCGCGGCTCGGAAGCCTTTTGCGGGGTGCTAGAATCCAGGGTTCCGGCGCCCCGCGGGTGCCAGCCGCCGACAAAACCATGCAAGATCTGATCGCCGCAATCGACCTCGGTTCCAACAGCTTCCGGCTTCAGGTGGGCCGCATCGTCAACGACCAGATCTATCCGCTCGACGGTCTCAAGGAGGCGGTGCGCCTGGCCGCCGGCCTGTCGCCCGACAAGATGCTCGACCTCGCCTCGCAGCAGCGCGGGGTCGGCGCCCTGCAGCGCTTCCACGAGCGCCTGCGCGACTTCCCGCCCACCCGGGTGCGCGCCGTGGCGACCAACACCTTGCGCGTGGCCAAGAACGCGCCCGAGTTCCTGATCCGCGCCGAGGCCGCGCTCGGTTTCCCGATCGAGATCATCGCCGGCCGCGAGGAGGCCCGCCTGATCTACGTCGGCGTCGCACACACGCTGCCGGATCCGCACCGCCAGCAGCTGGTGGTCGACATCGGCGGCGGTTCGACCGAATTCATCATCGGCAAGAGCTTCGAGTCGCAGCTGCTGGAGTCGCGCTACATGGGCTGCGTCGGCTACAGCCTGCGCTACTTTCCGGAGGGCCGCATCGACAAGCGCGCCTTCAAGGAGGCCGAACTCGCCGCCCGCCGCGAGCTGCAGACGATCTCGGCGGCCTACCGCGAGGCCGGCTGGGAAGAAGCGGTGGGTTCGAGCGGCACTGCCAAGGCGATCGTGGAGATCCTCGAGCAGAACGGCCTGTCGGCGAGCGGGATCACCCGCGAGGGCCTGGAGAAGCTCAAGGCGCTGCTGCTGCGCGCCGGCAGCCTGGACAACATCGACCTCGCCGGCCTCAAGGGCGACCGCCTGCCCGTCATCCTGGGCGGCTTCGCGATCATGAGCGCGATCTTCAAGGAGTTCGAGCTCGAGCACATGGTGTTCTCCGAAGGTGCGTTGCGCCTGGGCGTGCTCTACGACCTGCTCGGTCGCTACCACCACCACGATCTGCGCGACGCCACGGTAAGCGCCTTCGTGCGGCGCTACGGCGTCGACCTGCGCCAGGCCCAGCAGGTCGCCGACACGGCCTGCCACCTGCTCGCCCAGCTCGAGCCGGAGACCGCCGATCCCGAGCACGACGACCACCGCTTCCTGCGCTGGGCGGCGATGCTGCACGAGATCGGCATCTCGGTGGCGCACTCGAGCTACCACAAGCACAGCGCCTACATTGTCGGCAACGCCGACATGCCCGGTTTCTCGCGCATGGACCAGGCCCGCCTGGCGCGCCTGGTGCTGGCGCATCGTGGCAAGCTCGAACGTGTCGCCTCGATCGACCCTGGCAGCGTGGACTGGCTGCTGATCGCCTGCATGCGCCTGGCGGTGGTGATCCACCGCGCCCGCGACGCGCGCGGCCTGCCGCCCGTCACGCTGCGTCGCGAGGGCCGCGGCTTCAGCCTCACCGCCGCGCCGGGCTGGCTGCAGAAGCTGCCGCTCACCGCGGCCGCGCTCGACGAGGAGCAGCGCCAGTGGCAGGGTCTCGGGCGCGCGCTCTACATCCGGGCGCTCAGCCTGCGCACGCCTGTGGCCTGAGCGCAGATGGCAGGGCGTGTGCTCGACGAGGTCTTCACGGCCGGAGCCGAGGGCATCCGCCTCGCCGGCGACTGGACCCTGCGCGGTCTCGACGAGTGCCTCCCGACGCTGCGCCGGGCGCTGGCCACGGTGCCTCCCGACGCGCGCTGGTCGCTGCGCGCGGTGCGCCGCATGGACAGCTTCGGCGCCTTGCTGCTGTGGCAGGCCTGGGGCGGACGCTGGCCTGCGGCGCTCGAGGCCGATGACGCCCAGCGCGCCATCATCGGCCGTATCGAGAACGCCTCCGCCCGTGCGCTGCCCGAGCCGCCGCGCGCTTCCGCGCTCGACGCGGTGGCGCTGCTCGGCAAGGGCCTGTTCGCATTCGCTGGCCATCTTTCCGGCTTCGTCGCGCTCCTCGGTCGTCTCGTGCTCGATCTCGGCCACCTGCTGCACCATCCACGCGACTGGCCGCTGCTGGAGATCTCGGCAAACCTCCACAAGGTAGGCGTCAAGGCGATGCCGGTCTCGGCCCTGGTCGGCTTCCTGATCGGTGTGGTGCTGTCCTATCTGTCCGCGCTGCAGCTGCGCACCTTCGGCGCGGACGCCTTCATCGTCAACATCCTCGGCATGGGCATCATCCGCGAGCTCGGCCCCGTGCTGGTGTCGGTGCTGGTGGCGGGGCGCTCCGGTTCGGCGATGACGGCGCAGCTCGGGGTGATGCGGGTGACCGAGGAGATCGATGCGCTCGCGGCGATGGGCGTCTCGCGCAGCCTGCGCCTGGTGCTGCCCAAGGTGGTGGCGCTTTCCCTCGCGATGCCGCTGCTGGTGTTGTGGACCTCGGCGATCGCCCTTTTCGGCGGCTGGGTGTCGGCCTGGGTGGAGCTCGGCATCGGGCTGCAGTTCTTCCTGCGGGCGCTGCCCGATGCGGTGCCGGTGGCCAACCTCTACATCGGGCTCGCCAAGGGGGCGGTGTTCGGTTTCCTGATCGCGCTCGTGGCCTGCCATTTCGGCTTGCGGGTGAAGCCCGACACCGAGAGCCTGTCCGCGAACACCACCGCCTCGGTGGTGGCGGCGATCACGGTGGTGATCCTGGTGGACGCGGTGTTCGCGATCGCCACCCGTTCGATCGGGCTGCCGCTGTGAGCGAGCGGGCGACGAGCGACGCCGTGGTCTGCCTCGAAGGCATCGTCACCCGTTTCGGGCGCAATATCGTGCACGAGGGGCTGGACCTCACCATCCGCGCGGGCGACATCGTCGCCCTCGTGGGCGGCTCGGGCAGTGGCAAGACCACACTGCTGCGCCACCTCGTCGGGCTGAGCCGGCCCGCCGCCGGCCGGGTGGAGGTGTTCGGCGAGGCGCTCGATGCCGGCGGGGCGGCCGCGCGGCTCGCCCGCCAGCGCCGCATGGGGGTGTTGTTCCAGCACGGCGCCTTGTTCTCGGCGTTCAGCGTGGCGCAGAACATCGCCTTTCCGCTGCGCGAGCTCGGCGTGATCAGCCGGCCGGAGATCGACCGCCTGGTCGCCCTCAAGCTGGCGATGGTGGAGATGGAGCCGGCGCATGCGCCACTGATGCCTGCCGAGCTGTCCGGCGGGATGATCAAGCGGGTGGCGCTCGCGCGCGCACTCGCGCTCGAGCCCGAGTTGCTGCTGCTCGACGAGCCCACCGCCGGGCTCGACCCCGACCGCAGCGCGAGCTTCATCCGCCTGATCCGCGCGCTGCATCGCGAGCTCGGACTCACCGTGGTGCTGGTCACGCACGATCTCGATACACTGGCGCAGATGGCCACGAGCGTGGCGGTGCTCGCCGAGCGCCGCATCGTCAGCCACGCCTCGCTCGCCGACACGCTCGCCTACGACCACCCCTTCGTCGCCCGCTTTTTCAGTGGGCTGCAGGCGCGCTGCGGCCAGCCGCGCGGCGCAGGAGCAGGCTGAAATGGAAAACCGTGCCCACGCGCTTGCCGCCGGGCTGTTCGCAATCTTGCTCGGTGCCGGCGTCGTGTTCGCGATCTGGTGGTTTTCGGGCCAGCGCGTGCCGATGCGCGAGATCGTGCTCGAGGCACGCGGCGACATCAACGGCCTGGGCGCACAGTCGCGCGTGCGCTACCGCGGCATGGCGGTGGGGAGCGTGCGCGCCGTCGCGATCGACCCCGAGGACCTGCGCACGCTGCTGGTGCGCATCGCGGTGCCCGCCGATCTGCCCCTGACCCGCGGCACCACCGCCGCGCTCGGCACGCTGGGCGTGACCGGCCTGGCCTTCGTGCAGCTCGACGATCGCGGGGTGGACCGCCGGCCCTTGGCTGCCGCCGATGGCGAGGTGCCGCGCATCGCCTTGCAACCCGGGCTGGTGGAGGCGCTCTCCGGGCGGGCGCTCGCCGCCCTCGACCAGTTCCAGGCGCTCGGCGAGCGCCTGCAGGGGGCGCTGGCCAGCCTGGAGTCAGCGGCCGCGGGCGTCGATCGCGGGGTGGCGGAACTGCCGGCGACCCTGGCCGCGCTGCGGGCCGCCTTGAGTGCCGGGAACATCGCGCGCATCACCTCCGTGCTCGGGAACCTCGAGCGCGGCTCGGCCGAAGCCGTGCCCGCCGTTGCCGAGCTGCGCCGCCTGATCGTCCGCATCGATCAGGCGGCCGCGCGTCTGGAGCTCCGCGCCGCCGCCGCAGGGGACGACCTCGTCGAGCGCACGCTGCCGCAGCTCGATGTCCTGCTCGGTGAGCTCACGAGCACCTCGCAACGCTTCGGCCACCTGGTCGAGGAGCTCGACGCCTCGCCGCAGCTCCTGCTGACCGGGCGCGACCGTCCTCTGCCCGGGCCCGGTGAGGCGGGCCACGAGGGCTTTGCGGGGAGCGACCGATGAGCCGAAGGGAGAAAGGAATGCAGCCACGTCATCCCGACTGCCACCGCGTCCTGCCGCGCCTGTCCGCGTGTATCGCGACCGCGCTGCTGGTGGCCGCCTGCCAGGTGCTCCCCGAGCGTCCGCGTGCGGCGACGACCTACGATCTCGGCACCGGCGAGCGCGCCGCGCTCGCCCACGGGCTCGCGCCCGCGCGGGTGGCGGTGTCCTCGCCCCCCTGGCTGCAGACGACGACGATGCATTATCGCGATGCCCGGGTCGATCCAGGGCGTCGCCGCGCCTATGCCGACAACCGCTGGGCCGCTCCACCTCCCGCCATGCTCGGACTCGTGCTGGAGCGCACGCTCGGTGCCGGCGAGGGGGGCGGGTGCCGGCTGCAGGTCCAGCTTGACGAGTTCGAGCAGGTCTTCACCGCGGGCGAACGCAGCGAGGCTCGTCTCCTGGCTCGCTTCGCCCTGCTGCCGGTGCGCGGCGCCGCGGTCATCGCCAGCGCTTCGCTCGTCGTGGCGGAGCCGGCCACGACGGCCGATGCGAGCGGTGGGGCGAGCGCCTTCCGTGCGGCGACCGAGCGGCTGGCGCTTGCCATCGCGCAGTGGATCGCCGAGACCGACCGCGCGCTCTCCGGCGGGCTCGGCATCGCGGGTCGCTGCCAGCGCTGAGGAAGGCGATGCCGCGGGGGGCGGCCGTCTCGAGCGCACCGGCGGCGGCCTGGTGGAGTGGGGCGCTCGGTTTCAGCGGGCGGCGATCACGACCTGGTTGCGCCCGGCGTCCTTGGCACGATAGAGCGCATCGTCGGCGTGCTGCAGCACCACGCCGAGGGTCTCGCCCGGTTCCGCCAGGCAGGCGCCGATGGTGACCGTGACGCGTTCGCCGCAGGCCGCGCTGCCGTGCTCGATGTCGGCGCGGACGCGGTGGGCGATCGCCTCCAGCGTGGCCGCGTCGCAAGGCGAGAGCAGCACGAGGAATTCGTCGCCACCCCAACGTGCGGCGCGGTCGTAGGGGCGCAGGCATCCTTCCAGGACACGCGCCAGCCTCGTCAGCGCCTCGTCGCCGGCACCATGGCCGCGGCGGTCGTTGATCTCCTTGAAGTGATCGACATCCAGCCACAGCAGGCCGAAGCGGCTGGCCTGGCGTTCCGCGCGGATGATCTCGGCCTCCAGCATTTCGCTCATGCCGCGGCGGTTGGTCAGGTTGGTGAGCGGATCGATCCGCGCCAGCCGGTGCAGGGCGTCGGTGCGCTCGCGCACCTTGGCCTCGAGCTCCGCGGTGTGCGCCCGGATCGCGCCCGCCATCGCCTCGAAGTGCTGGGTGAGACGCCCGATCTCTCCACTCGCCTGCGCCAGCGGCGCGGGGCTGAGGTCGCCGTCGCGCACCCGCAGCATGGCCTGCTCCAGCCTGCCCAGAGGGTCGAGAATGAGGCGACGCAGGACCAGATGGACGAGGACGAGCGCGACCAGCAGGGTGAGGACGAAGGCGACTGCGACCGGGGTGAGGGCTGCCACCGGCATCAGTACGTCGAGGTCGAGCAGGGTGATCTCGTACCAGCCGATCTCGGGCACGAAGGCGATTCCGAGCAGGGTCCGCCGCCCGCCGGACTCGACAAAGCGGTCCAGGACCCGCGGAACGCCGTCGCCCGACGCCGCCAGGGCACTCATCGTCTCGCGCAGTGCCACGCGGTCGGACTCGCGATCGAGCAGCTGGTCCGCCAGGCTCTTCTGCCCTTCCGGCTTGACCAGGCTGGCGAAGTCGATGAGCTTCGCGTCGCGGTGAAGCTGGATCGCACCGGAAAGATCAGCGAACAGCGTGCTCACGCCGTCCTGGTGCAGGTCCACGATCTCGTCCAGAAAGCGTGTCAGCTCGATGCCGGTGCCGACCACGCCGAGGATCTCGTCGCCGTCGCGGATGAGGACGTCGATCCACAGCTTGGTGACGCCCAGTTCGGCATCGGGATTGACGTTGAGGTGGAAGTCGGGCCCGACCTGGACGAGCTTGTAGAACCACGCGTCGGCGGGTTTGGCGGGGTCGAGGTGGTAGCGCAGCTGGCGGCCGGCGAACTCGTCCCCGGCGTTGTTGTGGTAATAGGCCCCGGAGGTGCGCAGCGCGACGAAATAGTTGCCGGAGCTGAAGTTGCGGCGGAAGTTCTCCATTTCGCGCACTGCCTCGGCTTCGAGCGCCGGATCGACGGGCGAGCGTGCCCAGCGTTTGAGCACGAGCGAGTCGGCCATCTGCCGCGCCAGCGCGATCTCGCGTTCGAGCGGTTGCAGGAGGCGGGCGCGGTCGTAGCGCACCTGGATGTCGGCGACGCGTTGTCCCCACTGCATGACGATCTGCCGGGCAAGATGATGGAACACCGCCCATGCGGATACCGAGCCGACCACGATGAGCGCGGAGATGAGGAGGAGAAATCGAGTTCTCAGGTTCACGCGCCGGCACTCCCTGCGTTCGGGTCGCTGTCCGTGGCTTCTTGCTCAGTTTGGGCTGCCGGCGCGGGCGCAGGTGTGCGTTTTCTCACACCCGGACGCATGGCGCGACGAATCGTGATGGGCGGAGCGCTGCGCGAAGCGCTGGCGTGGCGCGCTTGTTGACGTTAACGTTGCCGCCCGTGGCCACATGGCCCTGCGAACACGAAACCACGAGGAGAGAACCATGAACGCCGAATTCCGCCCCGATGCCGCAGCCGAAGCCCCCATCCTGCGCCGCGAGGATGCCGGCGGCGTGACCACCCTCACGCTGAACCGTCCGCAGCAGTTCAACGCGCTCTCGTTCGAGATGCTCGAGGCGCTGATCGCCGCGGTGGATGAGATCGCACGCGACGAGACGGTGCGCGTGGTGGTCATCGCCGGCGAAGGCAAGGCCTTCTGCGCCGGCCACGACCTCAAGGAGATGCGCGGCAACCATACGCTGGAATTCCAGCAGCGCCTGTTCCGCCTGTGCGGCAGGTTCATGATGAAGCTGACCGAGCTGCCCCAGCCGGTGATCGCGCGGGTGCACAGCATCGCCACCGCCGCGGGCTGCCAGCTGGTGTCGATGTGCGATCTCGCAGTGGCGGCCGAGCACGCGCGCTTCGCGGTGTCGGGCATCAATGTCGGCCTGTTCTGCGCCACGCCCGGCGTCGGCCTGTCGCGCAACATGGGGCGCAAGGAGGCCTTCGAGATGCTGGTGACGGGCGATTTCATCGACGCCCGCGAGGCGCAGCGGCGCGGGCTGATCAACCGCGTGGTGCCGGCCGACCAGCTCGACGAGGAGGTCGGCCGCCTGGCCGCGTCCATCCTGGCCAAATCGCCGGTGGCGATCCGCATGGGCAAGCAGATGTTCTACAAGCAGCTCGAGATGGGCCTGGACGCCGCCTACCAGCTCGCCTCCGAGACCATGGCCTGCAACGCGATGTGCGAGGACGCGGCCGAGGGCATCGATGCCTTCATCGCCAAGCGCAAACCTGAGTTCAAGGGGCGCTGAGCGGCGTCGGGATCATCCCCGTCGAGCAATGCGAAGGCGACCGGTGCTGATCGACACCCACGTCCACCTCGATGCTGCGGAGTTCGACGACGACCGCGAGCAGGCGATCGCGCGTGCGCGCGCCGCGGGGGTAGGGCGCTTCGTCGTTCCTGCTGTCGAGCGCCGGGGGTTCGATGCGGTCGAGCGGCTCGCCGACGACCATCGCGGCATCGTTCATGCGCTCGGCATCCACCCGCTCTACACGATGCGGGCGGCGCGGGAAGACCTCGAACTCCTCGACCAGCGCCTGAACCGTGGCAGGGCGATCGCCGTCGGAGAGATCGGCCTCGACCATTACGTGACCGACGTCGATCGCGGCGTACAGCTCGAGTTCTTCACCGCACAACTCCGCCTGGCCGCTCGCCACGGACTGCCGGTGATCCTGCACGTGCGGCGTGCGATCGATCCGATACTCGCGCAACTGCGCCGCATCCCGGTCCCGGGTGGAATCGCACATGCGTTCAACGGCAGCCGCCAGCAGGCGGACATCCTGATCGGGATGGGGTTCAAGCTGGGTTTTGGCGGATCGATGAGCTACGGCGGATCCACTCGGATCCGCGAGCTCGCCGCCTCGCTGCCCTTGGAGGCGATCGTCCTCGAGACCGATGCACCCGACATCGCGCCGGAATGGGCGCGCGGCAGGCGCAATGAGCCGGCGAACCTCGCCCGTTACGCCGGTATCCTGGCGGAGCTGCGAGGGATGGCGCCCGAAGAGGTGGCGGACGTGACCACGGCCAACGCCATCCAGGTCCTGCACTGGCCACCCCTCGAAGAAGAATAGGCGACGCGGGCGCCGAGATCCCCGGCGCCCGCTTGTCGATTTTTTTTACATTTTTTTCGCGAGCCACTCGATCGACTCGGCAAGTGTCTGTATTGATGGGGAAGAGCTTCCTGGTTCGAAATTTGCTTTAGCCGAACCGTCGCGGTGATGAATGCATACCCTTGTGCCGCGAGATTTCGAGTTAACGCTTATTGGACGGGCCTCGTACGCCCGCAACCGGGAGAAAACAACATGAAAAACGGAATGGCCCTGCTCGCCGCCATCGGCATCGCCACCCTTTCAGCGAGCGCGCAAGCTGCGCTCATCCGCCTCGAGGTTTCGGGCAATCTCGCCTACGGGACCGATCGGACCAACGTCTTCGGCCTGGGGGCAAACACCAGCCTCACCGGACGCGCCGCGACCTTCTCGTGGCTCATGGACTCTGCTTCGCTGGGATCCGATCGCAACGCCGATCCGACCCTCTCCGCCTACGGATGCGGATCCGCAGCCCCCGGCTGCACCTACTTCATGAGCGCATCGGTCACCATCAACGGGGTCACGCGCACCCTTGCGGGGCGGGGGAGCGACCTCACGAACGACGTGCGGATGTACTCGGATACCAATGGCCCCGGTCTCGGCTCGGCGGACGGCTACTACCTGCGGATGGGGCAGACGCGGGATGTCGGAAACTGGTATCTGGACGAGGGCGGCAACTGGTATCGGGCCGCGACGCGGATCACGTCCAAGGTGGAGATCGGCGTAAACGATGCAGTCGACTCCATCCTCGCCGGCCTCGATCCGGCGGAGCTCCACGGCTGGTCCACCAGCCTGCTGACGGGCACGAACGATGACGGGAGCACGGTCTTCGTCTTCAGCGAGACCGATCTCAACGGCGTGCAGATTTTCGAGTACGCAACTGGTGGGCTGTTGTTGACGGACCGCTCCACGCGGTGGTGGACCGACACTGCGCCCAGTTCGGGTTCGGGCACCGGGGGGACCAACAACCCGGGCGGTGGCACGAACGCTCCCGCGATAACGGTGCCGGAGCCCGCAACGATCGCCCTGCTCGGCTTGGGGCTCGGATTGTTGCGCAGGAAATCCAGGCGCCATTCCGGTCGAGCCTGATTCCGCCCTCGACGCCTGCGCGCGCGCATCGCTCGGCGCGTGCGCTGCCGCGCAGGCGCTAAGCGACCACCCTCGACGGCGAGCGCGCGATCAGGTCGGCGATGTCGCGCTTGAGCCGGACGACGTCGCGATCGAATTTCTCGTAGATCATCAGCGAGACCCCGAACACGTAAGCGTACAACAGCATGCAGCGGCTGGAAGCCTCGTCCATCGGCACCCCGCAGGCGAGAAAGAGGTCGCGTGCGCAGCGCAGGCGGACGTCGTCGACCTCGGCGACGATCGCCGCGGCCTCGGCGTCCCGACGCGCCCAGTCGCGCACGGCAAGCTCGATCATCATGCCGCGACGGCTGCGGCTCGCGCTGTAGACGTCGATGACGTGGTAGATCTGCTCGAGCTCGCGGCCAGGCTGTGCCCGCGTCTGCTTGATGATGTCGCGGATTCGACCTTCCTTCCACTGCGCGAGGACGGCCATCAGCAGGTCGCGGCGGTCGGTGAAATGCCAGTAGAAACTGCCCTTGGTGACCTTGAGCCGCTTCGCCAGCACCTCCACGCGCAAGCCCGCGATGCCTTCCTCGGCGAGCACCTCGGTGGCGCCTGCGATCCAGGCGGCACGGTCGAGCTGGGTACGCGGCTTTTTCACAATGTTTTCCATACGGCGTAGTATTGACGATTCGGTGACCATACGCTACCGTATGCGCCATACTTGGCCGTATGGAAATGCTGCTGCGCAGCAGTGCGACCGGCCAAGGGCGGTGACATAATCCGAAAGTCGGGTCCGCATTTCGGGCCTACCATCCCCTGCAAAGAAGAGGAGCGCGTCAGAGTGAAGATTCTCGTACCCGTAAAGCGCGTGGTGGATTACAACGTCAAGGTTCGCGTGAAGGCCGACGGCAGCGGCGTGGACCTGGCCAACGTCAAGATGAGCATGAACCCCTTCGACGAGATCTCCGTCGAGGAGGCGGTGCGGCTGAAGGAAGCGGGCGTGGCCACCGAGGTGGTGGCGGTGTCCTGCGGCGTGGGCGCCTGCCAGGAGACCCTGCGCGCGGCGATGGCGATCGGTGCCGACCGCGGCATCCTGGTCGAGACCGATGTCGAGCTGCAGCCGCTGGCGGTCGCCAAGCTCCTGAAGGCGGTGTGCGACAAGGAGCAGCCGCAGCTGGTGATCTGCGGCAAGCAGGCGATCGACGACGACGCCAACCAGACCGGCCAGATGCTGGCGGCGCTGGCGGGCTGGCCGCAGGCGACCTTCGCGTCCAAGGTGACGCTGGCCGACGGGAAAGCCGCGGTGACGCGCGAGATCGACGGCGGCCTCGAGACCCTGTCGGTGAAGCTGCCGGCGGTGGTGACCACCGACCTGCGCCTGAACGAGCCGCGCTACGCGACGCTGCCCAACATCATGAAGGCCAAGAAGAAGCCGCTCGACACCGTGAAGCCGGCCGACCTGGGCGTGGATGTCGCGCCGCGTCTGGCCACGCTGAAGGTCGCCGAGCCGCCCAAGCGCAGCGCCGGCGAGCGCGTGGCCGACGTGGCCCAGCTGATCGACAAACTCAAGAACGTTGCGAAGGTGATCTGAACATGGCCATTCTCGTCATTGCTGAACACGACAATCAATCGATCAAGGCGGCCACGCTCAACACCGTGAGCGCGGCCGCGAAGCTGGGCGGCGACGTCCATGTGCTGGTGGCCGGCGCCGGTTGCGCAGCCGCGGCCGAAGCGGCGGCGAAGGTCGCCGGCGTCGCCAAGGTGCGGGTGTGCGACGCGCCGCAGTACGAGGCGCAGACCGCGGAGAACGTCGCCGAGCTGGTGAAGGGTCTGGCGGGCGGCTACAGCCACGTGCTCGCACCGGCGACGCCGGCGGGCAAGAACATGCTGCCGCGCGTGGCCGCGCTGCTGGATGTGGCGCAGATCAGCGACATCGTCGCGGTCGAGTCCGCCGACACCTTCGTGCGCCCGATCTACGCCGGCAACGCGCTCGCCACCGTCAAGAGCGCCGACGCGATCAAGCTGATCACCGTGCGCACCACCGCGTTCGACGCGGCCGAAGCCGGCGGCAACGCCGCGCCGGTGGAGGCGGTCGCGGCGGCGGCCGACCTCGGCGTGACCGCGCTGGTCGGTCGCGAGATCGTCAAGAGCGCGCGCCCCGAACTGGGCGCGGCCAAGGTCATCGTCTCCGGCGGCCGCGGCCTGGGCAGCGGCGACAACTACCACAAGCTGCTCGAGCCGCTCGCCGACAAGCTCGGCGCCGCGCTCGGCGCCTCGCGCGCCGCGGTGGACGCGGGCTACGTGCCCAACGACTACCAGGTCGGCCAGACCGGCAAGATCGTCGCGCCGCAGCTCTACATCGCGGTCGGCATCTCGGGCGCGATCCAGCACCTGGCCGGCATGAAGGACTCCAAGGTGATCGTGGCGATCAACAAGGATCCCGAAGCGCCGATCTTCCAGGTCGCCGACTACGGCCTGGTGGGCGATCTGTTCCAGGTGGTGCCGGAACTGACCGGGGCGCTCTGACCGGGCGCGAGGAGCGCGGGCATGGATCTCCCGGCGGCGCTGCTTTCGGCAGACGTTCAGGGGGTGGTGTTCGCGCTCGCCGCGCTGGGACTGCTCGCGCTCGCGCGCAAGCTGCCGTGGAGGGAGCTCGCCGGCGGGGTGCATCTGAACCTGCTGCTCGGCTTCGCGGTGTGCCTCACGCTGATCTGGAGCATGAAGGCCGGGGTCAAGCCGGGGCTTAACCTGCATCTGCTCGGGGCGATGGCGGCAACCCTCGCGCTCGGGCCGTGGAAGGCGATCGCCGCGCTCGCGCTCGCGCTGTGCGGGATCACCCTCAACGGCGCGCTGGAGTGGGGCGACTGGCCCGCCAACTTCGTGCTCATGGTGCTGGTTCCGGTTTCCGTCGCGAGCGGTCTGCATCGCCTGATCGAGCGCCTGCTCCCGGCGCATTTCTTCATCTTCATTTTCGTGACCGGCTTTGCCGGTTCCGCGCTGACCGCAATCGCACAGGGGCTGACCGCCTCGTCCGTGCTGGCGCTGTCGGGCGCGTATTCCGCAGATTTCCTGTGGAGCGACTACCTGCCGTTCTTCCTGCTGCTCGGGTTTTCCGAGGGCTGGATCAGCGGCGCGATCATCACGCTGATGGTGGTGTATCGGCCCGAATGGGTGAGTGCATTCGACGATCGCCGCTATCTGCTCGACAAGTAGGGCTGTTCAACCTTTTCCGGAGCGCAACAATGAGTCAATACAACGCCCCCATCCGCGACATGCAGTTCGTGATGCGTGAGCTCGCCGGTCTCGACGAAGTCATGCAGTTGCCCGGCAACGAGGAGGTCTCGGCCGACCTCGTGGACGCGATCCTGGAAGAAGCCGACAAGTTCGCCAGCGGCGTGCTCGCTCCGCTGAACTGGACCGGCGATCAGGAAGGCGCCAAGTGGAACAATGGCGAGGTCGCCACCGCGCCGGGCTGGAAGGACGCCTACACGCAGTTCGCCGAGTCGGGCTGGACCGCGCTGCCGTGCGATCCGGAATACGGCGGCCAGGGCCTGCCCAAGCTGCTCGCCACCGCGGTCATGGAAATGTGGAAGTCGGCCAACATGGCCTTCTCGCTGTGCCCGATGCTGACCAGCGGCGCCATCGAGGCCCTGATGCTGCGCGGCACCGACGAGCAGAAGAACCTCTACCTCCCCAAGATGATCGCCGGCGAGTGGACCGGCACGATGAACCTGACCGAGCCGAACGCCGGCTCCGACCTCGCCGCGGTGCGCACCAAGGCCGAGCCGCAGGGCGACGGCACCTACAAGATCTTCGGGCAGAAGATCTTCATCACCTACGGCGAGCACGACCTCACCGACAACATCATCCACCTCGTGCTCGCCCGTCTGCCGGACGCGCCCGAGGGCGTGAAGGGCATCTCGCTGTTCGTCGTGCCCAAGTTCATGGTCAACGCCGACGGCAGCCTGGGCGCGCGCAACGACGTGCATTGCGTGTCGATCGAGCACAAGCTCGGCATCCACGCCAGCCCCACCGCCGTGCTCGCCTTCGGCGACAAGGGCGGCGCGATCGGTACTCTGGTCGGCGAGCCCAACCGCGGCCTCGAGTACATGTTCATCATGATGAACGAAGCCCGCTTCGCGGTCGGCATGGAAGGCCTCGCGCTGTCCGAGCGCTCTTACCAGCACGCGCTGCAGTACGCCAAGGATCGCATCCAGGGCACCGACGCCGGCGTGCGCGGCGGTCCGAAGGTCAACATCCTGCATCACGCCGACGTGCGTCGCCTGCTCATGAACATGAAGAGCAAGACCGAGGCCATGCGTGCACTCGCCTACGTCGTCGGCGCCGCCTTCGACAAGGCGCATCACCACGCCGACGAGGCTGTGCGTGCGCAGAATCAGGCCTTCGTCGACCTGATGATCCCGGTGGTCAAGGGCTGGTGCACCGAGAACTCGATCGACGTGACCTCGGACGGCGTGCAGGTGCACGGCGGGATGGGCTTCATCGAGGAGACCGGCGCGGCGCAGCACTTCCGCGATTCGCGCATCACCACGATCTACGAGGGCACGACCGCCATCCAGGCCAACGATCTGATCGGCCGCAAGATCGCCCGTGAGAACGGCGCCACCGTCGGTGCCGTTGTGAAGATGATGCGCGCGGTCGAGGCCGAAGTGGCCGGCGTGCAGGACGAGGCCTTCGCAGCCATCGCGCGCGCGCTCGGCAAGGGCATCGCGGCCGTGGAAGAGGCTGTGGCCTACATCCTCGCCACCTACTCCCAGGACATCAAGGCGGCCTCGGTCGGTTCGGTGCCCTTCCTGAAGCTGCTCGGCATCGTGGCTGGCGGCTGGCAGATGGCGCGCGCCGCGCTGGTGGCCAAGCGCAAGCTCGAGGCGGGCGAGGGCGATGCCGGCTTCTGCAAGGCCAAGATCGTCACCGCGCGCTTCTATGCCGACCACGTGCTCGCGCAGGCCGGCGGTCTGGCCTACACGGTCGTCAATGGCGCCCCGGGCGCGCTGGAGCTGACCGAAGAGCTGTTCTGACCGGATATTGCCCGGCGTGGAAGCGCCGGAGCAACCGAGCGAAAAAAACCCGCTGCGGGCACTTGCCCGGCAGCGGGTTTTTCTTGTGTTCGTGTTCGCGCCTTCCACGCAGGAGCGTCGGAAGGCGCGGACAGGACGGGCGCTTACTCGACCTTGGCCTTCTCGCGCAGATCGAGCACGTGGCGCTCGATCTTCTGCTGCTGCAGGCGTTGCTGCAGTTGCGGCTTGACCTCCTCGAACGGCGGCGGTTGCACGTCGCGCACGTCGTCGAGCTGGATCACGTGATAGCCGAAATCGCTCTTGACGGGCGTCGTCGTGTATTTGCCCTTCTGGAGCTGGACCATCGCATCCGAGAACGGCTTCACGTACATGGCGGGGTTGCTCCAGCCGAGCTCGCCGCCGCGCTCCTTGGAGCCCGGGTCGCGCGACTCCTTGGCGACTTCCTCGAAGGCGGTACCGCCCTGCAGGCGGGCGATGATCGCCTTGGCCTGGTCTTCGGTCTCGACCAGCACGTGGCGGGGCTTGTATTCCTTGTCGCCCATGCGGCCCTTGATGGCCTCGTATTCCTTCTTCAGCTCGGCGTCGTCGACCGGGTTCGTGCGCACGTAGTCCTGCAGGTAGGCACGGATCAGGATGGCCTGGCGGGCCATCTCCATCTGCGCCTTCACGTCCGCCTTCTTGTCCAGGCCCCTCTTGCCGGCTTCCTGGCTCAGTACCTCGCGGCGGATCAGTTCCTCGCGCACCGCATTGCGCAGCTGTTCACCGTCGGGCGCGCCCTGGGCGCGCTGCTCGGCCAGCATGGCGTCGGAACGCTCGCCGGGAATCGCGACTCCATTGACCTTGGCGACCGGGGATGCGGCGAGGGCGGGCAGCGCGAGGAAGCCGGCAAGCAGGGTGATGGCGAGACGGCTCGGGAAATGTTTCATGGAGATTCCTTCAATGTCCTTGTGATTCGGCCTCTGCGGCCGTTAGCGCGCGGATGGCGAGGGCATGGATGTCCTTGTGCATCATGTCCCCGACCGCGTCGTAGATCATACGCTGCCGGACGACTCTGCTGCAGCCCTGGAAAGCTTCCGAGACGATGAAAACCCGATAATGTCCGCCTCCCTCGCGCGCACCCGCGTGCCCGGCGTGCAGCGCGCTGTCGTCGCCGATCTCGAGGCGTGTCGGTGCGAAGCGTTCCTGCAGCGCGGCGCGGATGCGCTCGACCCTCGTCGCGCTCACGGCAGCGTCTTCCGGAACGGGCGCACGGTGGTCCGTACGAACACGCCCTGGCGCACGTAGGGGTCGTCCCGAAGCCAGGCCTCGGCGCTGGCGAGCGAGTCGAACTCGGCGACGATCAGGCTGCCGGCGAAGCCCGCCGGGCCGGGGTCGGGCGAGTCGATCGCGGGCATCGGCCCGGCCAGCAACAGGCGGCCGTCGTCGCGCAATGCCTCGAGGCGGGCGACATGTTGCGGGCGCACCGCGAGGCGCGTCTCGAGCGCGCCGGGAGCGTCCTCTCCGATCAGGGCGTAGAGCATCAGTTGCTTTCCTCTTCCATGTGACGGGACAGGTAGAAACCCTGGGCGAGCACGAAGGCGAGCATCAGCCCCATGCCGCCGAACATCTTGAAGTCGACCCAGGCTTCTTCGCTGAAGTTGTAGGCGACCCAAAGGTTGAGCACGCCCATCGCGATGAAGAAACCGGCCCAGGCGAGGTTGAGCCGCGCCCAAACCGGGTCCGGTAGCTTGATCTGGGCCTCCAGCATGGTGCGGATGAGGTTGCGTCCGAGCAGCGAGGCCGAGCCGAGCAGCACCACGCCGAACAGCCAGTAGAGCGCGGTCGGC
This sequence comes from Thauera sp. SWB20, assembly GCF_000831325.1. Taxonomy (NCBI): domain Bacteria; kingdom Pseudomonadati; phylum Pseudomonadota; class Betaproteobacteria; order Rhodocyclales; family Zoogloeaceae; genus Thauera; species Thauera sp. SWB20. Next base: position 229,930 of record NZ_JTDM01000017.1, on the reverse strand, counting down.
TTCCACTTGATGAAGGTGGGGTTGTGGAAGAAGAGGGTGGCGCCGCCGAATACGACGATGATCGCCAGGCTGATCCACAGCATGGTGTCCACCTTGCGGTGCTTGAGCCACACCAGTGCGATCTGCAGGAAGGTGGCGAGGATGGCGACGAAGGTCGCGATCAGGATGGGCGCCTGCGAGACCGCGATGCCGTCGCCCAGCCAGCCGGCAGCGAAGGCATGCGAGGCTTCGGGGTTGGCGCCGCCGATCTTGTAGGCGGCGAAGAAAAGGATCACCGGCAGGAGATCGAAGAGGAATTTCATGGTCGGTCCGGTTCGCTGTGCGCGGAGCGCCGCATTCTATCCTGTTCCCCGGCGGGAGCCGCGAGCGGCAGGCAGAGCGCCGCGCGCAGACCGCCGCCATCGCGGGCGGACAGCTCGAGGCGGCCCTGGTGGGCGCGCATCACCCGATCCACGATCGCCAGGCCCAGGCCGGCGCCCTTCGTGTTGCTGCGCGCCTTCTCGAGCCGGGTGAAGGGCTGGCGCATGCGCTCGATCTCGCTCTCGGGGATGCCCGGTCCGCGGTCGGCGACCTCGATGCGTGCCTGCCCGTCCTCGATGGAGACCGTCACCTCCAGCGGCGCGTTCCCGCCCGCGTAGCGCAGGGCGTTGTCGATCAGGTTGGCGAGCGCGCGCCGGATCGACAGGGCGCGCGCCTGTACGAACAGGCTCTCCGGGACCTCCAGGCGAAGATCCACGCCGCGCAACCGGTACGGTTCGGTGACCTCGCGCGCCAGGGTGGCGAGATCGATGGCCGCGGTGGGTTCCTGCGCGTCGCCGCGGCCGAAGTCGAGGAACTGGCCGATGATGCGATCCATTTCGCCGATGTCCGCGACCATCGCGGTGACCTCGTCGTCGGGCGCACCCGACATCTCGATACCCAGGCGCAGGCGCGCGAGCGGCGTGCGCAGGTCGTGGGAGACGCCAGCGAGGATCAGCGCGCGGTCCTCGTCCATGCGCGCGAGGTTGCCCGCCATCTGGTTGAAGGCGCGCGCCACCAGCGCAATCTCCTGCGGGCCGCTCTCGGGCTGCGGAGGCGGGCGCTCGCCGCTGCCCACCATGCGCGCCGCGCGCGCGAGCTGGCGCAGGGGCGCGCTCACCCGGGCAACGATCAGGAAGGCGCCGAGCAGGGCGGCGAGCAGCGCGCCCCCCCCCCCAGCCGAGCCAGCCGAAATCGTCCGGGTTCTCGATACGCTCGGGCGGCAGCATCACCCAGTATTCATCGTTGGCGTCGTCCGGATCGAGACGGAAGCTCACCCAGAAGCCGTCCAGCGTCTTCCAGCGCGAGGCGAAGCGGGTATGGTCGCCGAGCTGCCGACGTACGTCGGCAGTGAGCAAGCGCAAGGGCCGGGTGTCGGCGAGCGGCGCGAGCTCGTCGGTGGCCTCGGCGGGATAGATGCGGATGCCTTCCAGGGCGGCGAGGTCGATCAGCAGATCCATGCGACGGTCGAAGTCGGCATTGATCAGCGCGGTGCGGGTGAGGTTGATCACCGAAACCACCATCTGCGCCACGTCGCGCGAGCGCGCCGGCTCCTGGAAGTAGCGGAAGATCTGCACCCAGCTGCCGAGGGCGACGATCAGCAGCAGCGCGACGAGCAGGAAGGTCTGCCAGAGCAGGGTGCTCGGCAGCAGGCGGGGCCGCGCCGGCCCGCCCGCTGCCTCGACCGTGCCCGCCATCAGTCCTCGCCGCCGGCCGGGGTGTCCGGCTGCCCGCCGTTGTCCTCGCCGCCCTTTTGCTCATCGGGCACGAAGACGTAGCCGAAACCCCACACGGTCTGGATGTAGCGCGGCTTGGCGGGATCGTCCTCGACCAGCTTGCGCAGGCGCGAGACCTGGACGTCGATCGCCCGGTCGAACACACCGTACTCGCGCCCGCGCGCGAGTTCCATCAACTTGTCGCGGGACAGCGGCTGGCGCGGGTGGGTTAGCAGCACCTTGAGCAGCGAGAATTCGCCGGTGGTGAGCTGAATCTCCTCGCCATCGCGGACAAGCACGCGGGTGCCCAGGTTCACCTTGACCCGGCCAAACGCGACGATCTCGTCCTCGGGGGTGGGCGCGCCCGGCAGGGTGTGGGGCTGGCGACGCATCACCGCCTGGATACGCGCCACCAGCTCACGCGGGTTGAAGGGCTTCGCGACGTAGTCGTCGGCGCCCATCTCCAGCCCGACGATGCGATCCACGTCGTCACCCTTGGCGGTGAGCATGATGACCGGGATCTGGTTCTCGGCCGCGCGCAGCCGGCGACAGATCGACAGCCCGTCCTCGCCGGGCAGCATCAGGTCGAGCACGATCAGGTCGTAATGCTCGCGGTGCAGGGCGCGATCCATCATCGGCGCATCGCCGACGGCCTTCACCGAAAAGCCTTGTTCCTGAAGGTATCGGGACAGCAACTCGCGCAGGCGCGCGTCGTCATCCACCACGAGAATGCGATAGCGGTTTTTCTGGTTCATGAACGGAATGCTAGCCTGACTCGCGGCAGGGTGCCAGCCTTCCCGGGGCCGGTCGCGGGGGGCTCCCGGTAAGCCTTCGTAAGGCGGGGACGGAGAGGCAATATCGGCTTACAAAGCAGTCGCGATCAGGCCCGCGAAGGCTTTGCGCACCGGGCGGTTTGCCGTAAGGTGCGGTCATCGCTTTCCTGCGTCGGTTCCGTGCCTCCTCGAGGCCGTAGGGGCCGACGTCGTGCTCTCATGACCCCTTTCCGCGTTTCCCGCGCCTTCCGGCATCCCGCGCAGCACCTTGCCTGCCGGCCGTGCGTGCGCGCTTACCTCGTTTGCGGCTTGCTGGCGTTCTTCGTCTTCGCGCCCACCACGGCCAGCGCGCAGCTACGCTTCATCGTCGGTGGAGAGGAGCAGGCGCAACGCTTGCGTCCGGCGGGAGCAGAGGACCGGCAGGAATGGCGCGACACCCTGAGCGACCAGCGCAACGAGCGCGAGGGCGCGCGCGAGCGCCGGCGCATGAGCGAGGAGGAGCGCAGCGACCTGCGGCGCCACATGCGCGACGCCGCGCGCGGCGCCTACCGCGAGGAATCGGGGCGCAAGCCGCAGCGCTGAGCACTCGGCAATCCGGCAGTCGGGATACCCGCACCCGCATGCGGTCGCGGTCTTCGTTCGCCCCTGTCGATGCCGCCGCGTGACAACCGCGGCCGCAACGAACCGGCGCGCTCCCGGTAGAATGGCGGCCCCATGAACATCCTCTCCATCGAAACCGCCACCGAACACGGCAGCGTCGCGTTGCTGCATGGTGACGAGCTGCTCGTCCGCCGCATCCAGGGCGCGGCCAATCACTCCGAGGCGGTGCTGCGCGACCTGCGCGAACTCCTTGCCGAGACCGGGCTCGCCGTGGCGCGGCTGGACGCGGTCGCCTTCGGCGCCGGTCCCGGTGCCTTCACCGGGCTGCGGCTGGCTTGCGGTGTCGCGCAAGGCATCGCGCTGGCAGCGGATCTCGGCGTGGCCGTGGTCGGCAGCCTGCAGGCGCTCGCGCTCCAGGTCGGCGCGCCGCGGGTGCTGGCGGCCACCGATGCGCGCATGGGCGAGATCTACTGGGCGAGTTTCGTGACCGACACCGAAGGGGTGCCGCAGCCGCAGGGCATGCCGCGCTGTTGCGCGCCGCTGGATCTCGAGCTGCCCTCCGGCCAGTGGAGCGCTGCCGGGTCGGCCTTCCGCGCCTGGCCGGAGGAACTCGAGGCGCGCACTGCAGGGCGTCTCGTCGCCTGCCAGCCCGACCTTCACCCGCGTGCGGAAGAGATTGCCCGCCTCGGGGCGATCCAGGCGCGCGAAGGCGGGCTGGTGGCCCCCGAGCAGGCCGCGCCGCTCTACGTGCGCGACAAGGTCGCCTTCACCACCGCCGAGCGACTCGCGCGCGGAGGGCGTGCCTGATGCTGGCGCTGGCCTTTGCGCCGATGGGCGAGGGAGACCTCGACTGGGTCGGCGCGCGCGAGGCGGAGCTCCATGCCCATCCCTGGTCGCGCGGCAATTTCGCCGACTCGCTGGCCAGCGGCTACGACGCCTGGATCCTGTCCTGCGACGGTGTCCCTTCCGGCTACGCGGTCGTGATGAACGTGCTCGACGAAGCGCATCTGCTCGACATCGGCATCGTCGGCGAGCTGCAGGGCAGGGGGCTGGGCAAGCGCTTCCTCGACTGGCTGGCCGAAGGGGCGAAGACGCGCGGCGCGCGGGATTTCTACCTCGAGGTGCGGCCTTCCAACGCCGCGGCGCTGCGCCTCTACGCGCGCAGCGGCTTCGTCGAGATCGGTCGCCGGCGCGGGTATTACCCCGCGGCGGGTGGGCGCGAGGACGCGATCGTGATGAGGCGGGCGCTGTGATGTCGCCGCGCCTGTCCTCCCGCCGCGACGCGGTGCTGCGCGAGATGGGGCTCGGCCCGATCTGGCGCCTGCGCACGCGGAAGGCGGAGGTCTCCGAAGCGGATGATGCGGAGCGTGAAGCGGCCGAGCCTGCATCGACCGAAACCGACGCGACCGCCTCGCCCCGGGTCGAGGTGCCGCGTACGCCGAATCCTCCCCCAGCCGCACCGGCCCGGGCTGCCGGACCGCGATCGAGCGTTGCGTTCCAAGCCGGCCCGCACCGTGCCGCGCGCCCCCAGCCCGCGGACGCTTCGACGCCCGCAGCCGTTCGCATTGCGCCTGCGGCGCCGGATCCGGCTCGCGGCGCCCGCATCTCCACGCTCGAATGGGACGCGCTCGAAGCCGAGATCCGCGATTGCAAGGCCTGTGGGCTGTGCGAGCGCCGCAAGCAGGCCGTGCCCGGCGTGGGCGACCGCCAGGCACGCTGGATGCTGGTGGGCGAGGCGCCGGGCGCGGAGGAGGACCAGCGTGGCGAGCCCTTCGTCGGCCAGGCCGGGCGCCTGCTCGACAACATGCTCGCGGCGATCGGGCTGAAGCGCGGAGAAGACGTCTATATCGCAAATGCGGTCAAGTGCCGACCGCCACACAACCGCACTCCAGAACGCGGCGAGATCGCCGCCTGCCAGCCGTATCTCGATCGCCAGATCGCGCTCGTGCAGCCGCAGCTGCTGGTCGCGCTCGGCCGTCCGGCCGCCCAGGCCCTGCTCGATCGCGAGATCGCAATCTCGGCCGCGCGCGGCAAGCGCTTCGAGCGCGCGGGCACTCCGGTCGTGGTCACCTACCATCCGGCCTATCTGCTGCGCAATCCGCAGGACAAGGCCAAGGCATGGGAAGACCTCTGCTTCGCGCGCCGGCTGATCGCCGAGACGGGGTGAAGGCGGTGGCGGGGTGCCGGGCGGGCCGGGGGCGAAGGCCGCCCGGCCTCAGTGCGGGCGATCCTCGAGCAGCGCCACGTTGTCGAATTCGCGCTGGTTGGCTTCGTGGCGGCGCTTCACCAGCAGCATGGTGCCGGCGACAAAGAGCCCGAACAGCACGATCACGGTGTTGATCGACAGGCCGAGCACGATCAGCAGCGCATAGGTGCCGGTCATCATCAGGATCGACAGGTTCTCGTTGAAGTTCTGCACGGCGATCGAGTGCCCGGCGCCCATCAGGATGTGGCCGCGGTGCTGCAGCAGGGCGTTCATCGGCACCACGAAGAAGCCTGCCAGCCCGCCCACGATCACCATCAGCGCCATCGCGACCCAGGCCTCGGTGACGCCGACCATGATCATCACTCCGAGGCCCATGGCGATGCCGAGCGGGATCACGTTCACCGCGCGCCGGAGCGTGATGTAGCGCGCCGCCAGCACCGCGCCGGTGGCCACGCCGAGCGCCACCACGCCCTGCAGCATCGAGGCCTGCGACAGGTTCATGCCCAGGTTGTGCTCGGCCCACTTGATCACGATGAACTGCAGCGTCGCGCCTGCGCCCCAGAACAGCGTGGTGACCGCGAGCGAGATCTGCCCGAGCTTGTCGCGCCAGAGCAGGCGCAGGCAGTGGTTGAAGTCGTGCAGCAGGTAGAGCGGATTGCTCTTGAGCGGCTTGTGGTCCACCCCGGTGTCGGGGATGTACATGTTGAAGATCGCCGCCACCAGGTACAGGGTGCCGACCACCAGCACCGCCGCGCCGAAGGCCGAGCCGGCGCCGGGCAGGCCCAGCCCCATCAGCCAGGTGGAGACGTCGCCACGGATCATGATCCCGCCGATCACGGTGCCGACGATGATCGCCGCCACCGTGAGGCCCTCGATCCAGCCGTTGGCCACCACCAGCAGGCGGTGGGGCAGATACTCGGTGAGGATGCCGTACTTCGCCGGCGAGTAGGCCGCCGCGCCCAGTCCGATCACCGCGTAGGCGAAGAGTGGATGCGTACCCAGGAAAAGCATCAGGCAGCCGCCGATCTTGATCGTGTTGCTGATCAGCATCACTCGCCACTTGGGCATCGAATCGGCGAAGGCGCCGACGAAGGCGGCGAGCGCGACGTAGGAGACGGTGAAGAAGAGCTTGAGCAGCGGCTCGTATTCGGAGGGGGCCGCCATGTCCCGGAGCATGGCGATGGCGATGATCAGCAAGGCGTTGTCGGCCAGCGCGGAGAAGAACTGCGCTGCCATGATGATGTAGAAGCCGAGCGGCATCGTCGGGTCGCGGCGGAAGGTCGAAGCGCGGTTTATATCACGAAGCGGATTGCCCTGTGATGATCTCGCGCAGCGCTTGTGCGAGGGCGCGCAGATGCCCGTATGGCAACGGTTTGAGGCCGCAGCGAGCAGGTTCTCGGGATGAACGCGCAGGGATCCACCTGAATGCGCCGGTTTGTGCTTTAATTCACGTAAATAAAACGTACTTATCCACGCCATGGCAGATCGCAGACTCCAGGTTTTCCACGCGGTTGCGAAGCACGGCTCGTTCACCCGAGCCGCGGAACACCTCCACATGACGCAACCGGCCGTCACCTTCCAGATCAAGCAGCTCGAGGAACACTTCGACACCCGCCTGCTCGATCGCGGGCACGGCAAGATCACGCTCACCGCCGCGGGCGAGCTCGTGCTCGCCTACGCCGAGCGCATCCTCGGTCTGTCGGCCGAGCTCGACTCGCGCGTCTCCGAACTCACCGACGAGCTCGCCGGCCAGCTGCGCATCGGCACCAGCACGACGATCGCCGCCTACTGGCTGCCGCAGGTGCTGGAGAGCTTCAAGCGCCGCTACCCCGGCGTGCTGCCGCGCGTGGTGGTCGGAACCTCCAAGCTCACCGAGGATCGCGTCGCCGCGCGCGATCTCGACCTCGGCCTCATCGAGATCGCCACCGAGCAGCCCAGCATCGAACGCCGCAGCGCCGCGCGCGACGACCTCCTGGTGATCTGCAGCCCCGGCCACCCGCTGGCGAAGTTCAAGGAGCTCACCGCCCGCGACCTGGTCGGCCACCCCTTCATCGACCGCGACCCTGGCAACGGCATCCGCCAGATCGCCGACGAGTTCTTCGAGGCCGCCGGCATCGCCGGCAGCCAGATCACCCTGTGCGCCGAACTCGGCAGCCTCGCCGCGGTCAAGCAGCTCGCGGCCGCGGGCCTCGGCTTCGCGATCGCCTCCGGGCGCGCGATCCGGCGCGACGTGGAAGAGGGCAGGCTGGTGGCGATCCCGCTGCAGCCGCGGCTGCACACCCCGCTCGAGGTCATCCTGCCACGCGACAAGTTCCGCTCGCGCCTGATCAACGCCTTCGCCGACCACGTCTGCGAGGAGTTCGCCCGCATCGCGACCGAGCAGGACTGATTCCCCGCAAGTTTTTGCTCCGGCCGCGGCCGGGGCCCTGACGCAGTTACGGAAGACCCTGATGGCACGGCAGAAATCCGCTTTCGTCTGCACCGAATGCGGTGCGCAGGCCGTGCGCTGGCAAGGCCAGTGCCCGCAGTGCCAGGCCTGGAACACCCTTGTCGAAACCGTGCTCGAGCCCGCAGCGCCGGCTGCGGGCAGCCGCTTCGCCGCGCTCGCCGGCGAGACCAGCCGGCTGCAGCCCCTGTCCGCGCTCGAACCCCGCGAAGAACCCCGCCAGCCCACCGGTCTCGACGAGTTCGACCGCGTGCTCGGTGGCGGCCTGGTCGCCGGCGGCGTGGTGCTGATCGGCGGCGACCCGGGTATCGGAAAATCCACCCTGCTGCTGCAGGCGCTCTCCAACCTGGCCGCGACGAGTGCGTCGGCTGGCAGCGAGGGCGCGACGGGCAAGGGCACCAAGGCGGGCGGCGTCATCTACGTCAGCGGCGAGGAGTCGGGCGAGCAGGTCGCGCTGCGTGCCCAGCGCCTGCAGTTACCGCAGTCGCCCCTGCAGATGCTCGCCGAGATCAACCTCGAACGCATCCTCCACACCCTGCGCGAGGCGCGCCCGCGCGTGGCGGTCATCGACTCGATCCAGACCGTCTATTCCGAGACCCTGCAGTCCGCCCCCGGCTCGGTCGCCCAAGTGCGCGAATGCGCCGCCCAGCTCACCCGCTTTGCCAAGCAGAGCGGAACCAGCCTGATCCTGGTCGGCCACGTCACCAAGGACGGCACGCTCGCCGGCCCGCGCGTGCTCGAGCACATCGTAGACACCGTGCTGTACTTCGAGGGCGACACGCACTCCAGCTTCCGCCTGATCCGCGCCTTCAAGAACCGCTTCGGCGCGGTCAACGAGCTCGGCGTGTTCGCCATGACCGAGCGCGGCCTGCGCGGTGTGTCCAATCCCTCCGCGATCTTCCTGTCGCAGCACTCGCAGCAGGTCGCCGGCAGCTGCGTGCTGATCACCCAGGAGGGCACGCGCCCGCTGCTGGTCGAGGTGCAGGCCTTGGTCGATTCGTCGCAGAGCCCCAACCCGCGCCGGCTGTCGGTGGGCCTGGAGCAGAACCGCCTGGCGATGCTGCTCGCGGTCATGCACCGTCACGCCGGCGTGGTCTGCTTCGACCAGGACGTTTTCGTGAATGCGGTCGGCGGCGTCAAGATCACCGAGCCGGCCGCCGACCTCGCGATCCTGTTCGCGATCGTCTCCTCGCTGCGCGACCGCCCGCTTCGGCGCGGCCTCGCGGTGTTCGGCGAGGTCGGTCTCGCCGGCGAGATCCGGCCCGCACCGCGTGGCCAGGAGCGCCTGAAGGAAGCCGCCAAGCTCGGCTTCGACACCGCCATCGTTCCGCGCGCCAATGCGCCGAAGCATCCGATCGAGGGCCTGAAGGTGATCGCGGTCGAGCGCGTGGAGGAGGCCCTGGAGCAGTTGCGCGGGTTGTAAGCGGGAAGGTAAGTCGCATCCCTGTACGAGCGCCGCCAGGCGCGAATGCAGCGTCGACCGTCCCACCCACGTCGATTCCCCGCACGCAGGAATCGCGGCTCGCGCCGCTCCCACACGACACCCGCAAGCGCGCCGTTTCTTGCAGGAGCGCCGCCAGGCGCGAATGCGGCGTCGGCCGTCCCACCCACGTCGATAATGAGTCCGCCGAGTTCGCGGCTTGCGCCGCTTCTACAGGTCGGGGAGCCAGGCCGTGAAGGCCGCGATGGCGGCGCGCAGGTTGGCGTTGGCGGAGGGGGCTGGCGCGGTGCCGAGCTCCCATGAGTCACCGCGGATGGCGAGCAACCAACTGGGCGGCGCGGGCCGGCCCTCGAGGTCCTCGAACACCTGTAGCACGCTCTGCGGCGAGACCGAGTGGGTGGTGAAGCTGTCGTCGCGGGCCGCTGCGATCGGCTGGAATTCGAAAGGCGGCCGTGCCGTACCGGATGCATCGACGAACAGGATCCGGCTACGGCGACGCAGATCCAGCGCATGCTCGACCTGGAGCTGGAAATCGGTCAGGCACTCGATCCCCGGCAGCTTCATCGCCTCGACCGCCTCCACGAACAGCGGCCCGAGCGCGTCGTCGCCGCGGCTCGGATTTCCCCATCCGAAGACCAGCACCGGCGCGCTCATGCCTTGTATTTCCGGTCCAGCTCCGTGCCCTCGGCATCCACCAGCGTGACCTCCAGCGGCATCTGCCCGAGCGCGTGGGTGGCGCAGGACAGGCAGGGGTCGAAGGCGCGGATGGCGACCTCGATGTGGTTGAGCAGTCCCTCGGTGATCTCCTGGCCGTGGAGGTATTGCTTCGCGACCTCGCGCACCGCCGTGTTCATCGCCTGGTTGTTGTTGGTGGTGGAGACGATCAGGTTGGCCATGGTGACGAGGTCGTCGTCGCCCACCTGGTAGTGGTGGAAGAGGGTGCCGCGCGGGGCCTCGATCACGCCCACACCCTCGCGCCGGCGCTCGCCGCTCGTCATGAGCTCGGTGCCGGAGAGGTCGTCGTCGTGAAGCAGGTCCTTGATGGTCTCGGCGGCGAAGAGCATCTCGATCATGCGCGCCCAGTGGAAGGCCAGGCTGCCGTGCAGCGGCTTGCCGCCGGCGTACGCGACGAGTTCGCGGCGCTCGTGCTCGGCAAACGGCGTGGGGATGCTGTCGCAGTTCTGCACGCGCGCGAGCGGGCCGACCTTGTACCAGCCCGCCTCCGGGCCCATCGACGTGAAGTAGGGAAACTTCATGTAGCTCCAGGGCTTGACCTCCTCGGTGATGAGGCGGTCGTAAGTCTGGTAGTCCACCTGGTCGAAGAGGATCCTGCCGTCGGCGTCCCTGGCGCGCAGCACGCCGTGGTAGAGGTCGAGGCTGCCGTCGGGCGCGACCAGGCCCATGAAGCTCGAGCGCACGGTGCCGAAGTGGTCGTAGAGCGCGCGGTCCTGCTGGTGGAGTTCCTTGATGATGCGCACCGCGTCGCGGCTCCAGGCGATCATCTGGTAGGCATCGGCGAGCAGGAGCTTGCGTTCGTCGGCGCTCAGCGCGCGATTGACGCCCCCCGGTACCGCGCCGGTGCCATGCACGCGCTTGCCGGCGGTGAGGCGGATCACCTCCTGGCCGAACTTGCGCAGCAGGATGCCTTTCTTCGCGATGTCGGGATATTGCTGTGCCACGCCGACGATGTTGCGCCGACCGAGCTCGGAGCCGAAGCCGAACAGCAGGTCGGGCGAGGACAGGTGGAAGAAGTGCAGCGCGTGCGACTGCAGGATCTGGCCGTAGTGCATCAGGCGGCGCATCTTGTCGGCGGTCGGCGTGACGCGTGCGGCGCCGACGACGAGGTCGAGCGCCTTGCTCGCGGCGAGGTGGTGCGACACCGGGCAGATGCCGCACAGGCGCTGCACCATCACCGGCACTTCCCAGTACGGCCGCCCCTGGATGAAGCGCTCGAAGCCGCGGAACTCCACGATGTGCAGGCGCACCTGGTGCACCTTGTTGTCCTCGTCGAGCAGGATGGTGACCTTGCCGTGGCCTTCCACGCGCGAGACGGGGTCGATTGCGATACGGCGCAAGGTATCGCTGGCGACTGTGGCGGTTTCGAGTTGAAAGCTCATTTGGATATCGTCGTCAGTGAGAGGCTCGCGGCTTGCGCCACTCCTGCCGAAAAGCGAGGTGCTCGAGCTTCCTGCAGGAGCGGCGCGAGCCGCGAGCCTTTCGGGGTTTCAGTCATAGTGCAGCAGCCCATGTCCCAGGCTCGGGTCCTTGCCTTCGATCAACTGGGTCAGGAAGGCCCAGATCGCGTCGCCCGATGGCGGGCAGCCAGGCAAGAAGTAATCGATCCTCACCACCTCATGCACCGGATGGACCTGGTTGAGCGGCAGCGGCAGCTCGGGGTCGTCGGGAATGCGGCTGCCCTCGGCGAGACCGTGGCCGGTTCGATAGACCTCCTGCAGGAGGTCGGCGAGCTCGAGGTGATTGCGCTGTGCAGGCAGCCCGCCGTTGACCGCGCACGCGCCGAGCGCGATCAGCACCTTGCAGTTGGCGCGGAATTCGCGCAGCACATGCACGTTCTCGGCGTTGCACACCCCGCCCTCGATGAGGCCGATGTCGCAGGGGCCGCAGTGCTTGATGTCGGTGAGCGGCGAGCGGTCGAACTCGACGAGTTCGAGCAGCGGCAGCAGGCGCTCGTCGATGTCGAGAAAGGACATGTGGCAGCCGAAGCAGCCCGCGAGCGAGACGGTGGCGACCTTGAGCTTGCGTGGCGCGCCGCCAGCGTCGATCTTTGCGATGTCGATGTCCATCATCGAGCCTCCTCGATGCCGGCACCGGCCTTGCCTTCGGGGCTGGTGCTCGCGCTGATCGGCCGGCGGTCGTAGGTCCGCTGCCCGATCGGCACGGCGAAGCCCACCCGTTTACTGAGGATCACGCCCACCGGACAGACCGCGGCGGCGCGGTCGGTGACGGCGAAGTCGGTGTCGGCGAGCCGCCCCGTGTCGCTGTTGACCACCAGGTGCGACTGCGTGCCGCGGCCGGCGAGCGCGAACACGTTCTTGCCGTCGACATCGCGGCTGGCGCGCACGCACAGCTCGCACAGGATGCAGCGGTTGAACTCGAGCAGCACGTCGGGGTGCGAGGCGTCCACCGGGCGATCGGGGTAGAAGTGGTCGAAATGCGGCGTCAGCATGCCCATCTCGTAGGCGGTGGCTTGCAGTGCGCAGTCGCCGCTCTTCTCGCACGAAGGGCAGAAGTGGTTGCCTTCGACGAAGAGCAGCTGCAGCAGCGTGCGGCGCTTGGCGTCGAGCTCTGCCGTGCGGTTCTCCACCTCCTGGCCGGCGGCGGCGCGCACCGTGCAGGACGTGGCGAAGCGCCCGCCGATCTTCACCGTGCACAGCTTGCACGAGCCGTGCGCGGCAAAGTCGGGGTGCCAGCACAGGTGCGGGATGTACTTGCCCGCGGCGGCGGCGGCCTGCATCACGGTCTGGCCGGGGGTGAAGGGGATGTCCTCGCCGTCGAGCAGGAAGGAATCGTTCATGGCTGCAGATCCTTTGCCGAGGCGGCCTCGGCGGAGGAGGGGACGGACTGCGCGGCGCCCGCTGTGGTGGCGCCCTGCGCATGGGGGCGCTCCTCGACCAGGGCCTCGTGGTTGTCGCCGAGGTGGGCGCCGGGGTCGTCGCGGCCGGTCATCCGGCGCGCCTGCGACAGCGCCGCGTCGAGGTCGAAGGCGGGCTCGTAGTCGGGCGAGTGCAGGCGGCGCTCGAAGGCGGGGCGGAACTTGGCCAGCATGTCGTCGATCGCGATCGTCGCCGTGTTGCCCAGGCCGCAGTGGCTGGCGCCCTGCATCAGGCGGTGCATCTTCGCGATCTCGTCGAGGTCGTAGGGCGAGCCGTGGTCGGCGGCGAGCTTGTCCAGCAGGCGGGCGTTGACCGCGGTGCCGACGCGGCAGGGCGTGCAGAAGCCGCAGCTCTCGTGGGCGAAGAAGTGGGCGAAGTTGTGCGCCACCTCGAACATGTCGCGGGAACGGTCGAACACCATGATCGAGCCGCCGGTGGCGACATCCTCGAAGGCGATGCGACGACCGAACTCGTCGGCAGCCAGGCAATGCCCGGCCGCGCCGGCGCTCGTCACCGCCTGCGTGTCGCGCGCGCCGGCGGCCTCGAGCACCTCGGCCACGGTGACACCGAAGGGAAACTCGTAGATGCCCGGGCGCTCGACGTCGCCCGACACCGACAGCAGCTTGGTGCCGGTCGAGGCCGGGGTGCCGATGGCGTGGAACCAGTCGCCGCCGCGCACCGCGATCAGCGCGGCGAGGGCGAGCGTCTCGACGTTGTTCACCGTGGTCGGCTGCCCGCGATAGCCGTTGGTGACCGGGAAGGGCGGGCGGATGCGCGGCTTGCCCGGCTTGCCTTCGAGCGACTCGATCAGCGCGGATTCCTCGCCGCAGATGTAGGCGCCGGCGCCGAGGTGGATCTCGATGTCGAAGGAGAAGCCGCGGCCCAGGATGTTGCGCCCGAGCAGGTTCTGTTCGCGGCGCTGGGCGAGGCGTGTTTCCAGGCGGTCGAGCAGGTAGCGGTATTCGCCGCGCAGGTAGATGAAGCCCTTGTTGGCGCCGATCGCCATGCCGGCGATGCACATGCCGTCGACCACCAGGTCGAAGTAGCTCGACAGCAGCACGCGGTCCTTGAAGGTGCCGGGCTCGCCCTCGTCGGCGTTGCAGATCACGTAGTGCGCGTCGCCCCAGGCGTCGCGGCACGAGCGCCACTTGATGTCGCTGCCGAAACCCGCGCCGCCGCGGCCGCGCAGTCCGGAGCGCTCGATCTCCCACAGCAGCCCGGTGGGGCCGCGCTCGAGCGCCGCGGCGAGCGCCGCACCCGGCGCCAGGCCATGGTCGAGCAGCACGTCGCGGCGGCGGAGCTTGTCCTCGACATGGAACCACTCCGGCGGCCAGTCGCCCACCGGCACCCGGCGGCGGATCAGGTGCGCCATCTCGTCGATGCGCTCGAGCGTGAGGCGGGTGATCGTGCGCCCGTTGGCCAGCAGCGCCGGCCCCTGGTCGCACATGCCGGTGCACGAGGTGGTCGACACTCTCGCCAGGCCGTCCTCCGACACCTTGCCCGGCTGCAGCCAGAGCTTGTCGCACAGCGTCTGCATCAGCGCCTGGTTGCCGAGCATGCGGTCGGTGATGTTGTCGGAGAACAGGATGCGGTATTCGCCCGCCGGCCGGGTGTGCAGGAAGCTGTAGAAGCTCGCGGTGCTCTCGACGCGGGCGCGCGGGATGCCGAGCGCGCCCGCCAGCGCGGAGAGCGTGGCCGGCGGCAGCCAGCCGTCACGGGCCTGGAGCTCGATCAGGATCTGCAGCAACTGCAGCGGATCGCGCCGGTGACGCTCCAGGATGGTTTCGAGTTCTGCCGTCATCGCCGCAAGCTCCCTGTGATTGCGTGCCCCTGCCGCGCGATTATCGCCCGCCGCACTCCGCGACGCTCATGGAAAGCGTGCGCGGGGCCGATGCATTGCACTTATTCGTGCCGATCGCGCCGCGGGCGGCTCCCATGCCGCCGCCCGCGTGCCTTCATAGCCCGCCCGGGCTGCCGATGCGCAGCGGCTCGGTGTGCCAGATCGTGCGCGCGTACTCGGCGATGGTGCGGTCGGACGAGAACGCCCCCATGCCGGCGATGTTGAGCAGGCTGCAGCGGCTCCATTGCAGCGGATCGCGGTAGCGCGCGTCGGCCTGGTCCTGGGCGTCGAGATAGCTGGCGTAGTCGGCCAGCAGCAGGTAGTGGTCGCCCCAGTTCACCAGGGTGTCGAAGATCGCCTGGTATCGCCCCGGCTCGTCCGGGCTGAAGAGGCCCGCCCGGATCGCGTCGAGCGCCGCGGCCAGGCGCGCGTCGCGCTCGTAGTACTGGCGCGGCTGGTAGCCGCCGTTGCGGATCTGCGCGACCTCGGCTGCGGTGTGGCCGAAGATGAAGATGTTGTCCTCGCCGACCTGCTCGCGGATCTCGACGTTGGCGCCGTCCAGCGTGCCGATGGTGAGCGCGCCGTTGAGTGCGAGCTTCATGTTGCCGGTGCCCGAGGCCTCGGTGCCGGCGGTGGAGATCTGCTCGGAGAGGTCTGCGGCCGGAATGATGAGCTCGGCCAGGCTGACGCTGAAGTTGGGCACGAAGACCACCTTGAGGCGCTCGCCGACGCGCGCATCGGCGTTGATGACCGCAGCCACGTCGTTGATGAGGCGGATCACCAGCTTGGCCATGCGATAGGCCGAGGCCGCCTTGCCGGAGAAGATCGCCACCCGCGGCACGTGTTCGCCGTTCGGCTCGGCGAGGATGCGTTGGTAGCGGCTCACCAGGTGCAGCACGTTGAGCAGCTGGCGCTTGTACTCGTGGATGCGCTTGACGTGAACATCGAAGAGCGCGGCCGGATCGACGTGGAGCCCGCAGTGCTGGCCGATCCACTGCGCCAGACGCAGCTTGTTGGCCTGCTTGACCGCGCGCAGCGTGTGCAGGAAGTCGGCGTCGTCGGCGTGCGCGCGCAGGCCCTGGAGCTGCTCGAGGTCGCGCCGCCAGGCTGGACCGATGCGGCTGTCGATCAGCGCCGCCAGCCCTGGGTTGGCGTGCGCCAGCCAGCGCCGCGGCGTCACGCCGTTGGTCTTGTTGTTGAAGCGCTGCGGCCAGGCGCGCGCGAAGTCGGCGAAGATCGACTCGCGCATCAGCGCCGAATGCAGCGCCGAAACGCCATTGACCGAGTGCGAGGCGACGATCGCGAGGTAGGCCATGCGCACGCGGCGCTCGCCCTGTTCATCGATCAGCGACATGCGGCGCATGCGCTCGACGTCGGGCCCGAGCTCGGCGTTGAGCTCGGCGAGGAAGTGCGCGTTGATGTCGAAGATCATGCGCAGGTGGCGCGGCAGCACGCAGCCGAGCATCTCCAGCGGCCAGGTCTCGAGCGCCTCGTGCATCAGGGTGTGGTTGGTGTAGGAGAACACCCGCCGGCACAACGCCCAGGCGCGCGCCCATTCCAGCCCGTGCTCGTCGACCAGCAGGCGCATCAGCTCGGGCACCGCGAGCACCGGGTGGGTGTCGTTGAGGTGGATGCTGACCTTGTCGGGCAGGGCGTCGAAGTCGGTGTGGCCGACAAGGTAGCGGCGCAGGATGTCCTGCAGGCTGGCGGAGACGAAGAAATACTCCTGGCGCAGGCGCAGCTCGCGGCCCTCGAGGGTGGAGTCGTCCGGGTAGAGCACGCGTGAGACGTTCTCGGAGTGGTTCTTGCTCTCCACCGCGCCGAAATAGTTGCCGCGGTTGAAGGCCGACAGGTCGATCTCCTCGGTGGCGCGTGCCGACCACAGGCGCAGGGTGTTGGTCACCTCGGTGCCATAGCCGGGGATGATCGAGTCGTAGGCCATCGCCAGCACGTCGTCGGTGCCCACCCAATGCACGCGCCCGCCATCCTCCTGCAGGTGGCCGCCGAAGCGGATGCGCATGCGGATCTCGGGGCGGGGGAACTCCCACGGGTTGCCGTGCGTGAGCCAGTAGTCGGGCACCTCGACCTGTTGCCCGTCGACGATCTGCTGGCGGAACATGCCGTAGTCGTAGCGGATGCCGTAGCCGAAGCCGGGCACGCCGAGCGTGGCCATGGAGTCGAGAAAGCAGGCGGCGAGGCGACCGAGGCCGCCGTTGCCGAGCGCGGCGTCGGGCTCGAGCTCGGGCAGGCTGTCGGGGTCGATGTCGAGCAAGCGCAGCGCCTCGCGCACCGGGCCGGCGAGTTCGAGGGCGAGCATGGCGTTGCCCAGGCTGCGGCCGATGAGGAACTCCATCGACAGGTAATAGACGCGCTTGACGTCCTGCGCGTAGCTCGCCCGTGTGGTCTTCATCCAGCGCTCGACCAGGTGGTCGCGCACGGTGTAGGCGACTGCGTGCAGCCAGTCTTCCGGCAGCGCCGACTCGGGGTTCTTGCCGATCTGGTACATCAGCTTGTTGGCGATCGCGCGCTTGAGCGACTCGACGTCGGTGCTGGGGCGGTCGTACTGGAGGGTGAACTGGGCAAGATCCATGGTGACGTCGGTGAAGGTCCGGTAATCGGGTGGCGCGGCCGCGGCCGGCGTGGTGACGTGGCGAAATTCGCTAGTTTAGGCCTTTCGCCTGCAATGGCGCTCGATCGCCCGCCCGTGCCTGTGCGTCGGTCCCGGGCATGGGGCGCGCGGGCAGCGCGAGGTGGGAGGGCAAGCCTGCGACGCACGGCATGCCGTGCGTCGCTAGAATGCGGTGGCCACGCCCGGTCTTGCCGCGCCCCCGCGACGAGGCTTGCATCCAAGGAGCCCCCATGTCTTCCGATCCCGTCCCCGAACCCCGCCGTCACCCCAGCCTGCAAGGTGCCGGCGGCGCTCCCTCCGATTGGGTACGGCGCTTCACCGCGCTGCTCGCGGACGGCGCGCGCGTGCTCGACTTCGCCGCGGGGGGCGGCCGGCATGCGCGCTGGCTTGCGGCGCGCGGCTGCAGCGTCACCGCGGTCGATCGGGACGCCGCGGCGCTGGCGACGCTGGATGGGGTGGCGGGGATCGCGACGCGAGTACTCGAGCTCGAGGGTGCGGACTGGCCACTCGGCGGCGAGCGCTTCGACGCCGTGGTGGTCGCCAATTACCTGTATCGGCCGCGCCTGGCGGAGCTTTTCGAGCTGGTGCGCCCGGGCGGCGTGCTGATCTACGAGACCTTCATGCTCGGCAACGAGCGCTTCGGCAAGCCCTCGAACCCCGATTTCCTGCTCCGTCCGCGCGAACTGCTCGACTGCCTTCCGGAGGGCTGGAGCGTGGTGGCCTTCGAGCAGGGCGAGATCGAGCGTCCGGCGATGATCCAGCGCCTGTGCGCGACCCGCGGCGCATCGCCGGGCCGCCTGCCACAATCCGTCTAGGCTTGGCGGCCACCTGGGCGAAGATGCGACGGTGTCCGCCCCTCGGCCGGAGAGATCGCGACCTGCGTCGCCGCAACGGGCCGACCCGATCGCGACTCGCGTCGCTCCCACCGGCCGATGCGGACGTCGGCGCCACAGGGAACGCGCCGGTTCTTCGAGGAAACGCGCGTCCCGATTGGGGTGGCGGGGCTGCTCGGGCTCGCCCCGGACACTTCACTCCGCAGCTTCGGCGAGAATGCGACCGGCCAGCGCGCGCACCCCGGCCGCGCTCAGGTCGGCGCTCTCCACCCGCAGCGCGTCGGCGTAGTGCACGTAGTTGTGATTCTGCGAACGATGGTAAAGCGGGTCGTAGTGCTGGTCGATCAGCTCGGCGAACAGCTCGGGGAGCGCGTGTGCGGCGGCGAGCGATTTCCAGCGCTCGAGCGTCTCGCGGCTCTGGTGCTCGCGCAGGCGGTGCAGCTTGTCCTGCAGCGCGCCCACGTCGTCGCCGAGGTAGGCGTAGTCGCGCACCAGAAACTCGAGGCGGGCCGCGCGCGTGGCGTCGATCAGGATGCAGGGCGCGCGCCGCATCGCCAGGATCAGCGCCTCGGGCACGAAGACCAGGCCGATCTTGCGGCTCTCGGCCTCGACATACACCGGGCGCGCCGGATCGAGCCGGCGCAGGCGATCCCACAGCAGGGTCTCGAAGCGCTTCTGCGCCGGCTGCGGACGGTCGGGCAGGGCGCCGAGCACCGAGCCCTTGTGCGCGGCGAGGTCCTCCAGGTCGAGCACCTGCGCCCCTTGTGCCGCGAGCGCCTCGAGCACGCGCGTCTTCGCGCTGCCGGTCGGGCCGCACACGATGCGCAACGCCAGCGTGGGTACGATGCGCTCGATCTCGGCGATCACCAGGTGGCGGAAGGCCTTGTAGCCGCCCTCGAGCTGGCAGGCGTCCCAGCCCACCATGCGCAGCCAGGTGGTGAAGGAGCCGCTGCGCTGGCCGCCGCGCCAGCAGTAGATGAGGGGGCGCCAGTTCTTGGGCTTGTCCTGCAGCGTGGCGAGCATGTGGCGCGAGATGTTGGCGGCCACCAGCGCGCCGCCGAGGCGGCGGGCGTCGAAGGCCGACTGCTGCTTGTACATCGTGCCGACGACGATGCGCTCGTCGTTGTCGAGCACCGGCAGGTTGATCGCGCCGGGAATGTGGTCTTCGGCGAACTCGGCGGGCGTGCGCGCGTCGATGATCTCGTCAAAGCCGGACAGCTGTGCTACGGTCGCGACGCCTTTTTGCATGATGTTGACACGACGCGCGGCGCCCACTTGCGCCGCGCGTCGCTTTCTCTCCCGGAAACATGAACGAAATCAGACTGACCGAATTCTCCCACGGCGGCGGCTGCGGCTGCAAAATCGCCCCCGCCGTGCTCGCCGAGCTGCTCGCCACCATGCCCGCCGGCCTCGTGCCACCCGAGCTGCTGGTGGGGACCGACACCGCCGACGACGCCGCCGTCTACAAGCTCAACGATCGCCAGGCCATCGTCGCCACCACCGACTTCTTCACCCCGATCGTGGACAACCCGCGCGACTTCGGCCGCATCGCCGCCACCAACGCGCTCTCCGACGTCTATGCGATGGGCGCCCAGCCCATCCTGGCGCTGGCGATCGTCGGCATGCCGCTCGACAAGCTGCCGCCCGCGGTGATCGGCGAGATCCTCAAGGGCGGCGCCGAGGTCTGCCGCGACGCGGGCATCCCGGTCGCCGGCGGGCACTCGATCGACGTGCTCGAGCCGATCTACGGTCTGGTCGGCCTCGGCGTGGTCGACCCCGCGCGCGTGCGCACCAACGCCGGCGCCAAGGCGGGCGACGTGCTCATCCTCACCAAGCCGCTCGGCATCGGCATCCTTTCGGCGGGCTTGAAGAAGGGCCGGCTGTCGGCAGACGGTTACGCGCAGATGATCCGCTGGACGACGACGCTCAACCGTGTCGGCGCCAGGCTCGCCGACCTCGACGGCGTGCACGCGGTGACCGACGTCACCGGCTTCGGCCTCGCGGGGCACCTGCTGGAGATGTGCCGCGGCGCGTCGCTGACCGGCGCGGTGCGCTTCGATGCGCTGCCGGTGATCGAGGAGGCGCGCGCCCTGGTCCGGGACGGCGTCGCCACCGGCGCGTCGACGCGCAACTGGGCGAGCTACGGTGCCAGCGTGGAGCTGCCGGTGGACGCCCCGGAGTGGCAGCGCAAGCTCGTCACCGACCCGCAGACCTCCGGCGGCCTGCTGATCGCCTGCGCGCCGGAAGCCGTCGAGGCCGTGCAGGCCGCGGTGCGCGCCGAGCAGGGCGAGGCGGGGACGATCGTCGGCGAGATGAAGGCGGGCGCAGCGCGGGTGGTGGTGGGGTAGGCGCGACGGGCGTTTCCGGGGAGGGGCGGTCGTCCGGCATCGGGCGCCGTGCTCCCCTGCCTTCGGCCGCGGCGCGCGACCGGGCAGTGCGATCGCGACTGGCGTCGCTCCTACAGCCAGCCCTCGGTGTTTCGGTTCTTCGTAGGAGCGACGCGAGTCGCGATCGGCCGATCGTGCCGGGACGGGCGTCGGTCGGGTCCCGTGCGCCACGATCGCGCCTCGCAGCGCTCCTGCGGCTGAATTCCCCCCGGCGCTTCGAGCCTCACTTGCGCGCCGCCTTCGTCTCCTTCGCGGCAAGCAGCGGGCGAAGGCCGGCCCATACCGTGTCGACGATGCGCGGCTGCGCCTCGGCGGCCGGGTGGATGCCGTCGGGCAGGAAGAGCTCGGGGCGGTCGGCGAAGCCGTCCATCAGGAAGGGCA
Organism: Thauera sp. SWB20; assembly: GCF_000831325.1. NCBI lineage: Bacteria > Pseudomonadati > Pseudomonadota > Betaproteobacteria > Rhodocyclales > Zoogloeaceae > Thauera > Thauera sp. SWB20. Next base: position 209,047 of record NZ_JTDM01000017.1, on the reverse strand, counting down.
CGAGCGGCACCTTCTTCTCCGCGGCCACGTTGGCGAAGACCTCTGCGAAGCGTTGCGTGTAGGCCGGACCATAGTTTGGCGGCATGCGCATGCCGATCAGCAGGACGCGCGCGCCCGCCGCGTGCGCAGCGTCGATCATCGCGGCCAGGTTGTCCGCGAGCAGCTGCGGCTTGAGTCCGCGCAGGCCGTCGTTGGCGCCGAGCTCCAGGATCACCAGCGTGGGCGCATGTTCGGCCAGGGCGGCGGGCAGGCGGGTGAGGCCACCCGACGAGGTCTCGCCGGATACACTGGCGTTGACCACGACATGGCGGAACCCTTCGGCCTGCAGACGCGTCTGCAACAAGGTGGGCCATTCCTGGCCCCTTTCCAGACCGTAGCCGGCCGACAGGCTGTCGCCCCATACCAGGATGGTGTCGGCGCGGGCGACGGCGCCGAAAAGGAACATGAACGCGAAGGGAATGATGAAACGCAACGGCATCGAGCTCTCCAATCCGGTCATCGAGGTCGATGACCTGTGCAAGCAGGTCGCGCTGGCCGACGGCCAGGGCGAGCTGCGGATTTTGCAGGACATCCGCTTTGCCGTGGGTGCGGGCGAGTCGGTGGCGATTGTGGGCGCCTCCGGCTCCGGCAAATCGACCCTGCTGGGATTGCTCGCCGGGTTGGACGTTCCCGCGCACGGCACGGTGCGGGTGCAGGGCCGCGACCTCTTCGCGCTCGACGAGGACGCGCGCGCAGCGCTGCGCGGCGAGGCGATCGGCTTCGTGTTCCAGTCCTTCCAGCTGCTGCCGGCGCTCACCGCGCTGGAGAACGTGATGCTGCCGCTGGAGCTCGCCGGCGTGGGCGACGCGCGCGCGATCGCCACCCAATGGCTGCAGCGCGTCGGCCTGGGCAGCCGGCTCACGCATTATCCCAAGCACCTGTCGGGCGGCGAGCAACAACGCGTGGCGCTGGCGCGCGCCTTCGCGCCCGATCCCCGGGTGCTGCTCGCCGACGAGCCCACCGGCAACCTCGACGCCGAGACGGGGAGGGCGATCATCGAGCTGATGTTCGCGCTCAACCGCGAGCAGGGCACCACGCTGATCCTGGTGACCCACGACGAGTCCCTCGCCCGCCGCTGCGGCCGCGTGCTACGCATGGACGCCGGCCGCCTCAGCGAGGCCCCGTAGGAGCGACGCCAGTCGCGATCGGGCGGTGGGGTGGCGATGACGCGGCGGTGGAGGCGCGGGGGCCGGAATCGCGACTTGCGTCGCTCCTACAAAACCGGCGCGGGTCGGGGGTGGCCGGGGCGGTGCCGCGCGCCGTGGGAGCGACGCGAGTCGCGATCGGGCGGCGCGGTGGCGATGACGCGTCGGTGGAGGTGCGGGGGCCGGAATCGCGACTGGCGTCGCTCCTACGAAAACGGGGGCCGCGTGCGGCTTCAGCTTTCGCCGCCAGGGCCGAACAGGTCGAGGATGCCGTCCAGGCCGGTGTGGTCGAGGCAGCAGTGGGCGACGTCGCGCAGCACCGGCTTGGCGTGGAAGGCGACACCGAAGCCGGCCGCGCGCAGCATGGGGATGTCGTTGGCGCCGTCGCCGGCGGCGATCACCTGCTCGGGCCTTAGGCCCAACTCGTCGCGCGCCTGCTCCAGGTGCGCGGCCTTGGCCTCGCCGTCCACGATGTCCCCGAGCACCTTTCCGGTCAGCTTTCCGTCATACACCTCGAGCTGGTTCGCCCACGCATAGTCGAAGCCCAGCCGCGACTTCAGCCGCTCGGTGAAATACGTGAAGCCGCCCGACACCAGCATCGTGCGGATACCCGCGCGCTGCAACCCCTGCAGCAGGCGCTCCGCCCCGGGGTTGAGCTGCAGGCGGTGATCGAAGACCTCGGCGAGCGCGCTCTCGGGCAGGCCGGCGAGCAGGGCCACGCGCCGCGTCAGGGACTCGCGGAAGTCGATCTCGCCCTGCATCGCGGCCTCCGTGATCGCCGCCACCTCGCGTTTGAAGCCCTGCATGTCGGCGATCTCGTCGATGCACTCGATGTTGATCAGGGTCGAGTCCATGTCGGTCACGAAGAGGCCGAAATCGCGCAGCTGGCGGCCCTCGGGCAGCCACACGTGGTCGAGCCCCCCGGCCGCGCACGCGGCCACCAGACCTTCGACCGGCTTCGCGCCGACGAGGCGGAAGGAGCGCGTGGTGATCTGCTCGATCGCGCTCGCCTCCGACACCTTGGCGACGTTCTTGAGCGCGACGCTGTCGACGTCCTCGGCCAGCACGACGAGGTTCATGCGCGCCGCTCCCGCTTCGGCAGCACGTCGCGCAGCACGGCGGCGGACTTGCGGATCATGTCCTCGGTCGTCGCCCAATCGACACAGGCATCGGTGACCGAACAGCCGTACTTGAGCTGCGACAGGTCGGCCGGAATCGGCTGGTTGCCGGCTTCGATATTGCTCTCGATCATCAGGCCGACGATCGACTGGTTGCCCTCGCGGATCTGATGCATCACGTCCTTCATCACCAGGGGCTGGTATTCGGGCTTCTTCCACGAGTTGGCGTGCGAGCAATCGACCACGATGTTCTTCGCCAGCTTGGCCTTCGCGAGCGCCTGCTCGGCCAGCGACACCGACACCGTGTCGTAGTTGGGCCGGCCGCCGCCGCCGCGCAGCACCACGTGGCCGTAACGGTTGCCGCGCGTGCGGGTAACCGCCGACTGGCCCTGGCTGTTGATGCCGAGGAAGCTGTGCGGACTGCCGGCCGAAATGATCGCGTTGATCGCCACCTCGAGGTCGCCATCGGTGGCGTTCTTGAAGCCGACCGGCGTCGACAGGCCCGAGGCCATCTCGCGATGGGTCTGCGACTCGGAGGTGCGCGCGCCGATCGCGGTCCAGGCGATGAGGTCGCCGTAATACTGCGGTGCGATCGGGTCGAGCGCCTCGGTGGCCGTGGGCAGGCCGAGCTCGCACACGTCGAGGAGGAATTTGCGCGCACGCTCCATGCCCACGTCGATGCGGAAGGAGTCGTCCATGAACGGATCGTTGATGTAGCCCTTCCACCCGGTCGAGGTGCGCGGCTTCTCGAAATACACCCGCATCACCAGCAGCAGCACGTCGGAGACCTCGTCGGCGAGCGCCTTCAGCCGTCGCGCATAATCCAGCCCGGCCACTGGGTCATGGATCGAGCACGGCCCGACCACCACGAACACGCGCGGATCCTTGCGATCGAGGATGTCCATCACCGCCTTGCGCCCGGCCACCACCGCAGCCGCGGCGCGCTCGGTCAGCGGCACGCGCGCCTTCACCTCGTCCGGCGAGGGCATGTGGTCGAAGGCGAGGACGTTGAGGTTTTCGGTCTGGGTGGGCATTGCGGGCACTCCGATTGCTGCCTGGAAAGCCTGCAATTGTAACGCCCGTGCCGGGGCATGTCCGCGGAGATTTGCGCGGCGCAAGGGATTGGCCGGCACGCATCGAAGCCGCGCCGCATGCTCGAGCCGCCGCGCCGAGCCCCTACCCGGCAACGTAGGGCTGAACCTGGTCCTGCTCTGCCGGATGGTTGCGGGCCACCACCGCGCGCGCCGCTTCAGTGGCGCTGAGATTGATCGCCTCGTGGGGAACCCCCGCCGGAACGAACAGGAACTCCCCCGCCGCGCTGATCACCTCGTTTTCCAGCTTCGCGCCCCAGCGCGTCAGGACCCTGCCTTCGAGCACATAGATTCCGGTTTCGTAGCCGACGTGGACATGCGGCTCCGACCGGGCCCCGGGCGGGATCGTCACCAGATGCATGCTCAGCCCGCTTGCCCCGACCGTCTGCCCCGAGATCCCGATGAAATACGGCAGCCGCTGACGCGTCAGGACTTCACGGTCCGGTCGTATCGCTTGCACTTGCTTCATGTCGATCTCCTCCGCGCGGGGACGATCCCTTGGAAGTGGGTGTGGCGCATGTTGTGGATGCCTTTCCGCCGTGAAGATTCCGATGTCGCGCTCCCGCGCGCTGCCGTCCTCATCCACCGCCGGCGACAGATCACGAGGGCCGCACCGCATCGACGACCACGAAGGCGCCTTCGCCCCGACCGGGGCGCGCCGGCTCGATGTGCCCGTTCTCCGCGAGCGGCCGGGCCAGCGTCTGCGCCCACGACCGCAGGGAAAAGCCCGCATCCGGCAGCAGGCGCTCCACTTCGCACAAGGTGGTGACGACGAGCGCGAGATCGAAACGGTGCCGGTGTGTCGAAATCGTGGCGGCGGCGTGCGCCTGTGTCACATCGATCCCTCTCGATGCAGTTTAGACGTCTTCATCTAGGATGGAACGTAGGGGCCGGAATCGCGCTCGCGCAGGAGAAGACTGCCGGCTGCCGGGCCGCCGCTTCGCCGATGATCATGCCGCGCCCCGTGGGGAGGCTGCCCCGCCCAGCAGCCGAGGAGAACCGACATGCATGCGATTTCATTGAGCGGCCGCAGGGTGCTGGTCACGCAGGCCGACGCGTTCATGGGCCCGGCGCTGTGCGACGCCTTCCGCGCCGCCGGCGCCGAAGTCGTCCCCGATCGAAGCGCGCTGCTGGAGCGGGGGGCAGGGCGCGCGGTCATCGAGGCGGCCGGCCGGATCGACGTGCTGGTCCTCAACCTGGCCATTCCCGCGCCGAGCACGCCCGTCCATCAGGTGTCGGGCGGCGAATGGGAGACCACCTTCGCCGCCCTGGTCCATCCCATGCGGGAGATGGTCGCCGCCGTCCTGCCGCAGATGATCGAACGCAAGGCGGGCAAGATCCTCCTGATGGGCAGCGCCGCCGCCCTGCGCGGGATGGCCCTGCGCTCGAGCTACGCCGCCGCGCGCGGCGCGCAACTGGCCTACATCCAGGCGGTGGGCGTCGAGGCCGCGGCGCATGGCGTCCAGGTCAACGCCATTGCGCAGAATTTCGTCGAGAACCCCACCTACTTCCCGCCCGAGGTCCAGGCCACGCCGGCGTTCAAGGACCGCCTGAAGTGGCAGGTGCCGCTTGGGCGCCTGGTCACGGCGGACGAGGACGCCAGCTTTGCGGTCTATCTGTGCAGCGAGGCGGCGAACTGCTTCGTGGGGCAGGTGTTTCCGGTGTGCGGGGGTTGGGTGAACCGGTGAGGGGAAGGGTCTTCCGTATCGGCGTATGCGCTCGGTCCCGCGCGTGGAAAGCGTGTGGAGCCAGGTGGAGCCGCCGTCAGGGAAAGGACGAGACGGGCGCTGACGGCCGCATTGGATGCCAAGCTGGCAGGCGATGAACGGGCAGATGCTGGATGCAGCCTCCGTTCGCAGCAGGCGACACCAAACCTTCACGTCTCCTACCGTCCCGGCCTTGGCCCGCATCCGTCGGCGGCGACGCCTCGATTCCCTGTGAATTTTGTTGCAATTTGTCAGAAATAGTATTTCTCGATACATGCCAAGAAATCTATTATGAGTTCATGCTGAGGGTGGCGTGTCGAGGATGGAGCTTCCAGGCTCATCGGGTGCTCGTCCTGGAGGAAGTGATGATTTCGGTGCGGATGCTCCTTCTTGGAAGGAGTCTTTCCAGGTTGCTCGCCGTGGCGCTCGCGACGCTTTCTTTCGGCGTCCAGGCTGACGGCGGCAAGCTGCGGGTGGTCACCGACAACAACTACCCGCCGTACGTGTTTCCTGGTCCGGACGGAAGCCCGCAGGGGTATGTCGTCGATCTGTGGAAGCTGTGGGAGGAGAAGACCGGCGCCTCGGTCGCTTTGCAGGCCATGCAATGGGCGGACGCGCAGCGGGCCATCCTCGACGGCCGTGCCGACGTGATCGATATGATCTTCCGCACACCGGTCCGCGAGCAGCTCTACGACTTCTCCCAGCCCTACGCCACGCTCCCGGTGTCGATCTTTGTCGACCCTTCGATCAACGGGATTGTCGACGCCGGATCCATGCAGGGCTTCGCCGTCGCGGTGCAGAGGGGTGATGCCTGCATCGACAGGCTGACCACGCTCGGTGTCACCAATCTGGTTCCTTATGCGAGCTACGAGGCGGTCCTGGCTGCGGCGCGGGACGGCGACATCAAGATGTTCTGCATGGATGAGAAGCCGGCCAACTACTACCTCTACTTGTACCGCGATCAGGTGAAGTTCACCCGCGCATTCACCCTGTACGAAGGCCAGTTCCATTGGGCGGTCGCGAAGGGCGACGCGGGCACCTTTGCCCGCGTTCAGGAAGGCATGGCGCGGATCACGCCTGCCGAACTCGAAGCGCTGAGCAAGAAGTGGCTTGCGAAGCCGCTCGAGTTCCGGAGCTATCTTCGCATCATCCTCATGGTTGCGGGGATCGCTCTGGCCGTGCTCGCCGTGGCGATGCTCTGGATCCGCTTCCTTCGGGGACTGGTGTATGCGAGGACCGCCGAGATCCACCAAAAGAACGAGGCATTGGAGCAAGCAGCACGCGAGCTCGTGGTCGAGAAGGCGCAACTGCGCGCCATCTTCGATAGCAGCCCGGATGGCATGGCGCTCAAGGACCGCAATGGAGTCTACGTCGACTGCAATGCCGTGCTCGCACGTGGCTTCGGCCTGGCGCGAGCACAGATCATCGGTCGCAGCGACGACCAGTTGTTCGAGGACAAGGACTTCGTCGCCACCGTCCGGAAGAACGACGCGGAGGTCCTTGGCCAAGGAGCGAGTCATCGGTACGAAAGGCGGTTCGAGGCCGCTGACGGAACCGCCTACGAACTGGAGATCGTGAAGGTGCCAGTACGCTTGGCGGCCGATGGCGCGATCGACGGCGTGCTCGTCGTCGCGCACGACCTGACCGCGCGCCGCCGTGCGGAAAGTGAATTGCGCATCGCAGCGGCGGCGTTCGAGAGCCAGGATGGCATGATGATCACCAACGGCCGCGGGGTGATCGAACGCATCAACTCGGCATTCACACGCATGAGCGGCTATCCGGCGGAGGAGGTTGTCGGCTGCACGCCGCGCTTCCTCAAGTCGGATGTGCACGATCCGGACTTCTACTCGGCCATGTGGGGTGCCGTAGCGCGCAAGGGCTACTGGGCCGGCGAGATCGTGAATCGGCATCGTGACGGCGGCCTGTTCATCACCCGGCTGTCGATCACCGCAGTGTGCGACACGCAGGGGCGGCCGCTTCACCATGTGTGCAGCTACCAGGATATTTCGGCCGAGAGGCAGGCGCGGGAGCTGGCAGAGCGTCTCAAGCTTTACGATCAGCTCACCAACCTGCCCAACCGCAGCCTGCTCGAAGACCGTATCACCCATGCCCTGGCCAACAGCGCCGAACGCGGTGAACTCGGTGCTGTGATGATGCTGGACCTCGATCTGTTCCAGAAGGTGAACGACTCGTGGGGCCACGGGGTGGGAGACCGGCTGCTGACCGAGATGGTGCGGCGCATGCAGGGCGTTGCGGACAACGGCGAGACGCTGGGCCGCTTTTCGGGCGACAGCTTCGTGCTGATGCTCGAGAACCTTGGGCACGATCGCCAGGCGGCCGCGGGACGCGCCCAGGACCTTGCTGAGGCGGTCAGGCAGGCGATCGCGGTGCCGATGACGATCGAGGGACGTCGGATCTCGAGCACCGCAACGATTGGCGTGACGCTTTTCCGGGGGCGGGAAGCTTCGCCGGAAACCTTGCTGCGCCAAGCCGAACTGGCGATGTACAAGGGCAAGAATATGGGCCGCAACGTGGTCCGCTTCTTCGAGGACGCGATGCAGTCGGAACTCGACCGCCGCAACCTGCTGGAAGAGGAACTGCGCGAGGCCATCGAGAACCATCAACTCGTACTTCACTATCAGGTGCAGGTCGATGCCGAGGGTCTCCCGATCGGTGCGGAGGCACTCATCCGCTGGATCCATCCGGTGCGGGGTCTGGTGCCTCCGTTTGTGTTCATTCCGCTGGCAGAGGAAACCGGGCTGATCGAGCCGATCGGCCGCTGGGTGCTTGCCACGGCATGCCAGCAGCTCGCACAGTGGTCGTATGACGATCTTTTCAGTCGGCTCACCCTTGCTGTCAACGTGAGTCCGCCGCAATTCAAGGCGGCGAGTTTCGTTCAGGATGTATTCGATGAACTCGAACGCGCGGGCGTCCCCGCCAGAACGTTGAAGCTGGAGGTGACCGAGAGCCTTGCAATCGATGATTTCGATGCGTCGGTGGACAAGCTTCGACAGCTACGGGCTCGCGGCGTGAGGATCTCTCTGGACGATTTCGGCACCGGCAACTCCTCGCTCAACTACCTGACGAAGCTGCCGCTCTCGCAGCTGAAGATCGACAAGTCCTTTGTAGACGAGCTGCCGGCCAGCCATCGCGACGCTATGGTGGCCCAGACGATCATTGCCATGGGGCAGGGCTTGGAACTCGACGTGATTGCCGAGGGGGTGGAGACCCGTGCGCAGCATGAATATCTCGTCGCCCAGGGCTGTCATGCTTTCCAGGGCTACCTGTTCGGCAAGCCCTTGCCCGTGGACGCCTTCGAGGCGGCAGTGCGCGAGCGCGCGAGCTCGCAGGTGTCGTGATGAAATCCCGGTCTAGCTGCCTCGCCTTGTGTTTCGTTCTCGCGGCTCTGACGCTGTTCGTGGCCCTGCCTGTGCGTGCCGGCGCCTTGGTGATCGCGACCGTCGACAGCGCCCACATGCGTCGCCTGCAAACCCTCAGCAGCGAGTTCGAGAAGGCCAATCCGGAGATTCGCATCCGGTGGGTCGTTCTCGAGGAGTCCGAGCTGAGGCGGGTGGCAAGTGCCGACGTCGAGACGCGAGACGGCCTATTCGACGTGATTACCATCGGAATCTTCAAAGCACCGATCTGGGCTGCCAGCGGATGGATCAAACCCTTGCGGTCGCCGGACGATTTCGACGTGGACGATCTGCTGCCGACCGTCCGCAAAGCGCTTTCCTACCAGCAAGAGCTGTATGCCGCGCCCATCTACGGCGAGAGCTCCATGCTCATGTACCGCAAGGATCTGCTGAAAAAGGCGGGCCTCACCATGCCCGACAGGCCGACCTGGACCGAGGTTGCCGCGTTTGCCGCGAAGCTCCACGACCCTGCGAATGGCGTGCATGGAATCTGTTTGCGTGGCCGCCCGGGCTGGATCGAGAACATGGCGCTGGTGAGCACCATGGTCAATTCGTTTGGCGGCCAATGGTTCGATGCGGGCTGGCGACCCCAGCTGGACAGTCTGCCGTGGAAAAAGGCGGTCGGGCTGTATGCGGAACTCCTGAATCGATATGGACCGCCCGATGCGGCTTCACTGGGCTACGGGGAGAACCTCTCGCTGTTTGCGTCGGGCAGATGCGCTCAATGGGTCGGGCCGACGGTCGCTGCGGAAGTCCTCACGAACCCAGAGTCGAGTGCAGTCGCCGGTGAGGTCGGCTTCGCAGCCGCTCCGTACGAGGTGACGGCCAAGGGTGCGCAATGGCTGTGGGCTTGGGCGCTGGCGATCCCGAGCAGCATCGACCCCGTTCGGGAGGCTGACGCTCGGAAGTTCATCCACTGGGTGGCTTCACGCGACTACGTCGAGCTCGTTGCGGCCCGGCAGGGTTGGCGGGCCGTGCCGACGGGTACCCGCAGATCGACCTATGCTCGGCCGGAGTTTCAGCGCAAGGCGCCCTGGGCTGTGCATGAGCTCGAAGCGATGCTCAATGCAGATCCGGAAAACGCCACCCTGCCACCAAGCCCTTACCCGGGCATTCAGTTCGCGGCGATCCCCGAGTTCATCCTCATTGGCGACGAAGTCGGTAACCTGATCGCCGAAGCGCTCGCCGGACGCCTGAGCGTGGAGGAGGCGCTGGCGCGCGGGCAGGATGCAGCACAACGTCGGATGGTTCGTGGAGGCTACCCCCGGTAACCGGGATGGGGACAGGATCCCCATCGCCGCCGCCAAATCTGCCTCGAACCGGTAGACTAAGCCCTTCGCGCTTCGCGATCGCATAGCGTTTTCCGCACCCCCCGACCGGAGTTCCCCATGTCCGAGCGCTGCGCCTGGTGCGGCACCGATCCGCTCTACGTCGCCTACCACGATACCGAGTGGGGCGTGCCCAATCACGACGACCGCCACCTCTTCGAGATGCTCGTGCTCGAGGGCGCGCAGGCGGGGCTGAGCTGGATCACCATCCTGCGCAAGCGCGAGCACTACCGCCGCGCCTTCGACGGCTTCGACGCCGAGCGTGTCGCGCGCTATGGCGAGGCGGACCTTGCGCGCCTGCTCGCCGACGCGGGCATCGTGCGCAACCGGCTGAAGATCGAGTCGGCGGTGGCGAACGCGCGCGCGACGCTGGCGGCGCAGGAGCGCTTCGGGTCGCTGGACGCGCTGCTGTGGCGCTTTGCCGAGGGTTCGGCGCCGACCGCGCCGCCGCGCAGCCTGGCGGAAATTCCGGCGCAGACGGCGGCGTCGCAGGCGATGAGCCGCGAGCTGAAGCGGCTGGGCTTCCGCTTCGTGGGGCCGACGGTGTGCTACGCCTTCATGCAGGCGGTGGGGATGGTCAACGACCATGTGGACGGCTGCTTCCGCCAGCGCGAGATCGCGGCGGGGCGCTGCGCGACTTCACCAGCCCCCAGGCCTTGAGCCGGTTGCAGGAATACCTCGCGGCGTTGCCCTGCTGGCTCGGGCACAGCCAGGCGGCATCGCCTGCTTGCGAAGCGGCAGCGATCGAAGTGATCCATGGCAAGGCCGGGTTCGCTGCGCATCGCTAGGATCGTCCCCATGAGCCTCTACCAGGATTTTGCCGACCGGACCGCACAGCGGATCGCCGAGGGTGTCTTGCGCCCGGGCGACAAACTGCTCTCCGTCCGCCAGGCCTGCAAGACCCTCGGCATCAGCCCGATCACGGTCACCCGGGCCTACCACCTGCTCGAGAGCCGAGGCCTGATCGAGGCGCGGCCGAAGTCGGGCTACTTCGTGCGCGCCCGGCTTGGCAGCAGACTGCCCGAGCCGGAGATGACCCATCCAGCGGGCGGCTCCACGGCGCTCGAGGTCAGCGACTTCATCTTCCAGATCCTCGACAGCGTGCGGAATCCCGCCATCGTGCCGTTGGGGTCGAGCTTTCCCGACGCGCGCCTCTACCCGCTCGACAAGCTCGGGCGCTTCCTCGCGGCGGCGGCGCGTCACCTGGATCCGCTGGCAACGGTCACCGACCTTCCCCCGGGCAACGACGAACTGCGCCGACAACTCGCGCTGCGTTACCTGGCCCATGGCGCCTCGGTTTCGCCGCAGGAGATCGTCGTCACGTCGGGTGCGATGGAAGGGCTCAACCTCTGCCTGCAGGCCCTGACCCGACCCGGCGACCTGATCGCCGTCGAGTCGCCCACCTTCTATGCGGGGCTGCAGGCCAGCGAACGCCTGGGACTCGAGGTCATCGAGATCCCGAGCCACCCGCGCGAAGGGGTGAGCCTGGATGCGCTGGCCGATGCGCTGCGCCATCATCCGATCAAGGCCTGCCTGTTCATGTTGAACTTCGCGAACCCGACGGGAAGTCGCGTCCCGGACGACAACAAGCGTGCGCTGGTCGAGCTTCTCCACCAGCATCAGGTCCCGCTGATCGAAGACGATGTCTACGCCGAGTTGTATTTCGGACCCGAGGCGCCGCGATGCAGCAAGGCGATGGACACGGAGGGTCTGGTGCTGCACGTGTCCTCGTTTTCGAAGTGCCTCGCGCCCGGATACCGCTTGGGTTGGGTCGCGGCGGGGCGTTACGCCAAGGAGGTGCAGCGGCAGAAATACTCGACCAGCCTGGCGACGGCGGTCCCCATGCAGATCGCGCTGACCGACTACCTGAAGCATGGCGGCTTCGACAATCACCTGCGCCACTTGCGCCGGCAACTTGCGCGCCAGGAAGCGCAACTCCTGGCCGGCATCGAAGAACACTTTCCCCCCGGTATCCGCCTGGCCCGTCCGGACGGCGGCTATTTTCTCTGGCTGGAACTGCCGCCTCGGATCGATACGCTGCGGCTGCACGAAGAGGCGCTCGCGCAGGGGGTCAGCATCGCACCGGGGCCGATCTTTTCCGCCAAGCGCGAGTTCTCCAATTATCTGCGGCTCAACTTCGGCCATCCCGCGACCCCTCGCCAGGATCAGGCACTGGCGACGCTGGGCAGGCTGATCAAGCGGCAGCTATAGGCTCGCAAGGCGGGCGAAGCGATCGCCGAAGAAGGTCGTCAGCACGATCGCGATCGGCGTGAAGGCGATGAAGAAGCGCAGCACGTTGCGAAGGAAGGGGTGAGCCAGTTCCGCCTCGATGAAGTGGCGTGCGACCAGGTAGCCCTTGATCCAGATGATTGCAGCCACGGTCAACTGAACGGCTTGCGGCCCCCCGAGACCGTTGCCGAGTTGCGGGCTGGCGAGGGTCAGCCCCACCAGGGCCAGCCAGGTCAGGACCAGAGGCCGGAGTGAAGTGGCGGGTTTGCGCTCAATGGATTCCATGATCAGGCCAGGACGTAGAAGAAGGGGAAGATGACCAGCCAGATGATGTCGGTCGCGTGCCAGTAGCTGGCGAGCGCTTCCAGACCGCTGTGCTCGTCGGCCGTATAGATCCCGAATGAATGACGCGTCAGAACCCACAGGATGCCGAGGATGCCCCAGAAGGCATGCACCATATGGGTGAAGGTCAGGTAGTAATAGACGGTGAAGAAGATGCCCGACTCGCCGTCGATACCGTGCGCGAGGTTCCACTGGATCTCGAGGTATTTCGCCACTGGATAGCCCAGCGCCGCGACCAGGCCAGCGATCAGCCAGGCGATCGATTCACGTCTGCGCCCGGCACGCAGGCTCGTCACCGAGCACGCGATGAGAAAACTGCTGCTCACCATCAGCAAGGTGATCACCACGCCGGCGGTCTGCGAGAGCCGCTCCGCCCCGCTGTGAAAGGCGTCGGGAAAGTGCGCACGGGCGACGAAGTAGACAATGAACAGCACCAGGAACTCGACGAACTCGCAGCAGATTCCGACCCAGATGCCCTTGTTGCCGGGCACCCTGCCGGTATTGGGGCTCGCCTCACCTCCTGTGGTGGGCAAACTCATCGTATTGGCGATCACGGTGCTTCACTCCTGATTCGATGCCGTGATTGTGGCCGCCCGCAACTGCGTGGACAGGAACAGTCGGATGGATAGTCGGCAGGCACAGCGAAGCCTTTGCTCAAAATCTGTACCTATTCCAAATCGTAGGATCTGAATCTGCTCCTGCACCAACCGCGGTGATGTACTTCCGGCCATCGTCAGAGCCGGAGTACATCCATGAACCCACCCGTCAGCAAGGTGCGCGAAGCCAAGCTGGAGTTCTATCGCAAGAAGGGAAAGATCCACGCCAAAGCGGTGCAGGGCCGTTTCAACAGCCTGCGCTGGGCGATGGTCTGGCTTACCCAGATTGTGTTCTATGGCGCGTGCTGGCTGCCGTGGACGACGGAAGCCGGCACGCGGCAGGCGATTTTGCTCGACATCGTCGACGAGAAGCTCTATCTCTTCGACCTCGTCCTGTGGCCGCAGGATGCGCTGCTGCTCGCCATCGTCCTGATCCTCGCGGCAACCGCACTCTTCTTCACCACCGCCATCGCAGGGCGCCTGTTCTGCGGCTTTGCCTGTCCGCAGACGGTCTATACGTCGATCTTCGTGTGGATCGAAGGCAAGGTCGAGGGCGATCACCTCACGCGCCTGCGCCTCGACCAGAGCCCGATGTCGGCGCGCAAGCTGCTGATCAAGTCGGTCAAGCACGGCATCTGGGCGCTGGTGGCTGCGTGGACCGCGATCACCTTCGTTGGCTACTTCACACCGATCCGGGAACTGCTGCCAGCGATCGCCAGCTTCCAGACGGGCCCCTGGGAAACCTTCTGGCTGCTCTTCTACGCGACCTTCACCTATCTGCAGGCGGGGCTGGCGCGCGAGGCCGTATGCCAGCACATGTGTCCGTACTCGCGCTTCCAGGGTGTGATGATCGATTCGGATACGGCTAACGTCAGCTACGACGCCACGCGTGGAGAACCCCGTGGGACCTTGCGCCAGGCGGGCAACAAGGGAGACTGCATCGACTGCGGAATCTGCGTACAGGTGTGTCCGACCGGCATCGACATCCGCGACGGCCTGCAATACCAGTGCATCAACTGCGGCCTGTGTATCGACGGTTGCGACGAGGTCATGGACAGGATCGGCGCGCCGCGCGGCCTGATCCGTTTCGCGAGCGAGCGCGAGCTTGCCGGCCAGCCCAAAACCGCTGCGGGCTGGTCGCGGCCACGGACCCTGGTCTATGGCGGCCTGCTGCTCGTGTTCACGGCGCTGGGTGCGTGGACGCTGAACGAGCGCGTGCTGCTGCGGGTGGAGGTGCACCGTGATCGCGGGGCCCTGATGCAGGAAACCACCGACGGCCGGATCGAGAACAGCTACACCCTCAAGCTCATCAACATGGAAGAGGCGACCCGACGGTTCCGCATCGGCGTGGGCGGCCTGCCGGGGCTGCGGATCGAGGGAGCCACCGAGTTCGCGGTCGAGCCGGGGCGCGTCCGCACCGTCACGCTCACGCTGTCATCTCCGCTCGAGGGTATGCCGTCCGGCGTGCAGCCGATCGTGTTCGAGACGGTGGCGCTGCACGACGCAAGCCTTGCGGTGCGTGAGAAGGGCACCTTCATCCTGCCCTTCCGTTGAAATGGTGGCTCGCAGACGCGGGATCGCGGCGGGCTGCTCCTGCGCTACTTCACCATCCCCCAGGCCTTGAGCCGGTTGTACGAGTACTGCGCGGCGTTGCCCTGCTGGCTCTGGCGCAGGTAGGCGGCGTAGTGCTGGGCGGCGGCCTGGCGGTTGCCCATGCCTTCGAGCGAGATGCCCTTCAGGAAGGTGATGCCGGCGTCGCCGGGGAGCAGGCGGTCGAAGCGGTCGAGGTTCTGGTAGGCGCGGCCGGCGTCGCGCTGCTGCAGGGCGAGCACGCCGGCGAGCTTGTAGGCCTGCGCCTCCTGCGGGTAGATCTCGCGCGCGTTGTCGGCGTAGTCCACCGCCTTCGCGGTCTGGCCCTGGGCCTGCAGGCACTGGGCCATGCGCAGGTTGCTGGCGTAGTCGCGCGGGGTCCTGGCCAGCGCGGTCTGGAATTCGGCCTGCGCCTTGGGGTACTGCCTGGCGGCCATCGCGGTTTCGCCGTTCTTGCAGGCGTCGATGGTGGGGCGGATGCGGCGCAGGCTGGCGGTGCTGTCCATGAAGCGCTCGCGGCGGACGTCCAGGCTGTTGCTGATGCGGTAGCGCGAGTCGGCCGCGGCCTGCGCGGCCTGCATGCGCTCGCTGCTCATCGGGTGGGTGGAGAACATCGTCTGCAGCAGCGAGGGGGCGGATTTTTCCTCGGCAACCAGCAACTGGTGCAAGCGCACCATGCCGGTCGCCGGGTAGCCGGCCTTGACGAGATATTCCTGCCCGAGCGCATCGGCCTCGCGCTCGTGCTCGCGCGAGTAGCCGGCGAGCAGGGCGCTGGCGCCGATCTGTCCGCCCATGCTCATCAGCCCGCCCCAGTCGGAGCTCTGTGCCGCCACGTTGAGCCCGGCGAGCGCCGCCTGCGCGACCAGGTTCTGGCCCTGGCGCTGGGCGGCGTGGCGGGCGTTGACGTGGCCGAGCTCGTGGCCGAGCAGGGCGGCGAGCTGGGCCTCGTCGTCGAGGTCGGCGAGGATGCCGCGCGTCACGCCCATCGCGCCGCCGGGGAAGGTGTAGGCGTTGACGTAGTTGGCGTTGAGCACGCGGTAGGAGTAGGGCATCTGCGGACGGTGGGTGAGCGTGCCCATGCGCTGGCCGATGCCGGCGACGTAGCGGTTGACCGCCTCGTCCTGGATGGCGCCGAGGTCCTGCGAGAACTGGTGCGGCGCGACCTGGGCGTCGGTCTGCTTCTCCTGCGCCTCGCTCATGCCGACGAGGATGGTCTCGCCGGTGACCGGGGAGGTGGCGCAGCCCGACAGGCCGGCCGCCGCGCCCGCGCCGAGCAGCCACAGCGCCTGGCGGCGGGTGATGCGGTTGCGTTCGAGGCTGCGGGCGAGGTCGTCGAAGAAGCTCATGGCATTCGCTCGTCGAAGGACATGCGGGGATTGTAGCGGCGCGGAGGAAAGGTCTGGGGCAGGGCAGGGGCGATGGGCGTCGATGGGGACCGAGGCGCTGCAATCGCGACTTGCGTCGCTCCTACGGCACGCCAAGCGGTGATTTGGAAGAGCGACGCGAGTCGCGATCGGCCGGCGTGCCGGGGATTTGTAGGAGTGACGCGAGTCGCGATCGGGCGGTGGAGCGGGAAGGGGTGTCGGCGGGACGGAGCGGCGGCAATCGCGACTTGCGTCGCTCCTACGCATCGGCTGCGCGCTACAGCCACCTTGCCTTGCGGAAGCGCCACCACAGGAAGGTGCTGGCGCTGACGATGATGCCGAGGCCGGCGAAGTAGCCGTACTCCCACTCCAGCTCGGGCATGTGGTTGAAGTTCATGCCCCAGATCCCCGCGAAGGCGGTGGCCACCGCGAAGATGCCGGCCCAGGCCGCGAGGCGCTTGCTGACCTCGGTCTGGTCGATGGTGACCAGCGAGATGTTCACCTGGATCGCGGTGCCGATGGTCTCGCGGACACTGTCGAGCGAGGCGTCGATACGGGCGAGGTGGTCATACACGTCGCGGAAGTAGTGCCGGCTCTTGGCGCAGACCTCGGGCACACGCCCGCTGTGCAGCTTGCCGGCGGCCTCCATCAGCGGCAGCACGGCGTGCTTGAGCAGGGTGACCTTGCGCTTGAGGCGATAGAGGCGGCGCATGTTGGTGTTGCCCGCACCCTTGGTGAAGATGCGCTCCTCGAGCGCCTCGACCTCGGTCTCGAGCTTGTCGATGAGCGGGAAGTAGCCGTCGACCACCGCGTCCATGAGCGCGTACAGCACGTAGCCCGGGCCCTTGGCGAGCATCTTCGGCTCGCGCTCGCAGCGTGCGCGCACGCCGAGGAAGTCGCGGGCGTGGTTGTTGCGCACCGACAGGATGTAGTTGGTCCCGACGAAGACGTGCACCTCGCCGACCTCGAGCTTGCCCTCGCGCTCCTCGATCAGGTGCATGACGACGAAGAGCTCGTCGTCGTACTCCTCGACCTTGGGGCGCTGGTGGCGGTGGTTGGCGTCCTCGACGGCGAGCTCGTGGAGGCCGAACTCCTCCTTCATCACCGCGAGTTCCTCGGCGGTGGCGTCCTTGAGCGCGACCCAGACGAAGGTCTCGGGTTGCTGGATGTACTCGCTGATGTCCTCGACCGGGATGTCGGCGAGCTTGCGGCCGTGCTGGTAGGCGATGCAGTTGATGAGCATGGTCGTGGGTCGCTTGCGCCTTCGCCGGATCAGGCCTTCACCGCCTCGAGCAGGTCCTTCACCGCCTTCACGCGCTCCTTGAGGTTGGGCAGGCTGGCACGGCGCACGAGCTTCTCGGGGCCGGCCATCTTGGTGCTGCGGTCCTTCTGGATCAGGAAGATGACTTTGACCGGGTCGATCGGCGCGTCCTTGGCGAACTGCACGCTGATCTGCGCATCGGACGCATCGAGCTTGTGCACCCCGTAGTCCTTCACCAGCATGCGCAGGCGGTGGGTCTCGATCAGCGCGGCGGTCTGCGCCGGGAGCTCGCCGAAGCGGTCGATGAGCTCTTCCTGCAGCGCACGCAAATCTTCTTCCATCTCGCAGTTGGCCAGGCGCTTGTACAGCGTCAGGCGCTCCTGCACGTCGGGGCAGTAGTCGGTGGGCAGCAGCGCCGGGGTGTGCAGGTTGATCTCGGAGACGACCTCCAGCGGCTGCGACAGGTCGGGCTCCTTGCCGGCCTGCAGATCCTTGACCGCACGCTTGAGCATCTCGGTGTACAGGCTGAAGCCGACCTGCTGGATCTCGCCCGACTGGTTCTCGCCCAGCACCTCGCCGGCGCCGCGGATCTCGAGGTCGTGCATCGCCAGGTAGAAGCCGGAGCCGAGGTCTTCCATCATCGCAATGGCTTCGAGCCTTTTCTGCGCCTGCGCGCTGGGCTTGGCGCCCGGCTGGGTCAGCAGGTAGGCGTAGGCCTGGTGGTGGCTGCGCCCGACGCGGCCGCGCAGCTGGTGCAGCTGCGCCAGGCCGAAGCGGTCGGCGCGGTTGATGATGATGGTGTTGGCGGTGGGGATGTTGATGCCGGTCTCGATGATGGTGGTGCACAGCAGCAGGTTGGCGCGCTGCTGGGTGAAGTCGCGCATCACGCGTTCGAGCTCGCGCTCGGGCAATTGCCCGTGGCCGACGACGATGCGCGCCTCGGGCAGCAGCTCCTCGAGGTCGTCCTTCATGTTGTCGATGGTGTCGACCTCGTTGTGCAGGAAGTAAACCTGGCCGCCGCGCTTGAACTCGCGCAGCACCGCCTCGCGGATCAGGCCGCGACTGGAGGGCTGGACGAAGGTCTTGATCGCCAGGCGCTTCTGCGGCGCGGTGGCGATCACCGAGAACTCGCGCAGGCCCTCCATCGCCAGGCCCAGGGTGCGCGGGATCGGCGTGGCGGTCAGGGTCAGGATGTCGACCTCGGAGCGCAATTGCTTCAAGGCCTCCTTCTGGCGCACGCCGAAGCGGTGCTCCTCGTCGATGATCACCAGGCCGAGGCGCTTGAAGATCACGTCCTTCTGCAGCAAACGGTGGGTGCCGATGATGATGTCGACCTTGCCCTCCGCGAGGAGCTGCAGGGCCTCGGCCTGCTCCTTGGCCGACTTGAAGCGCGACAGCTCGGCGAGCTTGATCGGCCAGTCGGCGAAGCGGTCGGCGAAGGTCTGGTAGTGCTGCTCGGCGAGCAGGGTGGTCGGGCACAGCACCACCACCTGCTTGCCGTCGGCCACCGCGATGAAGGCGGCGCGCAGCGCGACCTCGGTCTTGCCGAAGCCGACGTCGCCGCACACCAGGCGGTCCATCGGGCGGCCGGATTTCATGTCGGCCACCACCGCGTCGATGGCGGCCTGCTGGTCGGGCGTGGTCTCGAAGCCGAAGGCCTCGGCGAAGGCTTCGAGGTCATGCTGCTTGAAGTCGAAGCGGTGGCCGGGGCGGGCAGCGCGCTGGGCATAGAGCGCGAGCAGTTCGGCGGCGGTGTCGCGCACCTGCATCGCGGCTTTCTTCTTGGCCTTCTCCCACTGGCCGGAGCCGAGGCGGTGCAGGTCGACCGCCTCGGGGTCGGCGCCGGCGTAGCGGGTGATCACGTGCAGCTGCGACACCGGCACATAGAGCTTGTCGCCGCCGTTGTACTCCAGATGCAGGAACTCGGTGTCGCCCTCGCCGAGGTTCATGTGGAGGAGGCCCAGGTAGCGGCCGATGCCGTGCGAGACGTGCACCACCGGGTCGCCGATCTTGAGCTCGGAAAGGTCGCGCAGCCAGCCTTCCATGGTGGCGGCCTTGCGCGCGTCGCGGCGCACGCGGCTGCGCGCGGTGGCGGCGTAGAGCTCGGTCTCGGTCAGCACCGCGAGCCTTGCAGCCGGTAGAACGAAGCCGCGCGCGAGCGGGGCGACGCCAAGCGCGAGGCGGGCGTCGGAATCCAGGAAGGCGCCGAAATCGGCCGTGGCCTCGGGGCGCACGTCGTACTCGGCGAAGAACTCGGCCATGGTCTCGCGCCGGCCGGGCGAGTCCGACAGCAGCAGCACGCGACCGTCGAAGCCGTCGAGGAAGGCCTTGAGCTTGTGCAGCGGGTCGGTGGCCTTGCGCTCGACCGCGACCTCGGGCGGGGGCAGGGCGAGCGCGTCGGTGCGGGCGGCCGCGGGCTCGGCGCCCGCCTTGGCGCCCACTTCGGCCCCGATCGCCAGGCGCGGCAGGTTCTTCAGCGCGATGAAGAAGGCCTCGTCGGTCAGGAAGAGCTGCTCGGGTGCCAGCACCGGGCGGCTGCGGTCGCCCTTCAACAGGTCGTGGCGCGAGCGCGTGTCCTTCCAGAACTCGGCGATCGCCGCCGGCACGTCGCGGTGCAGCAGCACCGGCGTCTCGGCGGGCAGGTAGTCCAGCAGCGTCGCGGTCTCGTCGAAGAACAGCGGCAGGTAGTACTCGATGCCGGCGGGGGCGATGCCGTTGGAGACGTCCTTGTAGATCGACGCGCGCGTCGGGTCGCCCTCGAAGGTCTCGCGGAAGCGGCTGCGAAAGCGCGTGCGCCCCTTGTCGTCGAGCGGGAACTCGCGCGCCGGCAGCAGACGGATCTCCTTGGTGGGATACACCGTGCGCTGGGTGTCGGGGTCGAAGGTCTTGATGCTCTCGACCTCGTCGTCGAAGAGGTCGATACGGAAGGGCAGCGGCGAACCCATCGGGAACAGGTCCACCAGCCCGCCGCGCACCGAGAACTCGCCCGGGCTCACCACCTGGGTGACGTGCGCATAGCCTGCGAGCGCCATCTGCGCCTTGAACTGCTCGACGTCGAGCTTCTCGCCCTGTTTGAGGAAAAAGGTGTACGCGGCAAGAAAACCCGGCGGCGCCATGCGGTACAGCGCGGTGGAGGCGGGCACCAGCACGATGTCGGTCTCGCCGCGGCTGATGGCGTAGAGCGTCGACAGCCGCTCGGAGATCAGGTCCTGGTGGGGCGAGAAGCTGTCGTAGGGCAGGGTCTCCCAGTCGGGCAGCAGGTGCGCGCGCAGGCCGGGTGCGACCCAGGCGATCTCGTCCTGCAGGCGCTGGGCGTCGAGCGGGTTGGCCGTGATCACCACCAGCATGCGGCCGCGGCTGGCGAGCTGGGCGATGGCGAGGGCGTCTGCCGAGCCGGCGAGCGGCTCGAGTTCGAGCCGGCCGCCGGGCTTGGGCAGCTTGACCGTGGCGAGCCGGGAGAGGAGGGCGTCGAGGGAGAGGGACATCGTGGTTTCTCGAGCGTCGTCTGCGGACTGCGACCCTCCGTCACCGTGGCGGAGGCGGGCAGCATGGCGGTAGGGACGCGGGGCCGGCAAAGAGAGAATTATCGTTCATCCCGGCCCGCCAGCGCACGGCGTGATCGCTCGAACGCGGAGCGGAAGGCTCAGGCGGTGGCTGAAAGGGTGGGCCCCTGGCCTGGAGCGAGCGCTGCCGAATAGGCCTGCGCCGCTCGCATGCCGCGATAGCCGGGGCCATCGCGCGTGGCCGCCGCCTCGGTGCCCGCGCCGCCTTGCTCGAATTCGCGGCGGGCGATCTCCATGCGCGCATCGCTTGCCATGCGGGAAGCCTGCGCGGCGACCTGGCGGTCCTGGCCCGACGGCTCGGCGGGGGCGAGGGCTGCGGCGCGGATGCGCTCGGCCTTGGAGAGGGACTCCTCGGGGCTGCGGCCCGGCGAGGTATCGATCCCGACCTCGCCGCCGATCGCGTAGCGCTGGCCGTCCGGGCCGGTCTGATAGGTGTAGCTGGCGCCCCGGGTCACCAGGCCGGCGCCCGCGGCGACATGGGCCATCTCGTGGGCACGGACCTCGCGGTCGCGTTCCGCGAGCTCGGCGACCTGGCGCTGTTCGGCCTCGGAGAGCGTGTCGGCCGCCCCCGCTCCTGCCTCTTGCGCCTTGCCGCCGGCCCCCGTCGTCGCCGGCCCGCCGGAGGCGCCGGCAGGGCGGGCGGCATTCATCGCCGTGCCCTGGCGCCACGCCGCGTCACCGCCACCGAGCGAGGAAATCGACATTGCGGACATGAAGCGGGCGCGCTCCGATCCTATTCCACCCGCGTGCGCTCGGCCGCGGCGAGGTGCTGTTCGAGCCAGCTCGTCACCGCCCGCGCCTGCAGGATCTCCTGCTGGCGGGCGTCACCGGTGTCGGGCAGGGCGAGCCAGTGGCGCGCCCCCCCGAGCAGGGAAAAGGCTTTCTCCAGGATCGCGCTCTCCGGGGCGCCGGGGCTGACGATGAAGCGCACCGGGCAGCGCAGCTGGCGCAAGGGCTCGGCACCCGCGAGGTCGGCGCGGCCGTCGACACAGGCGATCGCCGCGAAGGTCTCCGGCGCCTTGACCGCCGCGCGGATCGCGGCGGCGCAGCCGGTGTCCTGCGTGACGAGGCCGAGCTGCAGCCCGGCGAGCGGCGGCTGGTGGGCGATCCACTCGACCGCCGCGAGGATGCGCTCGGTCAGGCGGGCGATGTTGTACGACGCATCGGGGTCGCGCAGCGCCTCCTGCCGGGTCAGCAGGTCGACCCGGAGAGTGGCGAAGCCGCGCGACTGCAGGGCGACATCGACCGGCCGGGGCCCGCAGTCGAGCGCAGGGTGTCCGCTCGACTGCGGGAGGATGGCGAGCCCGCGCACGTCCGGCGCGTGTGCAAGCAGGCCGTCGAGCCACGCGCCCTGTGCGGGGATGCTGATGAGGGTGTTTCGAAGTTTCACGTTGGGGGTCGAATGCGCTCAGGTGCCGTGACGGTGGATGGCGACCGGGATGCGGCGCGCGCCGAAGGCGTCGCCGACCGCGGCGCCCACTGCAGCGAAGCGACCGGCGAGCACGCTGCCGCAGTGCGGACAGTGGCCATCGTTGCCGAGGGCGTAGCGTCGGATCTCGTACCAGTCGCGCACGATCAGGGGCTCGCCGCAGCTCGCGCAACGGGTCGTGTCGCCTTCGATGTCGTGCACGTTGCCGGTGTAGACGTGCTTCAGGCCGGCGTCGAGGGCGATGCGGCGCGCGCGCGCGAGCGTGGCGGGCGGCGTGGGCGGCAGCTCGTCCATCTTGAAGTCGGGGTGGAAGGCGCTGAAGTGCAGCGGCACCTCGGCGCCCAGCTCCTTGCGCACCCAGTTCGCCAGCGCGGTGACCTCGCTGTCGGAGTCGTTGTGGCCGGGGATCAGCAGGGTGGTGAGTTCGACCCACACGTCGGTCTCGTGGCGCAGCCATACCAGGGTGTCGAGCACGGGCTGCAGATGGGCGCCGCACAGCTTGACGTAGAAGTCGTCGGTGAAGCCCTTGAGATCGACGTTGGCCGCATCCATGCGCGAGAAGAAATCGCGCCGCGCGCACTCGGAGATGTAGCCGGCGGTCACCGCCACGGTCTTCAGCCCGCGCGCATGGCAGGCGTCGGCCACGTCCATCGCGTACTCGGCGAAGATCACCGGGTCGTTGTAGGTGAAGGCGACGCTGTGGCAGCCCCAGCGCAGCGCGGTCTCGGCGATTTCCGCGGGCGAGGCCTCGTCCATCAGGGTGTCGAGGTCGCGCGACTTGGAGATGTCCCAGTTCTGGCAGAACTTGCACGCCAGGTTGCAGCCGGCGGTGCCGAAGGAGAACACCTTGCTGCCCGGGTAGAAGTGGGCGAGCGGCTTCTTCTCGATCGGGTCGATGCAGAAGCCCGAGCTGCGTCCATAGGTGGTGAGCAGCATGTCGTCGCCCTCGCGCATGCGCACGAAGCAGGCCCCGCGCTGGCCGGGGTGCAGCTTGCACAGGCGCGGACACAGGTCGCACTGGTAGCGACCGTCGTCGATGCGGTGCCAGTAGCGCGCGGGATGGCGGCTGCCGACCTCGGCGGCTGGCGCGGGCTTCGTGTTCATGAGGGCTCCCGTTCGGTCTCCTTGAACTTTTCCACGTGATAGCGCGCGGCCATCAGCTCGACGACCTCGCGGTTGGTGGGCAGACCGGCCTTGTGCTTGAGCGCGGCGAGGAACTGGCGCGGCTCGGGCAGCTGCTCCCACACCTGGGGCAGGAAGGTGGCGCTGTGGCAGCCGGAGAAGATGATCAGCCCGTCCTCGCCGGGGCGCAGCTGGGCGAGCAGCTCTTCCTCGCCGAAGAAGTCGAGGAACTCCGGTTCGGACAGGATGGAGACCTCGATCGCCACCGCGCCGAGCTCCTCGGGCGCGAGCGGCTCGAAGCGCGAGTCCTCGAAGGCCGCCGCGAGCGCGTTGTGGATCACGTCCTCGCCGAGCTCGCGCGAGCGCCGCAGACTGCCGATGCAGCCGCGCAGCTCGCCGTCCTTGGCGAGGGTGATGAAGGTCGCGCCCTTCTCGTTCAGGCGGGGATCGTCCGGGATGACCGGGGCGGGGCCGCGGCCGAGGCGGTGGGCGATCGCGGTGCGCGCGAGCGCGAGCAGGGTGGTACCGAAATCAGTGTCGGGCATGGCTTGGGGGTTCCGCTTCACAAAAGGCGATGCTGGTGTAGCCGACGACGCGCGAGCGGTCGCCCGCGGTGTCGCCGGAGTTGCGCAGGTCCAGCAGGTGGGCCTGCAGGTCGTGCTTGCGGGCGGCGAGCAGCAGCCCGTTGATCGGGGTGGCGCCGCAGGCCTGCTCGTGGTCGAGACCGGGGCGCAGTTCGAGCACCTGGTCCACCGCTGCGCGGTCGGACCATTGCGCCTCGCGGTAGCTCAAGTAATGCGAGAGGTCCGAGCTGATCAGGATCAGGGTCTCGGGGCCGCCCCACAGGCGCTCGATCAGGCTGGCGGTGGCTTCGGGCGAGGCGTCGCCGACCAGCACCGGGACGATCTCGAAGCGCTCGAGACAGACCTGCAGGAAGGGCAACTGCACCTCGAGGCAGTGCTCGAGCGCGTGCGGGCGATCGTCGACCAGGACATCGTCGCGCGCCTGCAGGGCCTCCCAGTCGCCGCGTGCGACCGGGACCTCGCCGAGCGGGGTGGCGAAGCGCTGCGCTGCCGGCAGCGAGAAGCCGCGCACTGCCACGCGATGCGTGGGGCCGAGCATGACGACGCGGCGGATGCGCTCGCGCAGCGGTGCGAGCAGCGCATAGGCGCTCGCCGCCACCGGCCCGGAGTACATGTAGCCCGCGTGCGGCACGATGATCGCCTTGGGCGCGGGCGCCGACTCGAAGGCGACCGCGGTGGAGAGCATCTCGGCGAGCTGGGTGCGCAGCACGCGCTCGTCGCGAGGATAAAACTGCCCGGCCACGGCTGCCGGGCGGATCGAAGCGAGTGCCATGGAGGAATCCTGCGGGGATGTCATCGTTGGAACAGATTCCATTATAGGCAGCCCGGCCGGGATCGTCCCGCATCGAAACCCGTGCTTGCACAAGCCCGCGCGGCGGGCGGCGCGGCTAGAATGCGCGCCATGCAGATCAGCCACCCACGCCACTTCGCCATCGTGCCCGCCGCAGGCAGCGGCTCGCGCATGGCCGCCGCGCGTCCCAAGCAGTATCTGTCGCTGCTCGGTCGCCCCCTGATCCATCATGCGCTTTCGGTGCTGTGCGCCGCGCCTGCGATCGACGCGGTGTTCGTCGTGCTCTCGGTGGACGACACGGAGTGGGCAACGCACGACTGGAGCGCGCTCGGCCCCAAGCTGCGCCCGCTCTTCTGCGGTGGCGCCACGCGCGCCGACAGCGTGCTCGGCGGCCTGCGCGCAATCGCCGGCGAGGCGGCGGCTGGGGACTGGGTGCTGGTGCACGACGCCGCGCGCCCCTGCCTGGCGCCCTGGCATGTCGACAAGCTCGTACGCGAGCTCGCCCACGACGAGGTCGGCGGCTTGCTGGCAGTCCCGGTGGCCGACACCCTCAAGCGTGCCGACGAGCACCGCCATGTGTGCGAGACCGTGCCGCGCGACAGCCTGTGGCAGGCGCAGACGCCGCAGATGTTCCGCTACGCCATGCTGCGACGCGCGCTCGAAGGCGCGCGCGAGGTCACCGACGAGGCGAGCGCGATCGAGGCCGCCGGCCTGCGTCCGCGCCTGGTGCAGGGCGACGCCACCAACCTGAAGGTCACCTATCCGCTCGACCTGCACCTGGCCGAGTGGATCCTCGAGAACCGTGAGGGCCACAACGCATGAGCATCCCCTTTCGCATCGGCCAGGGCTTCGACGTGCACGCCCTGGTCCCCGGCCGGCCGCTGATCGTCGGCGGCGTCGACATTCCCTTCGGGCATGGACTGCTCGGCCACTCGGATGCCGACGTGCTGTTGCATGCGGTGACGGACGCGCTGCTCGGCGCCGCCGGCCTGGGCGATATCGGCCGGCTCTTCCCGGATACCGACCCGGCCCACGCCGGCGCAGACAGCCGCGTGCTGCTGCGCGAGGCCTTCGCGCGCGTGCGCGCAGCGGGCTGGGAGGTCGTGAACCTCGATGCCACGCTGATCTGCAAGGCGCCGCGCATCCTGCCGCACGCCCCGGCGATGGTGGCCAACCTGGCCGCCGACCTGGAGATGGACGCGACGGCGATCAACATCAAGGGCAAGACCACCGAGAAGCTCGGCTTCACCGGACGTGGCGAAGGCATCGCCGCGCAGGTGGTCGCGCTGATCGCGCGCGCGGAGCATGGCTGAAGCTGCAGCGGACGCGGGGAGGGCGCCGAATCTGCGGCTCTTCTTCGCGCTGTGGCCGGATGCCGCCACCCGCGCCGGGCTGCATGCGCGTGCACGGGCGCTGCATTCCGAGTGCGGCGGTCGCGCGATGCGTCGTGACACCATCCACCTGACCCTGGCCTTCCTCGGCGAAACGCCTGTGCGGCAGGTGGAGCGATTGCGCGCGGTGGCCGCGGGCGTCCAGGGGGAGGGCTTCGCGCTCGACCTCGATCGCGTCGGCAGCTGGCATCGCAACCGGATCCTGTGGACCGGTCCGTCGATGGTGCCGCCAGCGCTGGCCGCGCTCGCGCAGGATCTGGAAGGACGGCTGCGCGCGGACGGCTGCGCACTCGAGGCGCGTGCCTTCTCCCCGCATGTCACCCTCGTGCGCAACGCCCACGCTGCGCCCCGCGAGGCGCAGCTCGCACCTCTGCGATGGACGGTCGGCAGCTTCGTCCTGGTCGCCTCCGAGCGCAGCGCCGCCGGTGCGCACTACCGCACGATCGGGCGCTGGCCGTTGAAGCGGCGTGGGTGATTCGATCGGGCGGAGCCGAAAGCGAACGGGGCGCAATGCGCCCCGTCCTCGATCGGGTCACGTCTCGCGTGCCCGGGGTCTCCGTGGTGGAGACGATGTCTTCATCGTGTGTACTGCATCCGTCAGGAAAGCTGCATCCTCGGGGGTTCGGTCAAGCACATCCTCCTTGGCTCGGGCAGGTGCCCTCGGCCATTGGCTGATCGGATCTGGAGCCTTCGTGAACGTCCTCCCTCAGAGAAAGATCGTCGAGCCGAGGCGTTCCCCCAGCTCGTCCTGCGTCGACTTGGTGTAATCCTTTTCGAAGCGGTCTGTGACCATCTGCGCGGTGGGGCCGTCGATGACCGCGTTGAGCAGGCCCATGAAGGCGGGTGGAGCGACCAGGATCGCACGCTTGAATGCATTCGAGGTGCGTCCATGGTAGAGCGTCTGGGCAATCTCCTGTGCGAACACTTTGGCCTCGTGCTGCTTGGGCAGGGTCTGCGGCTGCATCGAGCCGCCACCGGTGCCGTTCGAGCCATTCGCGCCCGAGCGGTCCGAGACCAAGTCGCCATTCTTTTGTCTGCTTTCCGGGTGGATCAGTTCCTTGACCAGCGTGAGCCCCTTGTTCGGGCCCAGGTTGGCGTACAGCTTCGCCAGGCTGGCGTTGGCAACCAGAATCCAGGTGATGGCCATAAGCAATCCTCCGTTCGATTAAAGACCGGGTGCCCTGCGCAGTGGGCACGATCGAAGCTTAGGTCACGCGAACCGACTCCGCCACGACCATCGTTACCGCTTCGTGAAAACCGATCCCGATTGACGCAAACGTGAACTTACCCGACGTGCTCGCCGCGACCGCGTCCCTGCGGCATCGCACGCCCGACGCCTCGCCCCTCGCACGCTCAGAACACCCCCATCGCCAACCCGGCCGCCATCGCCTCGCCGAGCTCGCGCGCGCGCTCCAGGTCGGCGGGGGTGATCTCGCGCCGCACGATCAGGGCCTCGGCGACCGTCTTCCAGCCGTAGCCGTTGGCGATGCGGCCGATCTCGCGCACTGCGCCGGTGCCGTCGTTGCCGGCGCTGACGAAGACCGCATAGGGCAGGCCGACGAGTTTGCCCTCGCAGGGGTAGTAGGTGCGATCGAAGAAGTCCTTGAGCGCGCCCGACATGTAGCCGAAGTTTTCCGGCGTACCGAGCAGCAGGCCGTCGCACGCGAGCAGGTCGGCGGTGCCGGCGTCGAAGGCGCGCAGCAACCGCGTCTCGGTCTCGCTCACGCGTAGCGCCCCCTCGAGCACCGCGGTGGCGAGCCGGCCCGTGTTGCCGCTCTGGGTGTGATGGACGATCAGCAGGCGTTTGGGCGCGCTCATGTCAGCCTCCGGCAGCGGCCGCCGCGCGGGCGGCGGGGTCCATTCCGTAGAAGTGCACGAGTTGATCGTAGACCGCAGGAAAGCGCCTGTGCAGCACGAGCGGATCCTCGAAGAACACCTCGGAGACCACCGCGAAGAACTCGCCCGGGTGCTCGGCGCCATAAGGGTCGATCGTGGTGTCGATGCCGCGGTCGACCTCGGCGCAGAACGCCTCGTAGGCCTCGCCGAAGGCCTTGGCCCAGTCCCGGCGAGACATGCCGGGGCGCAGGCGGGGCAGGCCGTCCACGTCGCCGTTCTCCATGTCGAGCTTGTGGGCGAACTCGTGAATGACCACGTTCACGCCCGCCGGAGCGTCGTTCCCGGGAAACCAGGACAGCAGCACCGGCCCGCCGGCCCAGGCCTCGCCCAGCACCTCGTCCTCGTATTCGTGCAGCACGCCGGCCTCGTCGACGATGCGGCGCGGGATCAGGAAGTCGCCCGGATAGACGATCACTCCCACCCAGCCCTCGTAAGCCTGCAGGCCGATGTGAAGTACCGGCAGGCAGGCCTGCAGCGCGATCGCCAGCAGCATGTCGTCGTCGAGTTCCAGCCCCTGCGCACCATGGAACTCCTTGCACCCGAGGAAGGCGAGCGCCATCTCGCGCAGACGCAACCGATCGTCGGGAACGAGGTGGTCGAGGAAGGGCAGCCTCGCTTCGACCCGCCGCCACTGCGACTCGTCGACCAGGGGGCGGGCGGGCGGGATGCCGAGCAGGCGGCGGAAGAGCTGGAGCATGAGCGCAGGTCCGGAGTGATCCCGCGCGATCATTGCCCGCCCGCGCCACGCGTGCAAGCCGCGTCTTGCGGGTGGAGCGGTCGCAGCGCGGGCTTTCGGCGGGGCGCTATAGTCGATTAAAATTCTCGGGAATTGAATGCGTGGCGCCCGCTCGACGCGGTCCGCCGTGTTTTTTCCACCGCACATCCGGGAGTCCTTCCATCATGTTCAGCCGCCTCCGAGAAGATCTGGCCAGCGTCCGCGAGCGCGACCCCGCCGCGCGCTCCACGCTCGAGGTGCTGACCTGTTATCCCGGCATCCACGCGCTGATGTTCCACCGCCTCGCTCACGGCGCCTGGCGCCGCGGCTGGTTCTGGGCGGGGCGCTTCGCGAGTCACGTCGGCCGGCTGCTCACCGGGATCGAGATCCACCCGGGAGCGAAGATCGGCCGCCGCGTGTTCATCGACCACGGCATGGGCGTCGTGATCGGCGAAACCGCGGAGATCGGCGACGACTGCACGATCTACCAGGGCGTCACCCTCGGCGGGACCTCCCTCTACCGCGGCACCAAGCGCCATCCCACCCTGGGGCGTGGCGTGGTGGTGGGGGCGGGCGCCAAGGTGCTCGGCGGCTTCACGGTAGGTGACGGCGCCAAGGTCGGCTCCAACGCGGTGGTGGTGAAGCCCGTGCCCGCCGGCGCGACCGCCGTCGGCAATCCGGCTCGCATTCTCGACTCGGACAAGGATAGCGAGCGCGACGCCGCGCGCGAGCAGAAGGCCGAGCAGTTCGGCTTCAGCGCCTACGGCGTGACCCGCGACATGGACGACCCGGTCGCCAAGGCGCTGCACGGCCTGCTCGACCATTCCGTTGAGACCGACCGCCGCCTGCAGGCCATCCTGGCCCGTCTCGAGGCCGCGGGGATCAAGCTCGACGACACGGTCGCCCCGAGCGACCATTTCGACCCGGGCCGGCTGTCGCGGATGGTGGATTGATTCGCACGCCTGCGGTGCCGGACGATCGAGCGCCGTGTTCGCGGCTGGCGCCGCGGCTGCAACGGCGCCCCTCGCGCCTTGCAGCGCAAGACTCGTCTCCCGATTAGTTGACCGTTTTTGTCGGGATCCATATACTCGACAAAAATGATGGGATATTCGGCGGCCCCCGGCACGCGCGAGCCCGGACAGCCTTCGAGGAGAGCCTCATGCGACTTACGACCAAGGGACGGTTTGCGGTGACCGCGATGATCGACCTGGCTGCCCGCCAGGGGGACGGGCCCGTCACGCTGGCGGGCATCGCCGAGCGCCAGAGCATCTCGCTGTCCTACCTCGAGCAGCTCTTCGGCAAGCTGCGCAGGCACAAGCTGGTCAACAGCGTGCGCGGTCCCGGCGGCGGCTACCGACTGGCGCGGGCGATGGACGAGATCACCGTGGCCGACATCATCATCGCGGTCGACGAGCCGATGGACGCCACCCAGTGCGGCGGCAAGGAAAACTGCCACGACGATCACGTGTGCATGACCCACCACCTGTGGTCCAACCTCAACCAGCGCATCTACGCCTACCTCGACTCGGTGAGCCTGGAGGCGCTGGTCAAGCACCAGGTACGGCCCGACGCCGACATGACGGTGCTCAAGAGCGTGCGGCGGCGCAGCCGCATGCCGGTGCACGAGATCGCCGCGGTCTGAGGTCGCGCATGAACTTCGCTCCCATCTACCTCGACTGGAACGCGACCACGCCGCTCGATCCGGCGGTGCGCGAGGCCATGCTGCCCTGGCTCGGCGCCGCCGAGCCGGCGCGCTT
Source organism: Thauera sp. SWB20 (assembly GCF_000831325.1). NCBI lineage: Bacteria > Pseudomonadati > Pseudomonadota > Betaproteobacteria > Rhodocyclales > Zoogloeaceae > Thauera > Thauera sp. SWB20. The sequence continues at coordinate 178,575 of NZ_JTDM01000017.1, read as the reverse complement.
CGGCAACGCCTCCAGCCGCCACGAATACGGCCGCCAGGCGCGTGCCGCGGTGGACGAGGCGCGCGCGCGGGTGGCCGCGGCGGTCGGCGCGCACGCGACCGAGGTGATCTTCACCAGCGGCGGCTCGGAAGCCAACAATCTCTTCCTCAAGGGCGCCGCGCCCAACCGCGAGCCGGGCGTGGTGGCGGTGAGTGCGATCGAGCACCCCTGCGTGCGCGAGCCGGCCCGCCAGCTGCGGCGCGCGGGCTGGACGCTGCGCGAGATCGCGGTCGATGCGCAGGGCGTGATCGACCCCGCCGACTGGAGCGCGGTGCTGGAAGCCCGCCCGGGCCTGGTGTCGGTGATGCTGGCCAACAACGAGACCGGCGTGCTGCAGGACGTCGCCGCACTGGCGCGCGCGGCGCGCGCCGCCGGCGCCTGGTTCCACACCGACGCGGTGCAGGCGCTGGGCAAGGTGGCGGTGGATTTCCGCGCGCTCGGCGTGCATGCGATGACGCTGTCCGCGCACAAGATCGGCGGTCCGCTCGGCGCGGGTGCGCTGGTGCTGGACAAGCGCGTCGAGCTCGCGCCGCTGATCGCCGGCGGCGGCCAGGAGCGCGGGTTGCGCTCGGGGACCGAGAACGTGGCCGCGATCGTCGGCTTCGGCGTGGCTTGCGAGCGCGCGGTCGCGCGGCGCGAAGGCGAGGGCGTGCGCCTGGCCGCCCTGCGCGACGAACTCTGTGCCGCGCTCGCCGGGCGCGGCGCGCGGATCTTCTCGGCGGCTGCCCCGCGCCTGCCGAATACCGTATTCTTCGCGGTCGAGGACATCGACGGCGAGACCCTGGTCGGCCGCCTCGACCGTGCAGGCTTCGCGTGCGCGAGCGGCTCGGCGTGCTCGAGCGCGAACCCCGAACCGTCCCGCACCCTGCTGGCGATGGGCGTGGAGCGCGGGCTGGCGCGCGCCGCGGTGCGTGTGAGCCTCGGTCGCGACACGCGCGCGGACGACGTGCGCAGCTTCATCGAAACCTTCGTCCGGGTGACGGACGAACTCAAGAACCTGGCCTCGATCGGGGCCTGAACCGGCCACGCTGGCCATTCACCGAACTCGCTAACGAAGAAAGTGCGGAGAGACACAATGCTGAAGTTCCCCATCTACCTCGACTACTCGGCGACGACTCCGGTCGATCCGCGCGTGGCGGCAAAGATGATCCCCTGGCTGACCGAGCATTTCGGCAACCCGGCGAGCCGCTCGCACGCCTACGGCTGGGAGGCCGAGAAGGCGGTCGAGGATGCGCGCGAACAGGTCGCCGCACTGGTCAATGCCGACGCCAAGGAGATCATCTGGACCTCGGGCGCGACCGAATCGAACAACCTCGCCATCAAGGGGGCGGCGCACTTCTACCAGGGCAAGGGCAAGCACCTGATCACCGTGAAGACCGAGCACAAGGCGGTGCTCGACACCGTGCGCGAGCTCGAGCGCGAGGGTTTCGAGGCCACCTATCTCGACGTGCAGGAGAACGGGCTGATCGACCTCGAGGTGTTGAAGGCGGCGATCCGTCCCGACACCATCGTGGTCTCGGTGATGTTCGTGAACAACGAAGTCGGCGTGGTGCAGCCGATCGCCGAAATCGGCGAGATCTGCCGTGAGAAGGGCATCGTGTTCCACGTAGATGCGGCGCAGGCCACCGGCAAGGTCGATATCGACCTCGACAGGCTCAAGGTCGACCTGATGAGCTTCTGTGCGCACAAGACCTACGGCCCGAAGGGCATCGGCGCACTGTACGTGCGCCGCAAGCCGCGCGTCCGCCTGGAAGCGCAGATGCACGGCGGCGGCCACGAGCGCGGCCTGCGCTCGGGCACGCTCGCCACCCACCAGATCGTCGGCATGGGCGAGTCCTTCCGCATCGCGCGCGAGGAGATGGCCGAGGAGAACGCCCGCGTCGGCAAGCTGCGCGACCGCCTGCTCGCCGGCCTCACCGACCTCGAGGCCACCTTCGTGAACGGCGATCTCGCGCAGCGCGTGCCGCACAACCTCAACATTTCCTTCGCCTACGTCGAAGGCGAGTCGCTGATCATGGCGGTCAAGGACATTGCGGTGTCCTCCGGCTCGGCCTGTACCTCGGCCAGCCTGGAACCATCCTACGTGCTGCGCGCGCTCGGCCGCAACGACGAGCTCGCGCACAGCTCGATCCGCTTCACCATCGGCCGCTTCACCACCGAGGAAGAGATCGACTACACGATCAAGCTCCTGCACGACAAGATCGGCAAGCTGCGCGAGCTCTCGCCGCTGTGGGAGATGTACAAGGACGGCGTCGACCTCGACGCGGTGCAGTGGGCAGCCCACTGAACTTTAGTGCAGAAGATGATGTAAATTGCAGGTGAAGCGATTCACCGCCCCAGCAGGAGAAAAAACATGGCATACAGCGAAAAGGTCCTCGACCACTACGAAAACCCCCGCAACGTCGGCTCCTTCGGCAAGGAAGAAGAAGGCGTGGCCACCGGCATGGTCGGCGCGCCCGCCTGTGGCGACGTCATGAAGCTGCAGATCAAGGTCGGCAAGGACGGCGTGATCGAAGACGCGAAGTTCAAGACCTACGGCTGCGGCTCGGCGATCGCCTCGAGCTCTCTGGTCACCGAGTGGGTCAAGGGCAAGACCCTCGACCAGGCGCTCGACATCAAGAACACCCAGATCGCCGAAGAGCTTGCGCTGCCGCCGGTCAAGATCCACTGCTCGATCCTCGCCGAAGATGCGATCAAGGCCGCCGTGGCGGACTATAAAAAGAAGCATGAGGCCTGAGCGGCCTTCGTCGAAGAGGAGGAAACATGGCTGTCACGCTATCTGAATCGGCTGCGCGCCACGTCTCGAACTTCATCGCCAAGCGCGGCAAGGGCTTCGGCATCCGTCTGGGCGTGAAGACCTCGGGCTGTTCGGGCATGGCCTACAAGCTCGAGTTCGTCGACCAGACGGAAGACGAGGACGAGGTCTTCGAGAGCCACGGCGTCAAGGTCGTCATCGACCCCAAGAGCCTGGCCTATCTCGACGGCACCGAGCTCGACTTCGTCAAGGAGGGCCTCAACGAGGGCTTCAAGTTCAACAACCCGAACGTCAAGGACCAGTGCGGGTGCGGCGAGAGCTTCAACGTCTGAGCCGGACCCGATGAGCATCGACCTGACGCAGGACTACTTCGCCCTCTTCGGCCTCCCGCGCCGCTATGCCCTCGACGAAGGCGCGCTCGAAGCCGCCTGGCACGAGCTGCAGGGGCGCGTGCATCCCGACCGCCACGCGCACCTGTCCGACTTCGAGAAGCGGCGCTCGATGCAGTGGGCGACGCGGGTCAATGAAGGCTTTCGCGTGCTGCGCAAGCCGCTCGCGCGCGCCCAGTACCTGCTCGAGCTCGCCGGCGTCGACGCCGCGCTCGAGACCAACACCGCGATGTCCCCCGAGTTCCTGATGGAGCAGATGGAGTGGCGCGAGGCGGTGGAGGAGGCGCGCGAGGCGGCCGAGGTCTCCGAGCTCGAAGATCTGCACAGGCGCCTGCTCGGGCATGCGCGCGAGGTGCGCGGGCATCTCGCCGCGCAGCTCGACGAGCACCAGGACTACGAGGCCGCGGCCGACACCGTGCGTCGGCTGATGTTCATCGAGAAGCTCCAGCAGGAAATCGACGAAGCGCTGCTCGCGCTCGAAAACTAGAACTCGAAAAGGCACGGAACAGCACCGATGGCTCTGTTGCAAATCACCGAACCCGGCATGTCCACCGAGCCGCACCAGCACCGGCTCGCCGTCGGCATCGACCTCGGGACCACCAATTCGCTCGTCGCCACCGTGCGCAACGGCATCGCGATCTGCCTGCCCGACGAGGCCGGCCGCACCATGCTGCCCTCGGCCGTGCGCTATCACGCCGATGGCGGCATCGAGGTCGGTCTGGGTGCGCTCAAGGCGCAGGCGGTCGATCCGCGCAACACCATCGTCTCGGTCAAGCGCTTCATGGGCCGCGGCCTCAAGGACGTCACCCACATCGAGGCGATGCCCTACGACTTCGAGGACAGCCCCGGGATGGTGCGGCTGCGCACGGTGCAGGGCGTCAAGAGCCCGGTGGAGGTCTCCGCCGAGATCCTGCGCCGCCTGCGCGAACGCGCCGAGGCCAGCCTCGGCGGCGCGCTGGTCGGCGCGGTGATCACCGTGCCGGCCTACTTCGACGACGCCCAGCGCCAGGCCACCAAGGACGCGGCGCGCCTGGCCGGGCTCGACGTGCTGCGCCTGCTCAACGAACCGACCGCCGCCGCGGTGGCCTACGGCCTCGACAACGCGGCCGAGGGCGTCTACGCGGTGTACGACCTGGGCGGGGGCACCTTCGACCTCTCCATCCTCAAGCTCTCGCGCGGCGTGTTCGAGGTGCTGTCGACCAACGGCGACGCCGCGCTCGGCGGCGACGACTTCGATCATCGCCTGTTCTGCTGGATCCTCGACCGCGCCAAGATCTCGCCGCCCTCGCTGGAAGACGCGCGCCGCCTGCAGATGAAGGCGCGCGAGGCCAAGGAGCTGTTGACGAGCTGTGACGAGGCCCCGGTGCATGTGCGCCTGGCCTCGGGCGAAGAGGTCGACCTCGTGGTGACCCGCGAGGAGTTTGCCGAGATGACCACGCATCTGGTCCAGAAGACCCTGGCCCCGGTGCGCAAGGCCTTGCGCGACGCCGGCCTCGCGCCCGACGAGATCAAGGGTGTGGTGATGGTGGGGGGCGCGACCCGCATGCCCCACGTCCAGCGCGCGGTCGCGAACTACTTCGGCCAGGAGCCCCTGACCAACCTCGACCCCGACAAGGTCGTCGCACTGGGCGCGGCGATGCAGGCAAACGTGCTCGCAGGCAACCGCGCCGACCAGGACGACTGGCTGCTGCTCGACGTCATCCCGCTCTCGCTCGGCCTCGAGACCATGGGCGGCCTGGTCGAGAAGGTCGTGCCGCGCAACGCCACGCTGCCGATCGCGCGCGCGCAGGAATTCACCACCTTCAAGGACGGCCAGACCGCGATGGCCTTCCATGTCGTGCAGGGCGAGCGCGAGCTCGTCTCCGACTGCCGCTCGCTCGCGCGCTTCGAGCTGCGCGGCATTCCCCCCATGGTGGCGGGCGCGGCGCGCATCCGCGTGACCTTCCAGGTCGATGCCGACGGCCTGCTGGCGGTGTCGGCGCGCGAGATGTCCTCGGGCGTCGAGGCCAGCGTGCTGGTCAAGCCCTCGTACGGCTTGTCGGACGACGAGATCGCCGAGATGTTGCGCTCGGGCGTGGATCACGCCGGCGACGACATGGCCGCGCGCGCGCTGCGCGAGCAGCAGGTCGAGGCCGACCGTGTCGTCGAAGCCACCGAGCAGGCGCTCGGCCACGACGGCCACCTGCTCTCCGCCGTCGAGTCCGCCGAAATCCGCAGCGTGATCGCGCGCCTGCGCGAGCTGCGCGCCGGCACCGACAACCGTGCCATCAAGGCCGGCATCGACGCGCTCGCGCGCGCCACCGACACCTTCGCCGCGCGCCGCATGGACAACAGCATTCGCAGCGCGCTGACCGGCCACAAGGTCGACGAACTCCCCATCTGATACTTCGCCCATGACCCAGATCATCGTCCTGCCCCACGTCGAACTCTGCCCGGACGGCAGCGTCCTCGAGGCCGCCCCCGGCACCACCCTCTGCGACGCGCTGCTCGAGCACGGCATCGACATCGAACACGCCTGCGAGAAGTCCTGTGCCTGCACCACCTGCCACGTCATCGTGCGCGAGGGGTTCTCCTCGCTGAACGTCGCCGAGGACGAGGAGGAAGACCTGCTCGACAAGGCCTGGGGCCTGGAACCGCAGTCGCGCCTGTCCTGCCAGGCGGTGGTCGCCGCGACCCCGCTGGTGGTCGAGATCCCGCGCTACACCATCAACATGGCTCGCGAAGGAAAGCACTGACATGAAGTGGACCGAGGTTCAGGAGATCGCCATCCAGCTCGCCGACGCCCACCCCGACGTCGACCCGACCCGGGTGAATTTCGTCGACCTGATGAACTGGACGATGGCGCTGCCCGATTTCGACGACGATCCCAAGCGCTGCGGCGAACGCATCCTCGAAGGCATCCAGCAGGCCTGGATCGACGAGGTCGCCTGAAGGTGCGCGCGTCCGGTGCGCGAGCGCCGGACGCGGCATGCGTCGTCGTCGACGCGGTTCGGCTGGAATCGCGACTGGCGTCGCGCCTACGGGGGACTCCCGCGTCGCTCAATACGCCCCGCGCGCGACCGTTTCGGTGGACTCGTTGAGTTCCAGCCAATAGTGCCCGATCAGTCCGATCGCGCGCTCGAAGCGGTCGAAATCCACCGGCTTGCGGATGTAGCTGTTCGCTCCGAGGCGGTAGGCCTGGGCGAGATCGAGCGGCTCCCGCGAGGTGGTCAGCACCACCACCGGCAGCAGCGCCGTGCGCTGGTCGGCGCGGATGCGGCGCAGCACCTCCAGGCCGTCGATGCGCGGCAGCTTGAGGTCGAGCAGCACGACCGCCGGCAGCGGCGGCAGCGGCTGTCCCGCGCGACTCCCGGTCGAGAACAGGTACTCCACCGCCTCCACGCCGTCGTGCGCCACCACCACCGGGCTGGTGATGCGGTTGCGCGACAGGGCGTGGAGCGTCAGCGCCTCGTCGTCCGGATTGTCCTCGACCAGCAGGATCGGTCTTTCGCTTGCCATGTTCCTGAATGAGGTGAGGGGGGTAGGGGCGGCCGAGGCCGCCGAGGCGGCGGGATTACAGGTCCTTGCGCCGCAGGACGAACACCATGTCGTCGCCGCCGCGGGTAGGCAGCCACTCGAAGGGCAGGTCGGGGAAGGCGGCTTCGACGATGGCGCGATTATGCCCGACCTCGACCGCCAGGATGCCTTCGGGATTGAGGTGTTCGGCAGCCTCGGCGAGCAGGCGGCGCACCACGTCCAGCCCGTCCTCACCCGAGGCGAGCGCCATCTGCGGCTCGTGCAGGTACTCCGGCGGCAGGGCTTCCATGGCCTCTGCGGTCACGTAGGGCGGGTTGCTCAGGATGAGGTCGAAGCGGCGGCCTTCCAGCCCCTCGAAGACATCGCCGTGCACCAGCTCGATGCGATCCTCCAGGCCGTAGTCGGCAACGTTGATGCGCGCCACATCGAGCGCGTCCTCCGACAGGTCGACCGCGCTCACGTGCGCGTTCGGGAAAGCGTGCGCCATCAGGATCGCCAGGCAGCCCGAACCGGTGCACATGTCGAGCACGCTGCCTACCGCCTCCGGATCCTCCACCCAGGGCGCGAAGCCGTCCTCGAGCAACTCGGCGAAGAAGGAGCGCGGCACGATCACGCGCGGATCGACGGTGAAGCGGAAGTCGCCCAGCCAGGCCTCGCCGAGGATGTAGGCGGTGGGGACGCGCTCGTCGACGCGCTGCTCGATGGCTTCGAGCAGGCCGATGCGCTCCTCGGACGGGATGCAGGCGTCCATGAACGGCTCCAGGCGGTCGAGCGGCAGGGCGAGGCTGCCGAGGATCAGCCACACCGCCTCGTCGAAGCTGTCCTGCACGCCATGGCCGCAGAAGACGCCGGCGCGATTGAAGCGGGTGACGGCGTAGCGTAGCCAGTCGCGCACGGTCACGAGCTCGGCGAGCGGGCCGTGTTCATGCTCGTGGTCGTCGTGCTGTTCAAGGGCGAGGTTGTCGTCGTCGGCGTGTTGTTGGTTGGCCATGGCAAGTCTGTTCGGTAGATTGGGGGCGGAGGGGGCCGTCATCGCGACTTGCGTCGCTCCTACAGGCGGCCGGGGACGAGCAGGGCGGTCAAGGTGCGCTCATAAACCACGGACAAGGGTTCGATCGCATCGGCTGCGATGTGCTCGTCGATCTTGTGGATCGAAGCATTGACCGGGCCGAACTCGACTACCTCGGCGCAGATCTCGGCGATGAAGCGGCCGTCGGAGGTGCCGCCGGTCGTCGACAGTTCTGTCTCGACTCCCAGCGTCTCCCGGATCGCGGCCGACAGCGCGCCGACCAGCCTGCCGCGCCCGGTGATGAAGGGCTTGCCGGACAGGTGCCAGTCGATCTCGTAGTCCAGCCCGTGGCGGTCGAGCACCTCGCAAGTGCGGCTTTTCAGCTCGTCCGCGCTCGACACCGAGCCGAAGCGGAAATTGAACATCACCTCGCACACACCGGGGATCACGTTGTTGGCGCCGGTGCCGGCGTGGATGTTCGACACCTGCCAGGTCGTGGGCGGGAAGAACTCGTTGCCCTGGTCCCAGTCGCTCGCCGCGAGCTCGGCGAGCGCCGGCGCGAAAAGGTGGATCGGGTTGCGGGCGAGCTGCGGGTAGGCGACGTGGCCCTGCTGGCCCTTGACCCGCAGCGTACCCGACAGCGAGCCGCGGCGGCCGTTCTTGATCATGTCGCCGAGCGTCTGCACCGAGGTCGGCTCGCCCACCACGCAGTAGTCGAGGCGCTCGCCGCGCGCGGCCAAGGCCTCGACCACCTTGACCGTGCCATGGGTGGCGATGCCTTCCTCGTCCGACGTCAGCAGCAGCGCGATGCTGCCAGCGTGGTCGGGATGGGCGGCGACGAAGCGTTCGATGGCGGTGACGAAGGCGGCAAGCGAGGACTTCATGTCGGCCGCACCGCGACCGTACAGCACGCCGTCGCGGATCGTAGGTGCGAAGGGCGGCGAGGACCACGCGCTGTCCGGCCCGGGCGGCACGACGTCGGTGTGGCCGGCGAAGCACAGCACGGGCGCCGCAATGCCGCGCCGCGCCCACAGGTTGCAGACGCCGCCGCTGTCGATGCGTTCGAGGCGGAAGCCGAGCGGGGCAAGGCGGGAGGCGACGAGTTCGAGGCAGCCGGCGTCCTCCGGCGTGACGGAGGGGCGGGCGATGAGCTCGCAGGCGAGCGCGAGGGTGGAGGAGCTGGAGGGGCTGGTCTGCATGGGGGAGGGCGGCCGCGCGGGCGCCTAGTTGTTGTTGAGGTCCAGGGTGAACTCCTGGAAGGAGGCACCTTCCGTGTTGGTCGCCTCGAAGCCGGAGATGGCACTGTTGCCGTTGACGGTCAGCATCGGATCGCTCTGCATCTGCGCGTTGTTGATCAGCCAGTGCAGGTTGCTCGGCGAGTCGGCGTTGGCGAGCGCCTCCTCGAGGGTGATGATGTTGTCGTGGTGGAGACGGTAGAGCGCCTGCTCGAAGGTCTGCGAGCCCTGGGCGAGCGACTGCTCCATGGCCTCCTTGATCGCATTGAGCTCGCCGCGCTCGACCAGCTCGGCGATGTGCCGCGTGTTCATGAGGATCTCGACGGCCGGGATGCGCTTGCCGTCGGGCTTGCGCACCAGGCGCTGGGAGATCACGCAGCGCAGCGCCACCGCGAGGTCGAGGTAGAGCAGCTGGCGGTTCTCCAGCGGGAAAAAGTTGACGATGCGATTGAGCGCGTGATAAGCGTTGTTGGCATGCAACGTCGCCAGGCACAGGTGGCCGGTCTGCGAGTACGAGATGGCGGCTTGCATGGTCTCGCGGTCGCGGATCTCGCCGATCAGGATGCAGTCGGGCGCCTGGCGCATCGCGTTGCGCAGCGCCTCACCCCAGCTCAGGGTGTCGATGCCCACCTCGCGCTGGTTGACCACCGATTTGCGGTGCTTGAAGAGGTATTCGATCGGATCCTCGATGGTGAGGATATGGCCGCTGCGGTTGCGGTTGCGGTGGTCGATCATGGCCGCGAGCGTGGTGGACTTGCCCGAGCCGGTCGCGCCCACCACGAGCACCAGGCCGCGCTTCTCCAGCACGATGTCGTCCAGCACCGGCGGCAGGCCGAGCGCGCCGATGCTCGGAATGTCGCTCTGGATGTAGCGCACCACCACGGCCATCGAGTTGCGCTGCCAGAACACGTTGACGCGGAAGTTGCCGAGATCGCGCCGACCGAAGGACAGGTTGAGCTCGCGCTCGCGTTCGAGCACCGCCTGCTGGGCCGGGGTGATCGCCTCATGCAGCATGCGCTGGATCATCAGCGGGTCCATGACCTGCTGGTTGATCGGCATGGTGTGACCCTGGATCTTGATGTGGATCGGGGTGCCGGCGGTGATGAAGATGTCCGAAGCTTTCTTTTCGGCCATCAACTGGAAGAGATTGTCGAAGATCACGCCTTCGGACTCCTGTCGTCACCCAAGGATTTGCCCGGGAACCGCGCGCAGGCCGGTCCCCGGAGTGCGCCGCTCAGGCGCCGCGCAGCAGCTCGTTGATGCCGGTCTTGGCGCGGGTCTGCGCGTCCACCTTCTTGACGATCACCGCGCAGTACAGGCTGTACTTGCCGCAGGCCGAAGGCAGGCTGCCGGGCACCACGACGGCGCCCGCCGGCACGCGGCCGTAGGTGATCTCGCCGGTCTCGCGGTCGTAGATCTTGGTGCTCATGCCGATGTACACGCCCATCGACAGCACCGCGTTCTCCTCGATGATCACGCCCTCCACGACCTCGGAGCGCGCGCCCACGAAGACGTTGTCCTCGATGATCACCGGTCCGGCCTGCACCGGCTCGAGCACGCCGCCGATGCCCACGCCGCCCGACAGGTGCACGTTCTTGCCGATCTGCGCGCACGAACCGACGGTGGCCCAGGTGTCGACCATCGTGCCTTCGTCCACATAGGCGCCGATGTTCACGTAGGACGGCATCAGCACGACGTTCCGGCCGATGAAGCTGCCTTTGCGGGCGACCGCCGGCGGCACCACGCGGAAGCCACCCTCGCGGAACTGCTCGGGAGTGTAGTCGCCGAACTTGGTCGCCACCTTGTCGAAGAAGTTGAGGCCGCCGGCCTGCACCAGCTCGTTGTCGCGCAGGCGGAAGGAGATCAGCACGGCCTTCTTGATCCACTGGTTGACCACCCACTGGCCGTCCTTCTTCTCGGCCACGCGCAGCGTGCCGGCATCCAGGCCGGCGATGACCTCTTCGACCGCGTTGCGGATCTCTGCCGGGGCGGAAGTGGGCGACAGGCTGGCGCGGTTCTCGAAGGCGGTGTCGATGATCGATTGCAGAGCGTGCATTGGGGGGTTCTCTCTCAGAGGGTTTTGCAGAAATCGATGATGCGCCCGGCGGCCTCGACACATTCGTGGGTGTCGGCCACCAGCGCGATGCGCACGAAGCCGGCGCCCGGGTTGACGCCATTGGATTCGCGGGCCAGGTAGCTGCCCGGCAGGACCGTCACATTATATTCAGCCTGCAGACGGCGGGCGAACTCGGTATCGGGCAGCGGCGTACGCACCCAGTAGTAGAAGCCGGCATCGGGCAGGCGCACCGGCAGCCAGGGCTGCAGCATGGGCGTGATGCGGGCGAACTTCTCGCGGTAGAGGCGGCGGTTTTCCTCGACGTGCTCTTCGTCGTTCCAGGCCACCACCGAGGCCGCCTGCACCGCCGGGTTGAGGGCGCAGCCGTGGTAGGTGCGATAGAGCAGGAAATCCCCGAGGATCTTCGCGTCGCCCGCGACGAAGCCCGAGCGCATGCCGGGCACGTTCGAGCGCTTGGACAGGCTGGAGAACATCACCACGTTGCGGAAGTCGGTGCGCCCCAGGCGCCAGGCCGCCTCCAGGCCCCCGATCGGCTTGTCGGCGTCGTCGAAATAGATCTCCGAATAGCACTCGTCGGCGGCGATGACGAAGCCGTAGCGGTCCGAGAGCTCGAACAGCGTCTTCCACTCGTCTAACGTCAACAGCCGGCCGGTGGGATTGCCAGGCGAGCACACGTAGACGAGTTGGATGTCGCGCCAGGTGGCCTCGTCGATGCTGCCGAAGTCCGAGCCGAAGTCGCTCTCGGGCAGGTTGTTGATGAAGATCGGCTCGGCGTTGGCGAGCAGGGCCGCGCCCTCGTAGATCTGGTAGAAGGGGTTCGGGCACAGCACCTTGGCGCCCGGCTTCGTTCCGTCGACCACGCACTGCGCGAAGGCGAAGAGCGCCTCGCGCGTGCCCGCGACCGGGATCACCTGGCTGGCCGGGTCGATCTTCGGCAGCCCGTAGCGGCGCTCGAGCCAGTGCGCGATCGCGCCGCGCAGCGCGTCGCTGCCGAGCGTGGCGGGATAGCTCGACAGGCCGCCGAGGTTGTCGGCCAGGGTCTGGCGGATGAAACCGGGGGTGGGGTGCTGCGGCTCGCCGATCGACAGCCGGATCGGCTTGAGGTGCGCAGGCGGCTCGACACCGGCGAAGAGGGCGCGCAGCTTTTCGAAGGGATAGCTCTGCAGGCGGGCGAGGTTAGGATTCACGGGTACGCGGGCTCCTTGGCCGGCAATGGACGCGGGCGCCGAGTATACCTGCGTATGGCGGCGGCGCCCGTCGGAAGGCGACGGCGCGAATCCGGGCACAGGACCGCGCTGCGCGGCGACGATGCCTGAATCCGCTGCGTAACGTTTCGATGCGAGGCGGACGCACGGGATGACTTCGGCAGGGTGGTATGATGCCGGCCGCAAAAGCGGAGTGCGGCGGGGTGGATCGCCGGCCTGCACGTCCCGCTGTCTTCCCACTGCCCGCTGTGCGTCTCTCCAAGCTCAAACTCGCCGGTTTCAAGACCTTCGTCGATCCCACCACCGTGCTCACCCCCGGCAACCTCGTCGGAGTGGTCGGGCCCAATGGCTGCGGCAAGTCGAACATCATCGACGCCGTGCGCTGGGTGCTGGGCGAGACGCGCGCGTCCGCGTTGCGCGGCGAGTCGATGCAGGACGTGATCTTCAACGGCTCGACCACGCGCAAGCCGGTGTCGCGCGCGAGTGTCGAGCTGGTCTTCGACAACGCCGAGGGCAGGGCCGCCGGGCAGTGGTCGCGCTATGCCGAGATCTCGGTGAAGCGTGTGCTCGACCGCTCGGGCGAGTCGACCTATTACATCAACAACGTCCATGTCCGCCGCAAGGACGTGATCGACCTCTTCCTGGGCACCGGTCTGGGTCCGCGCGCTTACGCGATCATCGAGCAGGGCATGATCTCGCGCATCATCGAGGCGCGCCCGGAAGAGATCCGTGGCTTCCTGGAGGAGGCCGCGGGCGTCACCAAGTACCGCGAGCGGCGCAAGGAGACCGAGGGTCGGCTGCGCGACGCGCGCGACAACCTCGCCCGCCTCGACGACATCCGCATGGAGCTCGGCGAGCGCATCGTGCACCTCGAGGCGCAGGCCGCGGTGGCGGCGCGCTACCGCGAGCTCGACGCGGCGCACGTCGAGAAGCAGCAGCTCTTGTGGCTGGTCAAGCGCAACGAGGCGCGCGCCGAGCAGGCGCGCGTGGCGGCCTCCCTGAACGAGGCGAGCAGCCGCATCGAGGCCGACAGCGCCCGCCTGCAGGAGCTCGAGACCAGCGTGGAGTCGCGGCGCGACGCGCACTTCGAGGCATCCGAAGCGGTGCACGTGGCGCAGAACGACCTGTTCGCGGCGAGCGCCGAGGTCGCACGCCTGGAGACCGAGCTGCAGCATCTCGGCGAGGCGCGCAGGCGGCTGGAGGCGCGCCTGGCGCAGCTCGAACTCGACCGCGGGCACTGGTCCTCGCGCCGCGAGACGCTCGCCGCCGACCGCGCGCGCTGGCAGGAACTCGCCGAGAACGCAGCGCTGCGCGCCGAGCACGCCGAGGCCCGCCACCTGGAGATCGCCGACCGCCTGCCTGAGCTGGACTCTTCGCGCCAGGGCGCCGACGCGACCATGGCGGCGGCGCGCCGCGAGCTCGCCCAGACCGAGCAGCAATTGCGCGTCGAGGAAACCAAGCGCGCGAGTGCCTTGCGTGCGCTCGAAGCCCTGCAACAGCGTCGCGGCCGCCTGGAGGGCGAGCGCGGCGGGATCGTCGGCCCGGACGAGCGTGTGCTCGCCGAGCGCGAGGCGCGGCTCGAAGCGCTGCAGGACGAGCTGGAGGTGCACCAGCAGGAACTCGCCGCGGCGCAGCCGCGCCTGCCCGACGCGCAGGCCGCGCTGAAGGCGGCGCTGGAGCATGAGCGTGCGGTGCAGCGCCGGCTCACCGAGCTGCGCGCGCGTCGCGACGCCCTGATGCAGCTGCAGGCGCGCGTGCAGTCGCAGGGCAAGCTCGGCGACTGGCTCGAGCGCCACGGCCTCGACCAGCTGCCGCCGCTGTGGAAGCAGCTGCAGGTGGCGGCGGGCTGGGACGAGGCGGTGCAGGCCGTGCTGCGCGAGCGCCTCGCCGCGCTCACCTCGCCCGATCCCGCGCTCGCGCTCGCGGCCGCACGCACCGTGCTCGACGAGACGCCCCCCGAATCGCTCGCCATCGCGCTTCCGGCAAGGTCCGGCGCACCCGCCGAGCGCGCGAATTCTGCACAAGGACCGCTTTCGCCGCAGGGCCGCGTGACCGTCGCCACGACGGCGACGGAATCGTCGACGGCAATCGCGACGGATGTCGCTCCTGCGGTGTTGGCGCTGGCGGGGCTGGTGGAGGTGCGGGATCCGGCCTTGCGCGCGCTGGTGGACGACTTTCTGGCCGGGGCGTGGGCGGTGGAGCGGCTGGAGGACTGGCTGCCACTGCGCGCGCAGCTGGCGCCGAGCACCTGCCTCGTCGGCCCGCGCGGCCAGGTGCTGACCCGCGACGCGCTGGTGCACCACGCCCCCGACGCACGCACCCACGGCGTGATCGAGCGCCAGCGCGAGATCGAGGGGCTCTCCGCCGAATTGCAGGCGCACGAGGACGAGGCCCACCTCGCGCATGACGCGCTCGTCGTGGCCGAGTCGGCTGCGAGCGCGCTGCAGGAACGCATCAACGGCCTGCGCCGCGAGTTGCAGACCATCCAGGCACAGGTGCATGCCGAGCAGGTCGAGGTGCTCAAGCTCGCGCAGGCACGCGCCCGCGCGCAGGAGCGTCGCGAGCAGCTCGCCCGCGACCTCGAAGATATCGTCCATCTCGAGAGCGCAGAGCGCGAGCACCTCACCCGCGCCGAGCTCGAACAGGCGCGCGCGGCCGAGCTCGCGGAGTTGCAGCGCGAACGCCTCGACGCCGCCACCGAGGTGCTGCGCGAGCGCGAACACGCCGTGCGGGAGGCCCGCGCGCTCGAACAATCGGCCGCGCGCGAGTTGCAGGAAGCGAGGTTTTCCGAGCGCGAGTGCGCGGGCAAGCTCGAGGACATCGCACGCAACCAGCAGCTCGCCGGCGAGCAGCTCGAACGCGTCGTCGCCGAGCTCGCCGCGCGTGCCGCCGAGCTCGACGCCACCGACGACCACCGCAGCGCCGAAGCACTGCAAGAGGCGCTCGCGCTGCGGGGGCGCCGCGAGGCCGCGCTCGCCGCCCGCCGCGATGCGCTCGCCGAGGCCGCTGCGGCGCTCAAGCAGGTCGAGGAGCTGCGCCTGCGCACCGAGCACGAGGCCGCGCCGATCCGCGCCCGCGTGGCCGAGCTGCGCCTCGCGCTGCAGGCCGCCGAACTCGCGGTTGCCCAGTTCGAGGAGCGCCTCGTCGAGGCCCGCGCCGACGAGGCGGCGCTCGCGCCGCTGCTCGCCGCCGAGCCCAAGGAATCCACCCTGCAGCGCGAAGTCGCCCGCCTGGCGCGCGAAATCGCCGAGCTTGGCGCGGTCAACATGGCCGCGCTCGACGAGCTCACGACCGCCTCCGAGCGCAAGGGCTACCTCGACGCGCAGACCGAGGACCTGCTGCAGGCCATCGACACCCTGGAAGATGCCATCCGGCGCATCGATCGCGAGACGCGCGAGCAGCTTCAGGACACTTACAATACGGTCAATCGGCAGTTCGGCGCCCTGTTCCCGCAGTTGTTCGGCGGCGGACGGGCGGAACTGGTGCTGACCGGCGAGGAGATCCTCGACGCCGGCATCCAGATCGTCGCCCAGCCGCCGGGCAAGAAAAACGCGTCGATCCATCTGCTCTCGGGCGGGGAAAAGGCACTCACCGCGATCGCGCTGGTGTTCTCGATGTTCCAGCTCAATCCGGCCCCGTTCTGCATGCTCGACGAGGTGGATGCGCCGCTGGACGACACGAACACCGAGCGCTATGCGAACATGGTCAAGCGCATGTCCGCACAGACGCAGTTCATCTTCATCAGCCACAGCAAGATCACGATGGAATTCGCGCAGCAGCTGGTGGGGGTGACGATGCAGGAGCAGGGCGTCTCGCGGGTGGTGGAAGTCGATATCGAAGAGGCGCTGCGCCTGGCCGACCCGGCCGCAGCGTGACGCAGGACAAGCTACACGGAGCAATTCTGGGATCCAAATGGACAGCGAACTTCAGATCGCGCTGATCGGCGCCGGCATCGCCGCGGTGGTGCTGGTGGTGGGCTACAACAAATGGCAGGAGCGCCGCCACCGACGCGAGGCCGAGCGGGCCTTCAAGTCCGAGCACCGTGACGTGCTGCTCGAACCGCGCGAGGAGCCCGCCGAGGGCGAGCGTCGCGAACCCGGCATCGGTGCCGCCGAAGACGAGCCGCGCCGCTTCAGCGAGGCGCCGATGAAGCGCAGCACGCCCGAGTTGCCACGCCTGCTCGATGCGCGCGCCGACTGCGTGATCCGCCTCGAGACCATCGAGGCGCTCGAGGTCGGCCGTGTGTGGGCGATCCAGGCCGAGCAACTCGCCGGGCTGGGCAAGCCGGTGTACTGGTTCGGCTTCAACGATGCGGAGAACGTCTGGCAGCCGCTCGGTCCCGACAGCAGCGGCGCCTGCCACTGGTTCTGCGCCGCGCTGCAGCTGGTCAACCGCCAGGGCTCGATCGGCGAGACCGACTTCATGCGCTTCTCGGGCGGCGTGCAACGCGTGGCCGATGCGCTGATGAGCCTGCCCCCGGCGCTGCCGCCGCGCGGCGAGACCCTGCGCAACGCCACAGAGCTCGACCGCTTCTGCGCCGATGTCGACGTGCAGATCGGCATCAACGTCGTCTCCCGCGAAGGCCAGTTCGAAGGCCGCGCGATCCACGCCGTGGCCGAGAAGCACGGCCTGCGCCTCGGGGCCGACGGCGCTTACCACATGGTCGATGGCGAGCACAGCGTGTTCACGGTGGCCAACCTCGAGTCCGGTCGCTTCTCGCCCGAGAGCCTCAAGGGCCTGGTGACGCGCGGGCTGACGCTGGTGATCGACGTGCCGCGAGTGAGCAACGGCGGTGCCGCCTTCGACCGCATGATGAAGATGGCGACCACGCTCGCCGGCGAACTCGGTGGCGACGTGGTCGACGACAACCGTGCGCCCTTCGGCGCCGAGGCGGCGACGATCATCCGCAACCAGATCGGCCAGTTCCAGAGCCGCATGGCCGACCACGACATCCCCGCCGGCAGCCCGCTCGCCCTGCGCCTGTTCTCCTTGTGATGGACCTGTTCGCCGAAGACGGCCGCGGCGAGACCGCGGCCGACGCCGCCGCACGCGCAGCGGCCCTGCGCGCCGAGATCGCGCGTCACGACCATGCCTATTACGTGCTCGACGCGCCGACGATTCCCGACGCCGAGTACGATCGCCTGTTCCGCGAGCTGCAGGCCATCGAGCGGGCGTACCCGGCGCTGCGCAGTGCCGACTCGCCGACGCAGCGGGTGGGCGGCAAGGCGCTCGCGCAGTTCGCCACGGTGCGCCACCGCGTGCCCATGCTGTCGATCTCCACCGAGACCGACACCGAGGCGAGCGGGGCGTTCGCGTTCGATGCGCGCGTGCGCCGCGCGCTCGGCCTCGACGAGGACGATGCGGCGGTGGCCTACGCCGCCGAGCTCAAGTTCGACGGCCTCGCGATCAGCCTGCGCTACGAGGACGGCGTGCTCGTGCAGGCTGCTACCCGCGGCGACGGCGAGACCGGGGAGGACGTCACGAGCAACGTGCGCACGGTGAAGGCGATCCCGCTGCGCCTGCTCGGCGAGGCGCCGCCGGTGCTGGAGGTGCGCGGCGAGATCTACCTGCGCCGCGACGACTTCGAGCGCCTCAACGCGCGCCAGGCGGAGGCCGGCGAGAAGATCTTCGTCAATCCGCGCAACGCCGCCGCCGGCAGCATCCGCCAGCTCGACCCCGGCATCGCCGCGCGCCGGCCCTTGTCCTTCTACGCCTACGGGCTGGGCGAGGTCGCCGGTTGGACGCTGCCCGCGACCCATACCGAGGTGCTGGACGCGCTCGCCGCCTTCGGCCTGCCGGTGTGCGGCCACCGCGCGCAGGTGCGCGGCGCAGAGGGGCTGGCGGCCTTCCACGCACGTATCGGCGCACTGCGCGACACGCTGCCCTTCGACATCGACGGCGTCGTCTACAAGGTCGACACGCTCGCGCTGCAGAAGCAGCTCGGCTTCGTCACCCGCGAGCCGCGCTGGGCGGTGGCGCACAAGTACCCTGCTCAGGAGGCGGTGACGCTGCTGCGCGACATCGAGGTGCAGGTCGGCCGCACCGGCGCGCTGACCCCGGTGGCGCGCCTCGAGCCGGTCTTCGTCGGCGGCGTCACGGTCACCAACGCCACGCTGCACAACCAGGACGAGATCGACCGCAAGGACGTGCGCATCGGCGACTGGGTGATCGTGCGCCGTGCAGGCGACGTGATCCCCGAGGTGGTGGCGCCGATCCTGGAGCGCCGCGGCGGCGAACTGCCGCGCTTCGTGCTGCTCGACCGGTTCCCCACCTGTCCGGTGTGCGGTTCGCATGTGGTGCGCGGCGAAGACGAAGCGGTCGCGCGCTGCACCGGCGGGCTGTTCTGCCCGGCCCAGCGCAAGCAGGCGCTGCTTCACTTCGCCGGCCGACGTGCGATGGACATCGAAGGACTGGGCGACAAGCTGGTCGATCAGCTTGTGGACGCGGCGATCGTGAAGACGCCGGTCGACCTCTACCGCCTCGGCGTGCTCGCGCTCGCCAACCTCGAGCGCATGGGCGAGAAGTCGGCGCAGAATCTGCTGATGGCGATCGAGAAGAGCCGTGGCACCACGCTGGCGCGCTTCATCTTCTCGCTCGGCATCCGCAACGTCGGCGAGGCCACCGCGCGCGACCTCGCACGCCACTTCGGCAAGCTCGACGCGCTGATCGCGGCCGACGTCGATGCCCTGCAGCAGGTGCCCGACGTGGGGCCCATCGTGGCGAAATGCATCGCCGAGTTCTTCGCCGAGCCGCACAATCGCGAGGTGATCGAGCAGTTGCGTGCCGCCGGCGTGCATTGGGCCGAGGGCGAGCCGCAGGGCTCGGTGGCCGGCGCACTCGCGGGCAAGACCTTCGTGCTCACCGGCACGCTGCCGACCCTGAGCCGCGACGAGGCCAAGGCGCGGATCGAGGCCCGCGGCGGCAAGGTCGCCGGCTCGGTGTCGAAGAAGACGCACTACGTGGTCGCCGGCGCCGAGGCGGGCTCCAAGCTCGAGAAGGCGCAGGCGCTCGGGCTCGCCATCCTCGACGAGGACGGTCTGCGCGTGCTGCTGAACGAAACGGATACAAACGCTTGATGCAAACCGCGCACGCTTGCCGCATGATCGCGCCCGCTGTTGCGTCGCAACCCCCTCTATTCATGGGAGAGCAATAAAAATGAAGAAAGTCACCAAGGCGATTTTTCCTGTGGCCGGCATGGGTACGCGCTTCCTGCCCGCCACCAAGGCGAGCCCGAAGGAGATGCTGCCGATCGTCGACAAGCCCTTGATCCAGTACGCAGTGGAAGAGGCGGTCGCCGCCGGCATCACCGACATGATCTTCATCACCGGTCGCACCAAGCGCTCGATCGAGGACCACTTCGACAAGGCCTACGAACTCGAGACCGAGCTCGAGGCGCGCGGCAAGAAGCAGCTGCTCGAGATCGTGCGCCAGACGGTGCCGAAGGGCGTCAACTGTATCTACATCCGCCAGTCCGAGGCGCTCGGCCTCGGCCATGCCGTGCGCTGCGCCAGCCACGTGGTGAGCGACGAGGCCTTCGCGGTGATCCTCGCCGACGACCTGCTCGACAACAAGGATGGCACGCCGGTGTTGAAGCAGATGGTGGATGTGTACAACTATCACCGCTGCTCGGTGCTCGGCACGATGAATGTGCCGCGCGAGGAAACCCGCAGCTACGGCATCGTCAGCACCGAATCCGACAAGGGCCAGGTGCAGCGCATGACCGGCATCGTCGAGAAGCCCAAGCCCGAGGAAGCACCGACGACCCAGGCCGTGGTCGGTCGCTACATCCTGACCCCGCGCATCTTCGATCACATCCGTGCGTTGAAGCCCGGCGCCGGTGGCGAGTACCAGCTCACCGACGCGATCGCATCGCTGCTCAAGGAGGAGGCCGTGCTGGCCTTCCAGTTCGACGGCGTGCGCTACGACTGCGGTTCGAAGCTCGGCTACCTGAAGGCGACGATCGAGTTCGGGTTGCGCCATCCGGAAACTGGTGGCGACTTCGCGGCCTACCTGAGCGGGCGCTTCGGCGCCGAAGGCAAGGCGGCGAAGGCAGCCAAGTAAGTCCCGTCTCGCGCGTCGAGGCGGGTCGGAAACGGGCGGCCGCGGGTCGCCCGTTTCACATCGTCTTGAGGTACTCGAGCAGGTCTGCCTTGTCCGTGGCGGGGAGAGTGGTTCCGAACGCGTGACCACGGTTGCTGCCACCACGGGCCCCGACGTCGTGCACGGTGCCGATGCGTTCGGCCTCCGGGCCGTGGGTGACGAAGCCGACCCGGTCCGGATCATAGACGTCGTAACCGCGCCAGAAGCGGGTGGGGCGCTGCGCGGGCGGTTCGAGCAGGTCGCGCAGCGAGGGCACCGAGCCGTTATGCAGGTAGGGCGCGCGCAGCCAGATGCCGTCGAGGAAGGCGGCGACGTAGCCGGTCAGCGGGGCTTCGACCAGGCCCGGGCGCTCGATGCCCATCCCGGCCACCACCTGATTCGCTTCGCGCGCCGCGCGTTCGTTCCAGGTCGCGATGCGCTCCGCGCTGGTGCCGACCTCGGCAAGCGGGATCACCGTTCCGGTGCGCGCCGATGCGTGGCAGCTGGCGCAGGTCGTGTCGAACACCTGCTTGCCGCGCGCTACAGCGGCGGTATCGATTGCGAACGGATACGGCGGCGCACGTTTCGCCGAAACGTATTCGATGAGCCAGCGCACCTCGCCGAGGAACTCGGCGTTGTCCTTGGGTGGTGCGCCGAGCAGGCCGAGCGCGGAGTCGATCACCACCGAATACGCGTCGTGGCTGTCGCCGGCGAAGTTCATGCGCATGCCCTGATCGGCGCGGTACTTGCCGAGGTTCCACAGCGAAGGCATGTCGGTCGGGCCGAAACTGTCGTCCATCGGCCAGCGGATCATGAAGTACTTGGTCAGGTTCATCGCATCGTCGCGGCCGCGGCCCCAGGGCGGGAAATCGTCGCGGTACAGCCAGGCGAACTGCTGTTCGCGCTCGAGCAGGCGCTTGCGCGTGATCGGGATGATCACGAAGCGATAGAGCAGGCGGTCGATGAAGGACAGGTCGGTGACCAGATTGATCTCGGCCATCAGGTTGTCGGCGTTGAAGCGTGGGTCTTTCGCGCAGTCGACCAGAAAGCGGAAGAAGGCCCACAGGTTCAGCGTGTGATTGGGGCCGGTCGGCACGAAAGTCGGCGCCGCATCGGCCTGGGTGCGGTAGCTCGTGGTGTGGCAGGACGCGCAGTTGTTGGCCACGCGCGGAAAGCCCACCACCTTCTTCGAGAAGCCGACCGGCAGCTCCTGGCCTTCTTCCCACACCACGCCGAAGGCGGCGTAGCCGCCCGGGCCCGGCAGCTTGTCGGGAAACATCCGCGGCAGCACGTAGAAGATCCAGTAGGGGATGCCGGCATCGCGTTCGGCACCGATCGAGCCGTACTTGAAGCGCATGTCGGGATCGCTGGTGATCCATTCCGGCTGCGCTTCCTCGCGAAAGAACTTGTACCAGGCGAAGGCGCCGCCGGCGGCGCCGAGCGCGAGCAGCACGAGCAGCGCAACGAGCAGGCTGCGGCCGGTGTTGCGGCGCCGGCCGAGGAGCCGGGTGGGGCGCGGCCCCGGATTCGTGCAGGGGGCGAATTTCATGGCGGCACTCCTCGCATCAGAAGGTCTTCAGGTGCTCGACCAGCGCATCCTTGTCCGCGGCGGGCAGATCGGTGCCATAGGCCGGGCCTTCGTGACCGCTGTTGCCGTTGCCCGGCAGCGTGGTGTCGAACAGGAAGTGATCGGTTGCGGTCTGGGCCCTGCCCGTCGGCGCGGCGCATTGCGCAGGATCGGCAGCGCTGGCGAAGCCGACCCGCACCGCATCGATCAGCGTGCCGCCGCGCACAAAGCACGTCGGCCGAGCGAAGGCGGGCTCGAGCAGATCGCGCAGGGTGGGCACGGAGCCGTTGTGCAGGTAGGGCGCGCGCAGCCAGATGCCGTCGAGCGGCATGTTGGCGTAGCCCCAGGTCTTGCGGAAATGGCGGAAACGATGCGGATAGCCCGCATAGAGGGTCGCCTGATTGACCGCCAGATCCCGGGTGTAGGAATCGAGCCGGGCGGGGTCGGTGGCGATGTCCGCGATCGGGGTGACATGGCCGACCTTCGGCCCTGCGAAGTCGCTGCCGCTCGCGCCGTGGCAATCGGCGCAATAGCGCGCATACAGCGCCGCGCCGCGCGCGGCGAGTGTCTTATCCACCGGCAGCGGCCACGCCGGCGGGCCGAGGTCGAGCAGCCAGGCCTCGACCCGGGAGATTGCCGCCAGGTCGATGGTGGGGGGCGTGGTGCCGGTACCGAAGGCTGCACTCTTGTTGCGCTCCTCGGTGTGGGTGTTGTTCCCGTCCCAGTGCAGTTCCATGCGCTCGCCATCGTCACGTTGCATGCGCTTGCGCTGGTTCCAGATCGACGGAAAATCGGCGGCGCCGAGGCGCTCGCGGGCAGGAAGTCGTTGCACCGGAAAATTGAACAGGACCTTTGCGGCGTTGAAGGTGTCGACCCGACCCGGCCCCCAGGGCGCTTGCGCGGACACGAAGCCAAAGCGCGCGCGCAGCATCAGCAGGCGCTCGCGCATCAACGCGATCGCCACCGGATAGACGAGGTAGCGATCGACGAGCCCGAGTCCGCCGCTCAGGCGCTCGATCTCCGGCACGATGAACTCACGCGAGAAGGTCGGGCCAGCGGCGCATTCGAAGAAGAAGCGCTGGAAGGCGAGAATGTCGAAGCGATGGGCGGGCATGCCGACGACCAGGCGTGCGGGCGCAGCGGGCGTGTCGCGAACGAGGCCGGCGTGGCAAGCGGCGCAGTTGAGGAAGACGCGATCGATGCCGAGGTGGCGCCGCTTCGACACGCCCACCGGCAGGTCGCGGCCTTCCTCGAAAATCAGGCCGAGCGACGCGTAGCCGGGACCGGGCAGATGTTCTGCGCACACGGTCGGCAAGGCCTGCCAGATCCAGTACGGGAAGCCCGATGCGCGCTCGCCGCCGGTCGAGCCGTACTTGAAGTGCTCCACCGGGTCTGCATGGACGACCGGCTCGTCCGGCACGAACCGCACGAGGGCATAGCCGCCCGCGAGCAGGAGCAGCAGCCAGGGCAGCAGCACGAGGATGCGGAGCAGCGTGCGCGCGAGGCGCAGGCGATGCGTTGTGGGGACGGACTCGGGCGTGTTCACGGTGACCTCGGATCTGCAGGACGGTGCGGTGCGATGTCGGAGCGCCGATCACCCTGTCGGGACTCGGCAGGGCGCGAGGGTGGCGTACGGATGGGCAAGCACGTCGGCGCTGCGTACGCCACTTGCCTGCAGCACGTGCTCGAGCAGATCGCGCATCGCCGCCAGGTCGGGCGACTGCAGGAAGGCGCCGGCATGCGCGGCAGCGGGCGGCGGCATCGGGGTTTTCGAGCGGGCTGCGGGCGGCAGCCGGTTCATGTCCAGCCGATGGAGCATGCGTTGCGCACAGGTCGCGAGATTGGCGCGTACCTGTGCTTCGTCGCCGTGCAGGAAGCCGGGCGGGAAGGCGGTGTTCTCGGCATGACACTGGCTGCACTGGCGCAGGAAGGGCTGCAGGTCGGCGGGCCAGTGCGTCGTGCGGGACCGGGTGACATCGGCCATCAACGCGGGTGGAGGCGCTGCGGCGGCGGGCGGGGCAGGAACGTCCTCGCCGAGCCCGCGTAGCAGCGGCGCGAGCAGGGCCATCCGGCGTGCCGGGCCGCCCGTCAGCGCATCGTCCTGACCGGCGACATTTGCCTGCGCGAGGGCCTCGACGGCGTGCCCGAGCGGCTCGAGGTCATCGACGAGTTCGAGGGCTGCCACGACCGCTTCGGCCGCGCCCGGCGACCCCGGCAGGTGGGCGCTGCCGCCGTCGCCACCGAGCCGCAAGGTGGTGATGGCTTCCCCGGTGCTGGCGCGGATCGGACCCCCCGCCCTGGCAGTGAGCGCGAAGCGGATCGGCCAGCCGGATGCCGGGTCGTGGTCCTTCGCGATGGCCAGCGTCACACCGGTGTGCGCGCTCGACCCGGACAACTGGAGACGGTCGAGGATGCCGTCGGCGCTGCGCCCGCCGTCGAGCCTGATGCGCGCCTGCAGCCGGACCTCGGATCCGCGCGCGCAGTCGAGGTCGAGCCGCGTTGCGTCGGTGGCCCGGCGCAGGGTGCAGCTCAGGTCGATCTCCCGCGCTGCAGGCTGTGGCATGCGCGCGAGGGCGCGCTCGATGCGAGCAAGGTCGGCGCGCGAGAACAGCGTCCCGAGCAGGTGGATGAAGCGCATCACGTCGCCCGGGTCGCGTCCGCGCCAGTGCTCGATCGGCGCCCGCAGCGCGAGCGGATCGAAGACCGCCGGAATGTCCGCATAGCGCACGAGCTCGGCATCGCTCGGGGGCGCAATCCCGCCCTCGATGCCGGCGAAGGGCTGGCGGTTGGGGATTTGCGGATCGGGAATGACGAGGCCGTCCGGCCAACGCGCCTGCCAGTTGGCGAGCAGCGGATCCACCAGGCGGTTCGTGGCATCCGCGCGCGCGACCGGCGCCCCGGTGCCGATCAGCCGCTGGCGCAGCGCGTGCAGCAGCGCCTGGGCACGGCAGTCGATGCCGGCCTGCGGGGTGGCGAGGGCGCAGCCGTCCCGCCACAGGCGCTGGGCCACGCCGAGGCGATTCGCTCGTGCGCTCGCGGCGTCGATCGCTTCAGGCACATCGACGCCGTGACGCCAGGGCAGACCCTGATAGTCGAGGCCGGTCGCAGCCAGGCGTGCGGCGACCGGCGGGCTGGCGCTGGTCTCGTCCCACGACGGGCGCGAGAAGATCGGCGCCTCGTTCTGGTGGCAAGCGAGGCAGAGCGTACGGTTCGCGGCGACCACCCGCGGCGTTGCCCCGGCGCGGTAGTCGAGCACGAGCTGGAACTCGAAGCGACCCGCATCCTCGTTGTAGCTGATCACCTCGAGCGCCTCGGCACGTTCGTGGTGCGCGACGTACAAGCGGTCCTTCAGGTAGAGGTGTCCCGCGGGTGCGTCGCTTGCCGGCTCACCGGTGACCGCGGCCACCACACGCGGAAAACGGAAGGCATCGACGTCTCCTGCGGCGTGGCGCTGCAGCGAGCGCCCGAGCGGGATCAGCACGATCGCCAGTCCGCCGTTCGGGTCCTCGCCATCGAGCTGCGCACGCACGCGTTGGAGCAGTGCGGGGAACGGGAAGGGCACCTGCTGCGCGCCGTTCGCCCCGCGCTCGAGCAGGCGATCGAACAGCGACCGCCCGTGCGGCGACGGTGCGCGGTCGACCTCGGCGGCATTGGCCGGAGCCATGAACACGCTGCCGAACAGCGCGCCCAGCAGCACCGGGAGCACATGGCGGGAGACAGGACGAGACAGTCTCATGCTCGTTCCCCTGCGCGATCTTGCGGGCCGCGGACGCAGCCGCCGCCCGCAAAACCACGCGCGGACCGTTCTCAGCCACCCCCTGCCGCGGCGGCGATCAAGCGCTGCTGGGTGCCGCTCCAGCAATCCTGATCGACCTGGCCGGTCTTCAGGAACGCTTCGCGACTCGCCGCGATCATCTGCGCGTTGTGGAGGACGAAGTTCACCACGAAGGCGCGGTCCATGTAGGCCCGACCAAGGTAGAAGCCCGGGTAGACCATGCGGATCTCGTCGCGGATCGCGAAGCCGTTGCGGCCCGCGAGCAGGTCGGGCATGCGCCGGTAGCCCGGCAGTTCATCGGTGAAGGCGTAGTCGATGATGATGGATTCGCGCCGGCCGTCGAGCAGGCTCTGGCCGCAGTAGAGCTTCGCCGGGAACAGCAGCCACTGGTCCTTGCCGCCGACATTGAGCTTCTGCAGCGGGGTGTCCGCGCTTTCCTCGACGAGGCCGAGCTTGCGCAAGGTGGTGAGATCCTCGATGCGGTTACGCAGCAGGCGCTCGTCGCGGTAGAACACCTTGCCCTTCCACAACATCTCGCCAACGAGGTCGAGCTTGCCGCCCGCCACATTGACCAGCAAGCCCTTCAGGCCGCCGCCGGCGATCTCGGACAGGCGCAGCTTGCCGCTGCCACCGCGCGGGAAGAACAGGTCGCCGTCGAACGCGCCGTCGGGGATCGGCCCGGCGCTCAGGCGCGCATAGATCTGGTCGACCTGCTCCTGGTCGAGCTGCGCGATGTTCTGCGGCGTGATCTTGTACAGGTCGGCCGTCGACAGCGGATGGCGATGTTCCAGCCAGGCGAAATCGGGCTTGCCGGCATAGCCTTCGGCATGCGGGGCGAAGGCGATCTCCGGCGCCCGCTCCCCGTCGTCGTCGAACAGGCCGCATCCCGTAACCGCCATGGCGGCCAGCATGCAGACGGCGAGCGCCCCAAACGGCCAGTGCGAGATCCTTGTCATGATGAAGTCCCCCATGCTCAAAGCGTTGCGAGGAAGGCGATCAGGGCGTTCTTGTCGGCCTCGGACAAGTCCTCGCCAAAGCGGTGGCCCGCGTTCTCGACCTCGGCGGTGCAACTGCTGTACACCTGCTTGATCAGGTAGGGGCGCGCGCGCAGCGCCTCGACCAGGCCGTTCGGCTTACCGGTCACTTCCCGCGCGACGGCCTGGAGGTCGGCAAGCACCTTCCTCGCGCTCTCCTTGCCCAGGCGCTTGGCGAGGCTGCGCTCGAGCTCGTCGGGCGCGGTCTTCGCGCGCACGAGATCGACGATGAAGGCCTTGTGCTGGAAGTTGCCCAGCGTGCCGGCGGTCACGCCGCGGCCGTCGATCTCGCTCGGGATCGTCAGTTCGAAACCGAGCAGGCGTTCCTTGTCGGTGCCGTCCCATAGCCGCGGGCCGAGGCGCAGGGTCACGTCCTCGTTCAGCAGCGTCACCTTGGGGATGCGCTGGGCGGGATTGAGCAGCGCCTGCATCGACAGGGTGTACAGCTTGAATCGGCCTTCGACGCTCGGGTCGTACTCGAAGCAGGCGGGCTGGCGCTCGGCGGGCAACAGCTTGACATTGCTCGCATCGACGTAGCGCGGACGCTGGGCATAGAAGTCGTTGGCGGCGTTGTGCGGTTTGCCGCAAAGCTCGGGGCCGAGCGCGTTGTTGTGCAGGAAGGGGGCGTGCGCCCACAGGTTGAGCAGCGAGATGTTGCGGTAGTGGCCGCGGCCACCGTCGCCGGGTTCCTTGACGTTGGGGTCGGGCGGCTGTGCGCGCAGGGTTTCGGAGCCGTATTCCTGCCAGACGTGGCCGGCCATGTGGTTCGAGTGCAGGGCGCGGCAGCGGAAGGTGCCGACCTCGGACACTGCGGTGGGGCCATCGTTGCCCAGCCAGTCCTCGCGCAGCCCCGTCTTGAGGTCGAGCTTGTGGAAATCGAGGCCGGCAAGCTGGCCAGTCGCGGCCGCGGGCTGACTCGAGTGGCAGCGTGCGCAGCCATTGGCGAACACTTCACGGCCACGCGCGACCGCACCCGCTCCGAACGTGCGTTCGAGATCGGCGATCAGGTCCTGATCGGTGTAACGCGCGCCGGGGTTGGCAACCCGCAGCGTGTTCTCGCGTGCCTCGCGCAGGTCGGTGGCATGGCCTTCGGCCGACATGAAGAAGTCGAGAATGTTTCCCAAGCGGTCCTCGACGGCGCGGAAGTTCGGGCAGTCCCGCCTACACTGGCCGATGTCGAAGGGCGTCTGGCCAAAGCCGCGTTGTTGCGGATCGAGCTGGCGCAGGTCTGCAAGGTGATTGACCCAGCACTGCTCCGAGCACGAGCCGATGTTGAAGTACACGCGCTGGATGGCTTCGAGCGCGCCGATCGAGTCCTCACCGCCCTTGAGGATGTGGTGTACGGCTTCCTTGTGCAGGGACTTCTCCCAGCATTTGCCGTTGCGGCCCGGCTCGCACCAGCACCGGGTCTCGTCGACGCCCTTGGCGCAGGAGGCGGTCTTGCGCCACTTGATCACGGACTCGTTGGCGAAGGTCGGACGCTTGGCGAGATTGATCAGTGCGTTGATCGTGCCGGGATTGTTGACCTGGTCGGTCGGGATCGCCGAGGTGTCGCTGGTTCCCGGCCTGGCATGGGCGAACATCTGCCATTCGAGGGTGTTCGATGCCATGCCCGAGACCATGATCTCGGAGACGCGCGTGTATTGGTTGCCGATCAGCCCCTTGATGTTCTCCCATGCCGGGCGCGCCGGGTCAGCCGGGGGGTTGAGCGGATCGAAGGCGATGTGGCAGGAACCGCAGGAGGTGCCGATCAGGAAGGGGGGCTCGATGGCACCGTCCTGGAGGTGGGAGCGGGCCGCCTCGCCCCGGCCGCCGGCGGCGGCGATCGGCCGGTTATAGCCTTCCCAGGTGCCCGGGCTGCCGTTGAGCTTCAACCAAGCTGCGCGGTCGAAGCGCGGGTTCGGAAACTTGCGGATGCCCAGTGCGCCGGTCGAGGTGCCGAAACGCAGGTCGCAGGCGTCGTGGCGCTGGTCGGCTGGGCCATGCACATCGCCGGGCTTCAGCGCTGCATCGCGGAAGTCGCAGGCCGGATCGCGGTAGCCGCTGCGCCCGACATGGGGGAGGAGTTCCTCGTCGCCCGGACACCAGTCGAGACCGTAGGTCTCGTCCAGGCTCTTCGCCGGGCAGTCGGGGCTGCCGGGCACGCAGCAGGCCGGATCGTTGATGATGCCCCAGGCGCGGAAGCGGTCGCCGCGCTCGTCGCTGCGCAGCACGCGGAACCAGTCGATCAGCACGCCCACCCGCTGCTGGAACACGTAGGTGTGGAAGCGCTCGTTGCCGGCAGTGGCCTTGAACCAGATCAGCCGTCCGGCGCATTCGGACTCGTTCAAGCCTTCCCGCGCGCAAGCCTCGTAATATGGGAGGTCCTGGGCATGAATTCTTGCCGGCGTCGACGCGGGCGAGGCGGCGGGCGCATCAGCGATTGCCAGGGGAAGGGGCGGGGCGAGCATGGCGGCAATGAAGACAACGGCCGCCAACACCACCTGCGATGATGGACGCATCATGTTCGTTCTCCTGCTCTGTCGGATCGGCAGGGACGAAGGCATCCGAAGCGGACACCCGCAGGGACGCGCTGTGCAGATCGTCGGGCACAACTGCACCCGCGCTCTGCGCTTTGCGCAGCGAAGCTCTCTGTCGGTTCTGGGCGCGCATTACCGCGTGTCCGCGGCGCGCGCTCCATTCATTTGTGGTACTTCCGTGATAGCAGGAAAGCGGGCATTTGCAAACCGTGCGCTGCGTTTGTGGCAAGCGCCCGGATGGCAAGACGCCCCGCGGGCAGAACCGGCGGGGCGTCTTTCGTTCGAGCGGCCTGAGATCAGGACGCGTCGGCCTTGGCAGCGCGCTTGCGGTCGGTTTCCTTCAGGTGACGCTTGCGCAGACGGATGTTCTTGGGCGTGATTTCGACCAGCTCGTCGTCGGCGATGAACTCGATCGCAGATTCCAGGGTGAGCTGGATCGGCGTGATCAGGCGCACGGCTTCGTCGGTACCCGAGGCGCGCACGTTGGTGAGCTGCTTGCCCTTGATCGGGTTGACCACGAGGTCGTTGTCGCGGGTGTGGATGCCGATGATCATGCCTTCGTACAGCGCCTCGCCCGGGCTGACGAACATGCGGCCACGGTCCTGCAGGTTCCACAGCGCGTAGGCCACCGCGTCGCCGTCGTTCTGCGAGATCAGCACGCCGTTGCGGCGCTCGGCCATGGCGCCGGCCATCGGGCCGTAGTCGTCGAAGACGTGGCTGGCGAGGCCGGTGCCGCGCGTCATGGTGAGGAACTCGCCCTGGAAGCCGATCAGGCCGCGAGCCGGGATGCGGTATTCGAGGCGCACGCGGCCCCTGCCGTCCGGCTGCATGTCCTGGAGTTCGCCACGGCGACGGCCGAGCTCTTCCATGACGCTGCCCTGGTGGTCTTCCTCGACGTCGACGGTGAGCATCTCGTACGGCTCGCACTTCACGCCGTCGATTTCCTTGTACACCACGCGCGGGCGTCCCACCGCCAGCTCGTAGCCCTCGCGGCGCATGTTCTCGAGCAGGATGGTGAGGTGGAGTTCGCCACGACCGGAGACCTCGAACACGTCCGAGTCGCCGGTGTAATTGACGCGCAGGGCGACGTTCTTGAGCAGTTCCTTTTCCAGGCGCTCGCGGATCTGGCGGCTGGTGACGTACTTGCCCT
This sequence comes from Thauera sp. SWB20, assembly GCF_000831325.1. Lineage (NCBI taxonomy): Bacteria > Pseudomonadati > Pseudomonadota > Betaproteobacteria > Rhodocyclales > Zoogloeaceae > Thauera > Thauera sp. SWB20. The sequence continues at coordinate 148,226 of NZ_JTDM01000017.1, read as the reverse complement.
CGCGACCGGCCAGCGGCGAGGTGTTCACCATGAAGTTCATGGTCAGCGTGGGCTCGTCCACCGCGATCGGCTTCATGCCTTCCAGACACTCCGGGTCGCACAGGGTGACGCCGATGTTGACCTGCTGGATGCCCGCGATCAGCACGATGTCGCCGGCCTCGGCCAGCTCGGAGGGTTTGCGCTCGAGGCCCTCGAAGGTGAGGATCTGGCTGACCTTGCCCTTGCCGCGGTTCTCTTCGCCGTACATGACGACGACTTCCTGGTTCGGGCGCACGCTGCCGCGCTTGATGCGACCGATGCCGAGCTGGCCCATGTAGGTCGAGTAGTCGAGCGAGCAGACCTGGATCTGCAGCGGGCCGTTGGCATCGACTTCCGGCGCGGGCACGTGCTCGAGGATGGCTTCGAACAGCGGGCGCATGTCCTTGCGCTCGTCGCCCTCGTTGATGACTGCGAAGCCGTTGAGGCCGGAGGCATAGATCACCGGGAAGTCGAGCTGTTCCTCGGTGGCGCCGAGCTTGTCGAAGAGGTCGAAGGTGTGGTTGATGACCCAGTCCGGGCGTGCGCCCGGGCGGTCGATCTTGTTGATGACGACGATCGGCTTGAGTCCCAGCGCGAGCGCCTTGCGGGTCACGAAGCGGGTCTGCGGCATCGGACCCTCGACGGCGTCGACCAGCAGCAGCACGCTGTCGACCATCGACAGGACACGCTCGACCTCGCCGCCGAAGTCGGCGTGGCCCGGGGTGTCGACGATGTTGATGTGGGTATCGCCATACTGGATGGCGCAGTTCTTCGACAGGATCGTGATGCCGCGTTCCTTCTCGATGTCTCCCGAGTCCATGACGCGTTCGGCGACCTGCTGGTTTTCGCGGAAAGTGCCGGACTGGCGCAGCAGTTGATCGACGAGGGTGGTCTTGCCGTGGTCGACGTGGGCGATGATGGCGATGTTGCGAATGGCGCGGGACATGGAGGAGGGCGGCGAAGTCTTTGAAAGGGCGAGGATTCTAGCACGTGCTGTGGCAGCGCAGCATGGATTTCTGAGGGGCGTGCTAGAATCGCGCGCCTCAGCCAAAGGAGGTCTCTTCACCATGCTCGCGATCATCGGCGGCAGCGGACTCACCCAACTGTCGAACATGGAGATCGAGCGCCGCGAGGTCGTGCGCACGCCCTACGGCGAGCCCTCCGGCGCACTCGCCTTCGGGCGCGTCTGCGACGAGCCGGTCGTCTTCCTCGCGCGCCACGGCTACGGCCACACCATCCCGCCGCACCTGGTCAATTACCGCGCCAACATCTGGGCGCTCAAGCAGGCCAAGGCCACCGGCATCGTCTCGGTGGCCTCGGTGGGCGGCATCCGCGCCGACCTGGCGCCGGGCACGCTGATCGTCCCGAACCAGATCATCGACTACACCTGGGGGCGCAAGAGCACCTTCTTCGAGGGCGGCGACACGCCGGTGCGCCACATCGACTTCACCGAGCCCTACGACGAGACCCTGCGCCACCGTCTGCTCGCGGCGATCGCCGCGGCCGGCGACAGCGCGATGGATGGCGGGGTGTACGCGAGCACGCAGGGCCCGCGCCTCGAGACCGCGGCGGAGATCGACCGCCTCGAGCGCGACGGCTGCGACATCGTCGGCATGACCGGCATGCCCGAGGCGGCGCTGGCGCGCGAGCTCGAGCTGCCCTACGCGGCGATCGGGGTGGTGGTGAACTACGCCGCGGGGCGCTCGTCGAGCGCGCACGGCATCCACTTCGACGACATCGAGCTGGTGTTGCAGGAGTCCATGGTGCGCGTGCGCGCCGTGCTGGAGGGGCTGTGCCATGTCTGATCGACCGGTCGAGGAGCGCGATGCGATGAAGCGGATCGAGAGCGGGTTCGAGCACGTGCTGTTCACCAGCCGCTGGCTGATGGCGCCGGTGTATTTCGGCCTCGTGCTGGCGATGGTATTGCTGCTGGTGAAGTTCTCCAAGGAGCTGTTCGGGCTGTTCGCGCAGATCTGGAGCGCCTCGGGCAGCGAGCTGATCATCGGCGTGCTGTCGCTGGTGGACGTGGCGCTGATCATGAACCTGCTGATCATCATCATGTTCAGCGGCTACGAGAACTTCGTGTCCAAGATGGAGGACCTGCACACCCACCGCGACCGCCCGGAGTGGATGGGACACATCGGCTTCTCCGACCTCAAGCTCAAGCTGATCGGCTCGATCGTGGCGATCTCCGGGATCGAACTGCTCAAGGCCTTCATGAACGCCCACAACCTCACCGACCGCCAGCTCGGCTGGATGGTGGGCATCCACGTGACCTTCCTGTTCTCGGGCCTGCTCTACGCCGCCATGGACCGCCTGGCGGGGAAGGGGCACTGAGCGCGCCGCGAGCGCATCCGGAGCGCGCCACGAGCGCGGCTAGACCTGCAGCCGCTCCAGCAGCTCGCGCTCGATCCTCAGCACCTGCGCGTCCTGGTTGAGCACGTTGCCGGTGAGCAGGAAGGTGTCCTCGACGCGCTCGCCCAGGGTGGCGATCTTGGCGGTGTGCAGGCGGATGCCGTGCTCGGCGAGCACCGCGGCGACGTCGTAGAGCAGGCCGGGGCGATCGGCGGCGGTGAGCGAGAGCACGTGATGGCGGCCGGCCTCGTCGGGACGGATGCTGACCTCCGGGCTGATCGGGAAGTGCTTGACCTGCCTCGACATTCTCCCGCGACTCGGGCGCTCGGGCAGCCCCGGTTTCTGCAGGCGGGCGGTGAGCTCGTGCTCGATCAGGATCACGATGTCGCGGTAGGCGGCCTGTTCGCCCGGGTCCTGCAGCATGAAGCTGTCGAGCGCGTAGCCGTGGCGGGTGGTGTGCACCTTGGCGTCGACGATGGTGAAGCCCATGCGCCCGAAGAAGCCGGTCAGGCGCACGAAGAGGTCCTTCTGGTCGCGGGTGAACACCATGACCTGCACGCCGTCCTCGTCCTCGGCCACGCGCGCCTTCACCACCGGCTCGTCGGATTCGGTGCGGTAGTACAACAAGCGGGTGTGCCAGGCGATCTCCTCGGCGGAGTGGCGCATGAAGTACACCGGGTCGAGCCGGGCCCACAGCGCGTCCTCGACGCCGGGGCGCAGGCCGTGGAAGCGCAACTGGCGGCGGGCGTCCTCGAGGCGGCCGTCGAGGCCGAGCGCCTCCTTGGCGGTGGCGCCGCGCAGCAGGCGCTGGGTGGCGAAGAACAGATCCTCGAGCAGCTTGCCCTTCCAGCCGTTCCACACCTTGGGGCTGGTGCCGCGGATGTCGGCGTGGGTGAGCAGGTAGAGCGCGACCAGGCGACGCTCGTCGCGCACGACGTCGGCGAAGCGCTGGATGACCTCGGGGTCGGAGGTGTCTTCCTTCTGTGCGACCCGCGACATCGTGAGGTGTTGCTCGACCAGCCACACGACCAGTGCGGTGTCGTTCACGTCCATGCCGTGCTGGGTGCAGAATTCGCGCGCGTCGGCCATGCCGAGCGTGGAGTGGTCGCCGCCGCGGCCCTTGGCGATGTCGTGGAAGAGCGCGGCGACGTAGAGCAGCCAGTGGCGCTCGAAGGCCATGATCAGCCGTGTCATCAGCGGGTATTCGTGCGCGTGCTCTCCCATCGTGAACCGGCGCACGTTGCGCAGCACCATCAGGATGTGCTGGTCGACCGTATAGACGTGGAAGAGGTCGTGCTGCATCTGGCCGACGATGCGCCGCCACGCCGGGATGTAGCGCGACAGGATGCCGTACTCGTTCATCTTGCGGAACACCCGCACGATACCGCGGCGCTGCTGCAGGATCTGCAGGAAGAGGACACGGTGCGCGGGGTCGGCGCGAAACGCGGCATTAACCTGATTGCGGTGGATCCACAGCGCGCGCAGGGTGCGCGCCGTCATGCCCTTGAGCTCGGAGCGCTGCTGCAGCAGCAGGAAGCATTCGAGCAGCGCGGAAGGGTGGCGCTCGAAGACGTCCTCGTCGCGGATGTCGAGCAGCTCGCGCACGACCTGGAAGCGCGCGTTGACCACGATCGCGGCGCCGCGGTCGGGGAAGATCACGCTGCCGTAGTTCTGCAGCAGCACGGTGTTGAGCTGCATCACCATCTTGGCGGTGACGTAGTAGCGCTGCATCAGCACCTCGGAGGCGCGCCGGGTGGGCGTGGCCTCGATGCCGAGGATGCGGGCGAGCTTTTCCTGGTGGTCGAAGAGCAGGCGGTCCTCCGCGCGCCCGGTGAGATGATGCAGGCGGATGCGGATGTGCTGCAGGAAGCGCTCGATCGCGCGCAGTTCGCCGGCTTCGCTGCCGGTGATGAGGCGGTGGCGGGCGAGGTCGCGCCAGCTGTGGCCAAGCCCGGCCGCGCGTGCGATCCAGCCCAGCATCTGCAGGTCGCGCAGCCCGCCGGGGCTCTCCTTGCAGTTGGGCTCGAGGGCGTAGGGCGTGTCGTTGAAGCGGGCGTAGCGTTGTTCCTGCTCGAGCAGCTTGGCCTTGTAGAAGGCGCGCACGTCGAGCGCTTCGCGGTAGCGCGCGCTCAGCTCGGCAAACAGCGCCGGGTCGCCGGCGAGCAGACGCGCCTCGAGCAGGTTGGTCTGCACGGTGATGTCGTCGGCGGCGGCGATCATGCATTCGTCGACCGTGCGCACCGCATGACCGACCTCGAGCCCGCAGTCCCACAACGCGCCGACCAGCGCCGACAGGCGCGCCTTCAGCGCCTCGTCGGGCGGTGTGGATAGCAGCACGAGCAGGTCGACGTCCGAGGCGGGGAAAAGCTCGCCGCGCCCATAGCCGCCCACCGCCACGAGCGCGGCGGAGGCGGGCATCGCGCACGCCGTCCACAGGCGGACGAGCTCGTGATCCACCAGTCGAGCGCGGCCCTTGAGCAGGATGGAGGTCTGCGGCCGCCCCTGATAGGCGTCGCGCAGCTGCGCCGTGCCCTCGACGAGACGTTGGCGTGCCGTGGTGGCAAGGGTGTGCAGCTCGTCGGTGAGGGCGTCGTTCATGTGCGGGCCTGCGACGGATTCTTCAGCCAGCCGTTGCGAAACGGGCAGCGACGAGCTCGGGCGGGGGCGGGCACCCGGCGGAAAGGGTGAGCACCTCGACACCGGTCTCGGTGACCACCACCGTGTGCTCCCACTGCGCCGACAGGCTGCGGTCCTTGGTGACGATGGTCCACCCGTCGGGCAGCTCGGAGATCGCCGCCTTGCCGGCGTTGATCATCGGCTCGATGGTGAAGATCATGCCGGGCTCGAGCGTGGGGCCGGTGCCGGCCTTGCCGTAGTGCAGCACCTGCGGTTCCTCGTGGAACTTGCGCCCGATGCCGTGGCCGCAGAACTCGCGCACCACCGAGAAGCCGTTGCCTTCGGCGTGCTTCTGGATCGCGGCGCCGATGTCGCCAAGGCGGCCGCCGGGCTTGACGGTGGCGATGCCCAGCCACATGCACTCGTAGGTGATCCGCGTCAGGCGGCGGGCGACGATGCTGCACGCCGAGTCGCCGCCGAGCAGGAACATGCGGCTGGTGTCGCCGTGGAAGCCCTCCTTGATCACCGTAATGTCGAGGTTGACGATGTCGCCCTTCTTGAGCGCCTTCTCGCCCGGTACGCCATGGCAGACCTGGTGATTGACCGAAGTGCAGATCGACTTGGGGTAGGGCTTGTAGCCGGGCGGTGCGTAGTCGAGCGGGGCCGGGATGGTGCCCTGCACGTTCACCATGTAGTCGTGGCAGAGGCGGTCGAGCTCCCCGGTGGTCACGCCGGGGACAACGAACGGCTCGATGTAGTCGAGCACCTCGGCGGCGAGCCGGCAGGCCACGCGCATCTTCTCGATCTCTTCGGGGGTCTTGATGACAATGCTCATTGTTGTGTGTTCTGTGTCGGGGCGGGAAAGCGGGAAGGCTATCGCAAGCGCCGCGCCGCAGCAAACCCGGTATCCGCGCAAACCGCATGCCAACCGATGCCTTCGCCATTTCCGCGGCGGGTACCCGCGAGGCTTGTGTCGGCCTGGGTTTCAATCCGCTTCAGCCTTGAGCACGATGCGGCCGGCGTGATAACATCGTGGGCTTGTCTGCATGTGCAGGCAAAATCCGCACGCCTTGCGGCACAGGGTCCTTCCGGGGCCTGCTCGACATCCTGCGTTCCGGCTCCGGCCGGGACGGGGACGCGCAAATCCCGGGGGGCAGCGTGGTGAACCGGTTTCCCGGTCGCCCATCCGCGAGGCGGAGGTTCAACCCTTGTACAGTTTGGAGCAACACATGTCCGTCACGATGCGTCAGATGCTGGAAGCCGGCGTCCACTTCGGTCACCAGACCCGCTTCTGGAACCCGCGCATGGCCCCCTACATCTTCGGCCAGCGCAACAAGATCCACATCGTCAACCTCGAAAAGACGATGGCGAAGTACAACGAAGCCATGGAGTTCGTGCGCAAGCTCGCCGCGAACCGCGGCAACATCATGTTCGTCAGCACCAAGCGCCAGGCGCGCGAGATCATCGCCGAGGAAGCCCAGCGCGCCGGCATGCCCTACGTCGACGAGCGCTGGCTCGGCGGCATGCTGACCAACTTCAAGACCGTCAAGCAGTCGATCAAGCGCCTCAAGGAAGTCGAGGCGATGATGGAAGACGGCTCGATCGAGCGCCTGTCCAAGCGCGAGGCGCTGACCGTGCGCCGCGAACTCGAGAAGCTGCAGAAGTCGATCGGCGGCATCAAGGACATGGGCGGCCTGCCCGACGCGCTGTTCGTCATCGACGTCGGCTACCACAAGATCGCCATCACCGAAGCCCAGAAGCTCGGCATCCCGGTCGTGGCCGTGGTCGACACCAACCACTCGCCCGAAGGCGTGGACTACCTGATCCCGGGTAACGACGACTCCTCGCGCGCCATCCGCCTCTACGCCCGTGGCGTGGCCGATGCCGTGCTGCAAGGCCGCAGCCAGGTGCTGCAGGAAATCGTCGATGCCGGCGGCGACGAGTTCGTCGAGGTCGAGGAAGAAGGCTCGCAGGAACAGGCCTGATCCTCAGCGAAGGGGGCCCGCGGGGCCCCTTTTGCAATCCGGGTGGCGCTTGCGAATCCCGCAACGTGCGCCCCGCACAATTCCCGATGTCGCGCCGATGGCCCTCCGGTGCGCTGCGCGGCATCCGCGTTTCGAATGTCAAACCGAACCTATTCAGGAGCTAGCATGGCGGAAATCACCGCAAGCATGGTCAAGGAACTGCGCGAGAAGACCGACGCGCCGATGATGGAATGCAAGAAGGCGCTGGCCGAAGCCGCCGGCGACATGGGCAAGGCCGAAGAGATCCTGCGCGTCAAGCTCGGCAACAAGGCCTCCAAGGCTGCCGCCCGCATCGCCGCCGAAGGCGTGGTCGGCATCGACATCTCGGCCGACGGCAAGCTCGGCTCGATCATCGAGGTCAACTGCGAGACCGACTTCGTCGCCAAGAACGACGACTTCCTGGCCTTGGTGCAGAACTGCGCCGGCCTCGTCGCCGCCAAGAGCCCGGCCGACGTCGCTGCCCTGTCGGCGCTGCCGCTGGGCGAGGGCACCGTCGAGTCGACCCGCACCGCGCTGGTCGGCAAGATCGGCGAGAACATGTCGATCCGCCGTTTCGCCCGCATCGAGGCCAAGGGCAAGCTGTTCTCCTACATCCACGGCGGCGCCAAGATCGGCGTGCTGCTGGACGTGGTCGGCGGCGACGAGCAGCTCGGCAAGGACATCGCGATGCACATCGCCGCGTCCAAGCCGAAGGCGCTCGACGCCTCGGGCGTGTCGCAGGACCTGATCGATGCCGAGCGTCGCATCGCGATCGAGAAGGCCCGCGCCGACAACAAGCCCGAAGCGATGCTGGAAAAGATCGCCGACGGCACCGTGCAGAAGTTCCTCAAGGAAGTGACCCTGCTGGCCCAGGTCTTCGTGAAGGCCGAGGACGGCAAGCAGACCATCGAGCAGCTGCTCAAGGCCAAGGGCGCCTCGGTCGCCGGCTTCACGCTGTTCATCGTCGGCGAAGGCATCGAGAAGAAGGTCACCGACTTCGCCGCCGAAGTGGCCGAACAGGCCGCCGCTGCCGCCAAGAAGTAAGGAGAAGAACGTGTCCGCCGCCTACAAGCGCATCCTGCTCAAGCTCTCCGGCGAAGCCCTGATGGGCGACGACGCCTACGGCATCAACGAGGAGGTCGTCAGCCGCATCGTGTCCGAGGTCGCCGAGATCAGCCGTCTCGGTGTCCAGGTCGGTGTGGTGATCGGCGGCGGCAACATCTTCCGCGGCATGAAGGGCGCGGCCTCCGGCATGGACCGCGCCACCGCCGACTACATGGGCATGCTGGCCACGGTGATGAACGCGATGGCGCTCGCCGACGCGATGCGACGCATGGGGCTCGAAGCGCGCGTGCAGTCCGCGCTGCGCATCGACCAGGTGGTCGAGCCGTACATCCGCGGGCGCGCGATCCGTCATCTCGAGGAAGGCCGCGTGGTCATCTTCGCGGCCGGTACCGGCAACCCCTTCTTCACCACCGACACCGCCGCGGCGCTGCGCGGCGCCGAGATCGGTGCGCAGATCGTTCTCAAGGCGACCAAGGTGGACGGCGTCTATACTGCGGATCCGAAGAAGGACCCGCAGGCGCAGCGCTACCATCGCATCAGCTTCGACGAGGCGATCGGGCGCAACCTGCAGGTGCTCGACTCGACCGCGTTCGCGTTGTGCCGCGACCAGAAGCTTCCGATCAACGTGTTCTCGATCTTCAAGCCCGGCGCGCTCAAGCGTGTGGTGATGGGCGAGGACGAAGGCACGCTGGTCCATTCCTGACCTCCGGAGAGGGCTTGCATGATTTCCGAACTCAAGAAGAACATCGAGCAGAAGATGCTGAAGTCGGTCGAGGCGCTCAAGACCGACCTCGCCAAGGTGCGCACCGGCCGCGCCCACACCGGCCTGCTCGATCACGTGATGGTCGAGTACTACGGTTCTATGGTGCCGGTGAACCAGGTCGCCAACATCACCCTGATCGACGCCCGCACGATCGGCGTGCAGACCTGGGAAAAGCCGATGCTCGGCAAGGTCGAGCGCGCGATCCGCGACAGCGACCTCGGCCTCAACCCCGCGAACATGGGCGAACTGCTGCGCGTGCCGATGCCTGCGCTCACCGAGGAGCGCCGTCGCGACCTCACCAAGGTGGTGCGCCACGAGGGCGAGACCGCCAAGGTGGCGATCCGCAACCTGCGCCGCGACGGCAACCAGCAGCTCAAGGATGCGGTCAAGGACAAGGCGATCTCCGAGGACGACGAGCGTCGCGGCGAGGACGAGATCCAGAAGCTCACCGACCGCTATGTAGCCGAGATCGACAAGCTGCTCGCCCAGAAAGAGCAGGAACTCATGCAGATCTGATCCGCGTGCGCGGATCGGCTGTATCGTCAACGGGCACGACAGGAGGCGGAGCATGATCGGAGGGCTGTTCAGGAGTTCCACCCGCGACATTCCCGACGTCTCGCAGGTGCCGAAGCACATTGCCGTCATCATGGACGGCAATGGGCGCTGGGCGCGCAAGCGCATGCTGCCTCGCGTCGCGGGGCATGCGCGCGGTGTCGAGGCGCTGCGCGCCACCGTGCGCGGCTGCGTCGATCGCGGGGTGGAGTACCTCACCGTGTTCGCGTTCAGCTCCGAGAACTGGCGCCGCCCGCAGGACGAGGTTTCTTTCCTGATGCAGCTCTTTCTGAAGTCGCTGCAGAAGGAGATCCGCCGCATGCACGACAACGACATGCGCTTCCGCGTGATCGGGGACCTCTCGAAGTTCGATCCGCGGCTGGTGGACATGATCCGCGAGGCCGAGACGCTCACCGCCGGCAATGGCGGACTCAACTTCACCGTCGCGGCCAACTACGGCGGTCGCTGGGACATTCTCGATGCGATGTCGCGCCTGATGGCGCGCGAACCGGGGCGCCTGGAACGCTTCACCGAAGATGAGATCGCCTCCGAGCTGTCGATGAGCTTCGCGCCGGAGCCCGATCTCTTCATCCGCACGGGTGGCGAGAAGCGCATCAGCAACTTCCTGCTCTGGCAGCTCGCCTATACCGAGCTCTACTTCACCGACGTGCTCTGGCCCGACTTCGACGACGGTGCGCTCGGGCAGGCCATCGGCTCCTATCAGGGGCGGGAGCGGCGCTTCGGCCGCACCAGCGAGCAGCTCAAGGCCGACGCCGGGGAATAGGGCCTCCATGCTCAAGGATCGCGTCCTCACCGCAATCGCCTTGCTGGTCGGCCTGCTGGCGGCGGTGTTCCTGCTGCCGGCATCGGTCTGGCTCGTGCTCTGCGCAGTCTTGTGCGGTGCGGCGGCGTGGGAGTGGGGCGCGCTCGCCCGCTTCGAGCGCGGGTTGCGCGTGTCCACGGCGGTCGCCTTTGCCGCCGCATCCGCGTTCCTGGGTTGGAGCGCGGGGCTGGGCAGCGGCGAGCTCGGCGGTGCTGCGGCCGTGGTGCCGCTCTATGTCTTCAGCGCGTTATTCTGGATCTTCGTCGTGCCGATGTGGCTGCGCGGCAAGTGGGCCTTGTCCAACCCGATGCTGGCTTCGCTGGTCGGCTTCGTCGTGCTCGTGCCGACCGCGCTGGCAATGATGCAGCTGCGCACGATGGGCCCCGGGGTGCTGCTCGGAACCATGGCCGTCGTCTGGGTGGCCGACATCGCCGCCTATTTCAGCGGCCGCGCCTTCGGCCGTCACAAGCTGGCCCCGGCGATCAGCCCGGGCAAGACTTGGGAGGGCGCCGCAGGTGGCGTGCTGGCGGTGCTGGCCTTCGGCTTCGGCGTGCTCGCGATGCGCGGCGCGGAATTCGAGGGCGGCGCGCCGGTGATCGCCGGCGTCCTGCTGGCGTGGACCGCGGTGAGCATCGTCGGCGACCTCTTCGAGTCGCTGCTCAAGCGTCAGGCCGGCCTCAAGGACAGTGGCAACATCCTGCCCGGCCACGGCGGCATCCTCGACCGCATCGACAGCCTGACGTCGACGCTCCCGCTCGTGGCGCTCGGCGCGGTGTGGCTCGCGCGCTGATCCTCCACGGCTTCCGCCGTGCTCCTTCCGCAACGGATTCTCCCCATGCCTGACCCCGCACCGCAGCGCCTGACCGTCCTGGGCGCAACCGGCTCGATCGGCCAAAGCACGCTCGATGTCGTCGCCCGTCACCCCGACCGTTTCGAGGTCTTCGCGCTCAGTGCGCAGCGCCAGGATGACAAGCTGCTCGAGCAGTGCCTGCGTTTTTCGCCGCGCTTCGCGGTGATGGGCGATGCGACCGCTGCCGAACGCCTGCGCGCGGGATTGCGCGCAGCGGGTCGCGACACCGAGGTGCTATGCGGTGAAGAGGCGCTCGAGCGTGTCGCCGCCGCCGACGAGGTGGCCATGGTGATGGCCGCGATCGTAGGCGCGGCCGGCCTGCGCCCGACCCTGGCCGCCGCGCGCGCGGGCAAGAAGGTGCTGCTGGCCAACAAGGAGGCCCTGGTGCTGTCGGGCCGCTTGCTGATCGATGCAGTGGCCGCAAGCGGGGCGGTCCTGCTGCCGATCGACAGCGAGCACAACGCGATCTTCCAGGCCCTGCCCGCCGGCTACGCGCGCGAACCCGCGCGCGCCGGCGTGCGCAGGGTGTTGCTGACGGCCTCCGGCGGCCCCTTCCGCACGGCGCCGATCGATTCGCTCGCGAATGTCACCCCCGAGCAGGCCTGCGCCCATCCCAACTGGGTCATGGGACGCAAGATCTCGGTCGACTCCGCGACCATGATGAACAAGGGCCTGGAGGTCATCGAGGCGCATTGGCTGTTCGGCGCCCCGGCGGACATGATCGAGGTGGTCGTGCATCCGCAGAGCGTGATCCACTCGATGGTCGACTACGCCGACGGCTCGGTGATCGCACAGCTCGGCAACCCCGACATGCGCACCCCGATCGCCAACGCCATGGCCTGGCCCGAGCGCATCGACGCGGGTGTGCGCCCGCTCGACCTGTTCGAGATCGCCCGCCTCGATTTCGAACGTCCGGACTTCGCCCGCTTCCCCTGCCTGAAGCTGGCCTTCGACGCGCTGCGCGCCGGCGGCACGGCGCCCGCCGTGCTCAACGCCGCCAACGAGGAGGCGGTCGCCGCCTTCCTCGACCATCGCATCGGCTTCCTCGACATCGCCGCCGTGATCGCAGCGAGCCTGGAACGCAGCCGGCCGGGCGCGGTCGATTCGCTGGAGGCGGTTTTGGCCGCCGACGCGCACGCCCGCGAACTCGCGCGGGACGAGATCTCCCGACTTCGCCGCGACCGATGACTCTCTTCGATTACCTGGTTCCCTTCGCGCTTGCCCTCGGCCTGCTCATCCTCGTCCACGAACTCGGCCACTACCTCGTGGCACGTTGGTGCGGGGTCAAGGTGCTGCGCTTCTCGATCGGCTTCGGCAAGCCGCTGCTGCGCCATACCGCCGGCAGCGACGGCACCGAATGGGTGCTCGCCGCGTTCCCGCTCGGCGGCTACGTCAAGATGCTCGACGAGCGCGAGGCGCCCGTAGCGGCACCCGAGCTGCACCGCGCCTTCAACCGCCAGAGCGTGTATCGGCGTTTCGCGATCGTCGCCGCCGGGCCGCTCGCCAACTTCCTGCTCGCGATCGCCCTCTACTGGGGCCTCTTTGTCGGCGGCACCGAGGAACTCAAGCCTCGCGTGGCGTTGTCCGACACGCCGGCGATCGCGCAGGCGGCGGGGGTGCGCGAGGGCGACCTCGTGATCGCGGTGGACGAGGAGCCCGTGCGCAGCTGGCAGGACCTGCGCTGGGTGCTGCTGCGCCACGCGCTCGACAACCGCGAGGTGGTGCTGCGCGTACGCACCCTGGAGGACGTCGATGCCTTCCGCCGCATGGATCTCTCGGGCGTGGCGATCGACGAGGGCAACACCGACCTGATCGCGCGCCTCGGCCTGCGCCCCTGGCGTCCGGCGCTTCCGGCGGTGATCGGCAGGATCGCGGATGGCAGCGCTGCCGAACGTGCGGGACTGCAGGTCGGGGATCGCGTGCTGGCGATCTCGGGCACGGCGGTCGCGGCCTGGGCCGACCTCGTGCGCCTGGTGCGCGAGGCGCCCGGACGCGCGCTCGACTTCGAGATCGACCGTGCGGGCGGGGTGGTAGGGCTTGTGGTGACCCCGGACGCGGCCGAGGAGGGCGGGGCGCGGATCGGCCGCATCGGCGTGGGGGTGGGCGAAGCCGCGACGGGCGGCATCGAGATGTTCGGCGAGATCCGCTACGGTGTGCTCGAAGGCCTCGCGCGCGCGGTTCGGCAGACCTGGGAGACCAGCGTGCTGAGCCTGAAGATGATCGGCCGCATGCTCACCGGCGAAGTGTCCTGGAAGAACCTCTCCGGACCGGTCACGATCGCCGACTATGCAGGTCAGACCGCCCAGCTGGGCTTGGCGCACTACCTCAAGTTCGTGGCCTTGATCAGCATCAGCCTGGGGGTCCTGAACCTGCTGCCCATCCCGGTTCTGGATGGGGGGCACTTGTTGTACTATACGGTCGAAATCATCAAGGGCGGTCCGATCCCGGAGCGCATCATGGAGGTCGGTCAGCAGATCGGCCTCGCCCTCCTGGTGATGTTGATGGCATTCGCCTTCTACAACGATCTCAATCGTCTTATTTCCGGCTGAACTCCCGCATGAATCGCAAGCTCCTGCCCGGGCTCCTGGTGGCCCTTTTTGCCGCAGCGCCGGCCCTCGCCTTCGATCCCTTCGTGGTCAAGGACATCCGCGTCGAGGGCATCCAGCGCACCGAGGCGGGCACCGTGTTCAACTACCTGCCGGTCCGCGTCGGCGAGACCTTCACCGAGGCGCAGGCCGCCGATGCGATCCGCGCGCTGTTCGCCACGGGTTTCTTCAGCGACGTTCGCATCGAGACCGAAGGCAACGTCATCGTGGTGGTGGTGGACGAGCGCGCAGCGATCGCCGACATCACCTTCGACGGGGTCAAGGAGTTCGACAAGGACGCGCTCAAGAAGGGCTTGCGCGAGGTCGGCCTCGCCGAATCGCGCATCTTCGATCGCTCGTTGCTCGAGCGCGCGGAGCAGGAACTCAAGCGCCAGTACCTCTCGCGCGGCAAGTACGCGGCCACGGTCACGACGACCGTCACGCCGCTCGAACGCAACCGTGTCGGCATCAACTTCAAGGTGGACGAGGGGGGCGTGGCCAAGATCCGCCAGATCCGCATCGTCGGCGCGAGGGCTTTCGAAGAAGAAGATCTCCTCGACGAGATGCAGCTCACCACGCCCGGCTGGTTGACCTGGTACACCAAGAACGACCAGTACTCCCGCCAGAAGCTCTCGGCCGACCTGGAGACCTTGCGCTCCTGGTACCTGAACCAGGGCTACCTCGACTTCAACATCGACTCCACCCAGGTCTCGATCACACCGGACAAGCAGGACATCTACATCACGGTGAACATCACCGAGGGCGAGAAGTACACCGTCACCGGCGTGCGCTTCACCGGCGACCTGATCCTTCCCGAGGCCGAATACCAGGCGCTGACGAAGATCCGACCGGGCGAAACCTTCTCGCGCGAACGCCTGACGGAGACCACCAAGGCGATCACCGACCGCCTTGGCAACGAGGGTTATGCCTTCGCCAACGTCAATGCCGCGCCGGAAGTCGACAAGGTCAAGCGCGAGGTGGCCTTCACCGTATTCGTCGATCCGGGTCGGCGGGTTTATGTGCGCCGCATCAACGTCGGCGGCAACACCAAGACGCGCGATGAGGTGGTGCGCCGCGAGATGCGCCAGATGGAAGGGGGCTGGTACGACGCGGCGGCGATCAACCGCTCGCGTACGCGCATCGACCGCCTCGGCTTCTTCGACGAGGTGACCGTCGAGACGCCGGCGATACCGGGCACGACCGACCAGGTCGACGTGAACTTCACCGTCAAGGAACGCCCGACCGGAAACCTGATGCTCGGCGCCGGTTTCTCCAGCTCCGAGAACATCGTGCTGTCGGCGTCGATCTCGCAGCAGAACCTGTTCGGCAGCGGCAACGCCCTGACGCTCGGCCTCAACACCAGTCAGTCCAGCCGCACGCTCGCGCTGTCCTTCACCAACCCCTACTACACGGTGGACGGCATCAGCCTGGGTTGGGACCTGTACCACCGCACCTACGACGCCGACGAACTCGACTCGGTGTCGCCGTACAAGACCGTCTCGACCGGCGCCGGCATTCGGCTCGGCTGGCCGATCGCGGAAGACGACCACGTTAACTTCGGGCTCACCGCCGACCGCACCGAGATCACCACGTACAACGCGAGTCCGCTGCTCTACAAGGATTTCTGCAAGGAAAACGGCCTCGACAACCCCAGCGGCGTCGGCGACTGCACGGTTGACAGCCTGCTGTTGACCGTCGGCTGGTCGCGCGACGGTCGCGACAGCTTCACCTATCCCCGCAGCGGCGTGTATCAGCGTGTCTATGGCGAGGTCACCGTCCCGGTTGGCGATCTGCGTTACGGCAAACTCGGCTACCAGTACCAGCACTGGTTCCCGATCGGAACCGACTACGCCCTGATGCTCAACGCGGACGTCGGCTACGCCAAGGGCTTCGGCGGCAAGGACGTACCCTTCTACAAGAACTACTACGTCGGCGGCATCGGCTCGGTACGCGGCTTCGACCAAGGCTCGGTCGGCCCCAAGTACAAGGATACCGACGGCGACATCAGCTCGACCGGCGGCACCCGCAAGGCCGTCGCCAACGCCGAGTTCTTCTTCCCGATGCCGGGCGCGGGCAAGGACCGTTCCTTCCGCATCTCGGCCTTCCTCGATGCCGGCTACGTCTGGGGCAGGGACGAAGAACCGCTCGGCGGCGGCACTTTCGTGGATCAGAACATCCGTTTCAGCGATCTGCGCTACAGTACCGGCTTGGCATTCTCGTGGAGCTCGCCGATCGGCCCGTTGAAGTTCAGCTTCGGCCATCCGCTCAAGAAGGAAGAGAACGACGAGATCCAGCGGTTCCAGTTCCAGCTCGGCAGCGTGTTCTGAGCTGCGGGCGAAACAGTTTCATCCGGAGGCATAATTGAAAGTCAGTACCCTCTCCCTGGTCGCACTCGCTGTGCTCGGCCTTTCCCAGACCGCGTTCGCCGAAACCAAGATCGGCTTCGTCAATTCCGATCGCGTCATGCGCGAAGCAGCGCCCGCCGTGCGGGCGCAGCAGCGGCTGGAGAAGGAGTTCGAAAAGCGCGACCAGGAGCTGCAGCGCATCGCGCGCGACCTCAAGTCGATGCAGGAAGACCTCGAGCGCAACGGCCCGACCATGGGCGACAGCGACCGTCGCAACAAGGAACGTGCGTTCAACGAGCTCAACCGCGACTTCCAGCGCAAGCAGCGCGAGTTCCGCGAAGACCTGAACCAACGCCGTAACGAGGAACTCGCCTCGGTGCTCGACAAGGCCAACCGCTCGGTCAAGCAGATCGCCGAGCAGGAAAACTACGACATCATCTTCCAGGAAGCGGTGTACGCGAACCCGCGCATCGACATCACCGACAAGGTCATCAAGACCCTGTCCGACGCCAAGTAAGACTGGTCGCCCGATGTTCCGACTGCACGAGCTGGTCGATCGCCTGGGCGGCGAGATCGCGGGAGACGGCGATGTCGCGGTTTCGCGCGTCGGCACGCTGGACAAGGCGGGGGAGGGCGATCTCGCCTTCCTTGCCAACCGCAAGTACCTGTCGCAGGTCGGCGAGTGTGCGGCAAGTGCGCTGATCGTCACGCCCGACCTGCGCGAGGCGCTGGCCGGGCGCAACCTGATCCTGACCGCCGACCCCTACCTGTACTTCGCACGCGTCGCGCAGCTGTTCAATCCGCCCCCCGCGGCGCGTCCCGGTATCCATGCGCTCGCCGCGGTCGCCAGCACCCTGCCGGCCAGCGTGCAGGTGGGACCCGGCGCCTCGATCGAGGAAGACGTGGTGCTCGGCGAGGACGTGGTGATCGGGCCCAACTGCCACGTGGGGCGCGGCACTCGCATCGGGCGCGGCACCCGGCTCTATGCCAACGTCAGCATCTACCACGACTGCGTGATCGGCGAGGACTGCATCCTGCATTCGGGCGTGGTCATCGGCGCAGACGGCTTCGGCTTCGCGCGCGAGAAGTCCGGCGCCTGGGTCAAGATCCCGCAGACCGGCCGTGTGGTCCTCGGCAACGACGTCGAGATCGGCGCCAACACGACGGTGGACCGCGGTGCGCTCGACGACACCGTGATCGGCGATGGCGTCAAGCTCGACAACCTCATCCAGATCGCGCACAACGTGCGCGTGGGCGAGCACACGATCATGGCCGGCTGCGCCGGGGTCGCGGGCAGCGCCCGGATCGGCGCGCGCTGCATGATCGGCGGCCAGGCCGGCATCTCCGGACACCTGAGCATCGCCGACGACGTCGTGGTGTCGGCGTGGACCCTGGTCGCCAAGTCGATCGCCAAACCGGGCGTCTACACCGGCAACCTGCCGCTGCAGACGCATGGCGACTGGGTGAAGAACTTCTCCCACCTGCGCCACCTCGACGCGCTCGCCAGGCGCGTCCGCCAACTCGAACAAAACAGCGACGGTCCCGACGACCGCTCGCAGGGCTGAGCCATCATGGACATCAAGGAAATCCTGCAGTACCTGCCGCACCGCTATCCCTTCCTGCTCGTCGATCGCATGCTGGAGATCGAACCGGGCGTGCGTGCGCGCGGGCTGAAGAACGTGACCATGAACGAGCCCTTCTTTCCGGGGCACTTCCCGCACCACCCGGTGATGCCGGGCGTGCTGATCATCGAGGCCATGGCCCAGGCTGCGGCGCTGCTGTCGTTCAAGAGCACCGGCGTGAAGCCCGACGACAACTCGGTGGTGTACTTCGCGGGCATCGACAACGCGCGCTTCAAGCGTCCGGTGGTGCCGGGCGACCAACTGATCTTCGACGTCGAGATCACCCACGCCAAGCGCAACATCTACAAGTACAAGGCACGTGCCAGCGTCGACGGCGAGCTCGCCGCCGAAGCCGAGCTGATGTGCGCGATCAAGACGCTATGATTCACCCGACCGCCATCGTCCATCCGGGTGCGAAGCTCGGCGCCAACGTCAGCGTCGGGGCCTATTCGCTGATCGGCGAGAACGTCGAGATCGGCGACGGCACGCGCATCGGCCCGCACGTCGTGGTCGAGGGCCACACCCGCATCGGCCGCGACAACGAGATCTTCCAGTTCTGTTCGATCGGCGCCAGCCCGCAAGACAAGAAGTACGACGCCGAGCCCACCCGGCTCGAGATCGGCGACCGCAACACGATCCGCGAATTTTGCTCGTTCAACGTCGGCACCAGCCAGGACGCGCACGTCACCCGCGTCGGCAACGACAACTGGATCATGGCCTACGTGCACATCGCGCACGACTGCCAGGTCGGCGACCACACCATCTTCGCCAACAACGCCACGCTCGCCGGCCATGTCCATGTGGGCGACTGGGCGATCCTCGGCGGCTTCACCGGGGTGCATCAGTTCTGCCGCGTCGGCGCGCACAGCTTCTGCGGTGTCGGTACCGTGCTGCTGCAGGATCTGCCGCCCTTCGTGACCGTGGCGGGCAACCCGGCCAAACCGCACGGCATCAACAGCGAAGGCCTCAAGCGCCGCGGCTACAGTGCCGAGGGCATCGCCGCGATCAAACGCGCCTACCGCGCGCTCTACCGCAGCGGCCTCACGCTCGACGAGGCGCGCCAGCGCGTCGCCGAGATCGCCGCCGGGCAGGCCGAGGCCGCGCCCTTCGCCGCCTTCATCGCGGACTCCGGTCGCGGCATCGTGCGCTGAGCATGATCCGCTGCACGGCGCGGGCCGCGTCTCGAACGGCATGAAGATCCGCATCGCCATGGTCGCCGGGGAGACCTCCGGCGACCTGCTCGCGAGCCACCTGATCCGAGCGCTCCGCCGCCATCTGCCCGACGCGGAGTTCTTCGGCATCGGCGGGCCGAAGATGCAGGCCGAAGGCTTCGACGTGCGCTGGCCCTGCGAGCTGCTCGCGGTGCATGGCTACGTCGACGCGCTCAAGCGCTACCGCGAGCTCTCCGGCATCCGCCGCGCGCTGCTCGCGCAGATCCGCGCCGAGCGCCCCGATGCCTTCATCGGCGTGGATGCGCCCGATTTCAACCTGTGGCTCGAAGGCAAGGTGCGCGACGCCGGCATCCCGGCGATCCATTTCGTCGGCCCGTCGATCTGGGCCTGGCGGGGCGGGCGGATCAAGCGCATCGCGCGCTCGGTGTCGCACATGCTGTGCCTCTTCCCCTTCGAGCCCGAGCTCTACGAGCGTGCCGGCGTGCCGGTGAGCTATGTCGGCCACCCGCTCGCCGACGAATTTCCGCTCGAGCCCGACCGCGCCGCTGCGCGCGAACGCCTCGGCATTCCTCTCGAGCGCGGCGTGGTGGCGATGCTGCCGGGGAGCCGGCAGTCCGAAGTGCGCAACCTGGCCGACATCTTCATCGGCACCGCGAAGACTTTGCACGAACGCGATCCGGAGCGCCTCTTCCTGGTCCCGCTGGCCACCCGCGAGACGCGCCAGATCTTCGAGGAGGCGCTGCACCGCAACGATGCGGGCGGGCTGCCGATCCGCATGCTGTTCGGTCACGCCGTCGAGGCGATGACCGCAGCCGACGTGGTGCTGGTGGCGAGTGGAACGGCAAGCCTGGAGGCGGCGCTGCTCAAGCGCCCGATGGTGATCACCTACCGCATCGGCAAGTGGCAGTACCGCCTCATGAAACGAATGGCCTACCTGCCCTGGGTGGGCCTGCCCAACATCCTGTGCGGCGAGACCGTGGTGCCGGAGCTTCTCCAGGACGAGGCCGACCCGGAACACCTTGCCGCCGCGATCGACGACTGGTTCGCCGACGATGCGCGGCGCGCGGCGGTCGCGGCGCGCTTCTCCGACCTGCATCGCACCCTCCGGCAGGACACCGCGCGGCGCGCCGCGGAGGCGATCCTGCCCTACCTCGACAAGGCGGGACCAAAGGCATGAACGCCGAGCTGTTCGATCCCGGACTGCCGTCCTCCAGCCTGATCTGCGGGGTCGACGAGGCTGGCCGCGGGCCGCTGTGCGGGCCAGTGGTCGCCGCTGCGGTGATCCTCGATCCCGCACGCCCGATCGAAGGCCTGGCCGACTCCAAGAAGCTGAGCGAGGCCGCGCGCGAGCGCCTCGCACCGCTGATCCGCGCTCGCGCGCTGGCCTGGGCGGTGGCCGAGGCGAGCGTCGAGGAGATCGACCGCCTCAACATCCTGCACGCCACCATGCTGGCCATGCAGCGCGCGGTGATGGCGCTCGGGATCGCGCCGGCCGAGGTGCGCATCGACGGCAACCGCTGCCCCAAGCTGCCCTATCCGGCGCGGGCGATCGTCAAGGGCGACGCCACCGAGCCATCGATCTCGGCGGCCTCCATCCTCGCCAAGACCGCACGCGATGCGGCCATGCGCGAGCTCGACGCGCAGTGGCCGCAGTACGGGCTGGCCGCTCACAAGGGCTACCCGACCGCCGCCCACCTTGCGGCGCTCGCGGCGCACGGCGTGCAGGCCTTCCACCGGCGCAGCTTCGCGCCGGTGAAGAAGCTGCTCGAGCGCCGGGATGAGTGAGCCGCAGCTCAAGGCGCTGGCATCGCGTGACAACGCCTTCGTCAAGCGCCTGCATGCGCTCGCGCACTCGGCACGCGACCGCCGCAAGCTCGACGAGACCGTGCTCGACGGCGCCCACCTGGTCGAATCCGCGCTCGCGGCGGGCGTGGCCTTGCGCGCGCTGGTGGTGTCGGAATCCGGCCTGCTGCGCGAGGAGCACCGCCGCCTGCTCGCGGCGGCGCCGGCAGAGGTGCCGCGCTACCGCCTGGGCGATGCCTTGTTCGCGCATGTCAGCCCGGTCGACAGCCCCGCCGGCTTGCTGGCCACCATCGCCATGCCGGCGAGCACGCCGAGCGCCCCGGGCGACGCCAGCCTGATCGTGGTCGACGGCGTGCAGGACCCCGGCAACCTCGGCAGCCTGCTGCGCACCGCGGCCGCGGCCGGCATCCGCCACGCGCTGCTCGGTGAGGGCTGCGCGCAGGCCTGGTCGCCGCGCGCGCTGCGTGCCGGCATGGGCGCGCAGTTCCTTGTCCGGATCGAGGAGGGCTGCGAACTGCTCGCCCGACTGGAGAGCTACCCGGGTCTGTGCCTGGCCACTGCCCTGCGCGAGGACGCCCACCAGCTCTACGAGCTCGACCTGCGCGGCCCGGTGGCCTGGCTTTTCGGGGCGGAAGGGCAGGGACTTTCCCCGGCCCTGCTGGCGCGTGCCGACGGCTGCGTGATCATCCCGATGGCGGCCGGCATCGAATCCCTCAACGTCGCCGCGGCCGCGGCGGTCTGTCTGTTCGAGCAGGCGCGTCAGCTCCGCGCCACGGGGACGATCCGAGGCGTGAATTTTCCTTCTTGACTCGGGCGCAGGCTTGCTTCCATGCTTTCCGCATTCCAAGCGGGGCACGGCGGACGCCGCGACAGACCCCGAGGACGAGACCAGGGGTGGTAGCGCCCCGCGAGGAGGATGATGGAAAAGTACGCCAAGACACTCAAGGGACAGGACGAGATCGCGCATCGCACGCACGGCCTCGGGCTGCGCGCCCGCCGCCTGCTGATCCTGGTCGATGGACAGCGCAGCGTCGAGGATCTGTGTGCCCTTACCGGCGACGCGAAGATTGCGGCTGCGCTCGGAGAACTCGCCGAGGCAGGGTTCATCGCGTCCAGCGCCGGGATGGCCGACCCGCCCGAAGCCAGCATACGCGAAGGACAGCCGGCGGCAGGCGCGGCGCCGGTCGCGCGGGCGCACACCGGCCACACGGCCAGCCTGCCGCTCGCGCGCGACTTCATGATCAACACCCTGCGCACCTTCCACGGCCCCTACGGCAAGCTCGGCCTGGTCAAGCGTGTCCATGCCACCCGGAGCAGCAGCGAACTGCGCGCGCTGATCGCCGAATGGAAGGAGTCGATCGACGAGTCACGCCTCGGCCGCAAGCGGGCGGACGAGCTGCTCGCGCTGCTGGAGGAGGTGCTGCCGGGCTGAAGGCGGTGTTGCGGGGCGATTCGCGTTAACATCCGGCCATCCGGCTCCGCGCCGACACAGCGAACAGAAGGCATGATCCTCGTCATCTCCCCTGCCAAGGCGCTCGACTACGAGACGCCGATCACCGTCTCCACCTACACCCGGCCCGACTTCCTCGACGATTCCGCAGCGCTGATCGAGGTACTGCGCGAGAAATCGCCCGCCGAGATCGCCGAGCTGATGTCGCTCTCGGATCCACTCTCCACGCTCAACGTGGCGCGCTACGCGAGCTGGTCGCGCCCATTCAGCCCCGACAATGCACGGCAGGCTCTGCTGGCCTTCAACGGCGACGTCTACGAGGGACTCGATGCGAGGAGCCTGACCGCGGACGAGTTGGCCTGGGCACAGGACCACCTGCGCATCCTCTCCGGCCTCTACGGCGTGCTGCGCCCGCTCGACCTGATGCAGGCCTACCGCCTGGAGATGGGCACCCGGCTGGCCAACCCGCGCGGCAAGAACCTCTACGAGTTCTGGGGCGAGCGCATCACCGACGCGCTCAACGGCCTGCTCGCGCGCGAGGAAGACGCCGGGCGCGAGCGTGTGCTGCTGAACCTCGCCTCCGACGAGTACTTCAAGTCGGTCAAGCCCAAGAAGCTGAAGGGGCGCATCGTCACCCCGGTGTTCGAGGACTGGAAGGGCGGGCGCTACAAGATCATCAGCTTCTACGCCAAGCGCGCGCGCGGGCTGATGAGCCGT
Organism: Thauera sp. SWB20; assembly: GCF_000831325.1. Taxonomy (NCBI): domain Bacteria; kingdom Pseudomonadati; phylum Pseudomonadota; class Betaproteobacteria; order Rhodocyclales; family Zoogloeaceae; genus Thauera; species Thauera sp. SWB20. Next base: position 125,487 of record NZ_JTDM01000017.1, on the reverse strand, counting down.
TACGTCATCACGAATCGCATCGACGAGGTCGAGGCGCTGCAGGGCTTCGACGCCGAGGGCTACGCCTTCGCCGCCGACGCGTCCGATGCCGATACCCTGGTCTTCCGCCGTCGCGAGGAGTGAACGTGCTGAAGATCAGCTCCAGCTTCGACTCCGGCGCGATCGAGGTCGTGCGCCTCGACGATCCGGCCGACATCCGCCTGCGCCTGCGCAAGGACAACGCTGCCGACTTCCACCAGTGGTTCCACTTCCGCCTGATGGGCGCGGCCGGCAAGCCGGTGCGCATGGTGTTCGAGAACGCCGCGGGCGCGGCCTATCCGGACGGATGGCGGGACTACCGCTGCGTCGCCTCCTACGACCGCCAGAACTGGTTCCGCATCGCCGGCACGCGCTACGAGGACGGGCAGCTGATCGTCGAGCACACGCCCGAGCGCGACAGCCTCTACTACGCCTACTTCGAGCCCTATTCGCACGAGCGTCACCTCGACCTGCTCGCGCGCGTCGAGCTCTCGCCCTACGCCCGCGTGCGCAACCTCGGCAGTACGGTGGATGGGCGGGACCTCGACGTGGTGACGGTCGGGCGCGACGCGCCGGGACGGGTGCCGGTGTGGATCATCGCGCGCCAGCATCCCGGCGAGACCATGGCGGAATGGTTCGTCGAGGGCCTCCTCGAGCGCCTGCTCGACAATGCCGACCCGGTCGCGCGCAAGGTGCGCGAGCACGCCGTGCTGCACATCGTGCCGAACATGAACCCGGACGGCGCGGTGCGCGGCAACCTGCGCACCAACGCCGCCGGGCGCAACCTCAACCGCGAATGGCGCGCGCCCGACCCCGTCGCCAGCCCCGAGGTCTTCCTGGTGCGCGCGGAAATGGAGCGCACCGGCTGCGCGCTCTTCCTCGACATCCACGGCGACGAGTCGCTGCCCTACGTGTTCTTCTCCACCGCCGAGGAGGTGCCTGGCTTCACCGCCGCGGCGGCGGCCGCGCAGGCGCGCTTCGTCGAGACCCTCCTCATGGTCAGCCCCGACTTCCAGACGCAGGAGGGCTACAAGCCCGGCCGCTTCGGCGAGGAACTGCTGACGCTGGCGAGCAAGTGGGTCGCCAACCAGTTCGGCTGCGTGTCGCTGACCCTGGAGATGCCGTTCAAGGACAACATCATCCTGCCCGACGGCCACGTCGGTTGGAACGGTGCGCGCAGCAAGCGCCTGGGCGCGGCCATGCTCGATCCGATCCTGCGCCACCTGCGTGAGGGCGGCGAAGGCTGATCGGGAGGGGAGGCGGTGGCGAGTGGACGTGGCGGCGACGTGCAGCTGCGTCCCCGCTTCACGGCCGCGAGGCCGCGGCCGGATTCACCGAGCGGATCAGGCCTTGTGCCCGATCTCGGCGAGGATCGCGGTCGCGCAGGCCACACCCGAGCGCACCGCGGATTCCAGCGTCGCGGGGTAGTCCGAATCCAGGTAATCGCCGGCCAGCCACAGTCCGGGCAGCGGGGTGCGGATGCCGGGGCGGAAGACGCCTGGCCGACACGCGAAAGTGGCGCGCTTTTCGACGATGACCTGCGACCACTCCGGGGCTGGCAGACGGCGACCGAGCTGGCGTTCGAGCTGGGCGTGCACCGCGAGGACGAGCTCGTCGCGCGCGAGCGCCTCGTGCGGGCCGTGGGCGCTGATCACGCACGAGAAGAGGCCCTCCGGCCCGCCGAGCTGGCCGCGGTCGAAGACCCACTGCGCCGGCCCGGCGGTGCTGCCCGAGGCCAGGCCGATCATCGGCTCGGGGAGCTGCTGGCCGCGTCCGAGGGCGAGATAGACGGACACGATCGGCTCGTGCTCGAGCGCGTCGATCTGCGCCACCAGGCGCTCGCAACCGCCGACGGAGGCGAGCAGCGCTCCGGCATGGTAGGGCGCGGTGGCCACCACCACGTGAGGCCAGGGGTGGCTGCCGGGGTCGCCGTCGAGGCGGTAGCCGCCGGCCACCCGTTCGACGGCCTCGATCGCGTTGCCGGTGCGCAGCCTGCCGCGGCGCACACCGATGTAGCGCGCCGCCGGCACCGGGAAGAGCTCGGACAGGTCGGTGCGCGGCAGCAGCAGCTCGCTGGCGGCGGCACCCGCACCGAGGCTGTCGCGCAGCACGTTCGCGAAGACCTGGGCCGAGGCCGCGGCGGCCGGGGTGTTGAGCGCCGCCACGCACAGCGGCTCCCAGATCAGCTGGCACAGGGTCGGAGTCTGGCGGGTCTCGGCGAGCAGGGCGTCGACCGTCATCCCCGGATCGGCCAGGCGGAAGCCGCGTCGCTTCAACCAGCGCATGAGGCGCAGCATCGCCAGGCGGTCGGCCCAGTGCAGCCCCTGCGCACGCAGCAACCCCACGGCGAGGTGGAAAGGCGCCGGCAGGGACGCGGCCTTCAGGTGCAGGCGGCCGGGGACGTGCAGGGTCAGCGGCAGGTGGGCGAGCTGCTTGGGCGACACGCCGGTGAGGCGCAGCAGGCGGGTAAGCTCGCTGTAGGCGCCGATCAGGATGTGCTGGCCGTTGTCCACCCGCCAGTGGTGGTCCTTGTGCACCACGCGGGCGCGTCCGCCCATGGTGTGCGAGCGTTCGAACACGGTGACATGCACCCCGGCGCGGGCCAGCTCGACCCCGCAGGCGAGCCCGGCGTAGCCCGCGCCGATGATGGCGACGACCGGCACGCTCATGGCCGGAGGTTCCGGCTGCCGTGCCAGCTCGGTCCCGCGCGCTGGGTGCGCTTCCCTGCGGGCGTGCTCATGCGCGGAACCAGGTCGTGCCCGCGAGCCACACCTTGCGCAGCGGGGTCAGGGAGGTGCGGCGGTCGAGCACCAGGAAACCGTCGCGCGCGATTTCGCGCAGCAGGGTGCGGTAGATCGCCGCCATCACCAGGCCGGGGCGCTGCGCCTTGCGGTCGATCGCGGGCAACTGGGCGAAGGCCTGGTCGTAGAACTTCTCCGCGCGCTCGGCCTGGAAGGCCATGAGCTCGCGGAAGGCGTCGGAGTAGCGCGCCTCGAGGAGGTCCTTGGCGGGCACCTTGAAGCGCTGCAGGTCCTCGATCGGCAGGTAGATACGCCCGCGGCGGGCGTCCTCGCCGACGTCGCGGATGATGTTGGTGAGCTGGAAGGCCAGCCCGAGGTCGTGCGCATACTTGAGCGTCTGGCGGTCCTGGTAGCCGAAGATCTCGGCAGCGAGCAGGCCGACGACGCTGGCGACGCGGTAGCAGTAGAGCTGCAGGCCCTTGAAGTCGAGGTAGCGCGTCTGCGACAGGTCCATCGCCATGCCGTCGATGATCTCGAGCAGCTGCTCCTGCGGCAGGCGGAAGCCCTTCAGCACGTCCTTGAGCGCATGTCCGACAGGGTGGGTGGGCAGGCCGCCGTAGATGCGCCCGACCTCCTGGCGCCACCACTCGAGCTTGGTCTGCGCGAGCGAGAGGTCGTGGCATTCGTCGACCACGTCGTCCACCTCGCGGCAGAAAGCGTACAGGGCGGTGATCGCCTGGCGGCGCTCGGCGGGCAGGAACATGAAGCTGTAGTAGAAGCTCGAGCCGCTCTTGGCGGCCTTGTCCTGGCAGTAGTCGTGTGGATTCATCCGAGTTTTCCGTAATTCAGCGCGCGCCAGCCCAGGCGCGCCCAGTCGCCGCGACCAAGCGCGGGGCGGTGGTGGAAGACATCGTAGCCGACCGCCTCGATCCCTTCGAGAATGCGCAGCCCGCCCAGCACGACCAGTCGCAACTCCCAGCCGACGCGCCCGCGCAGGGTACGGGCGAGCGGGGCGCCGTCGAGCATCATCGTGCGAGCACGCCGCACCTCGAAGGCCATCAGCGCGCGCCAGTCCTCGCCCGGGCTGCGTTCGCCGCGGGCGAGCGCGTCGAGCGCGGGCTCGTCGAGGCCAAAGCGGGCGAGATCGTCGAGCGGCAGGTAGATGCGCCGCTTTTCCCAGTCGACCGCGACGTCCTGCCAGAAGTTGATCAGCTGCAGGGCGGTGCAGATCGCGTCCGAGCGGCGCAGGTTCTCCGCGTCCGCCGCGCCATACAGATGCAGCATCAGGCGCCCCACCGGGTCGGCCGAGCGCCGGCAGTAGTCGCGCAGCTCTGCGAAGTCGGCGTAGCGCGTCTTGCCGACGTCCTGCATGAAGGCGTCGAGCAGGTCGCGGAAAGGCTGCAGCGGCAGCGCATGGGTATGTATCGCACGGCCGAGGCGGGCGAACATCGGCGCCAGCGTCGCGTCGGCCACCGGCCGGCCCTGCGCGCAGGCCTCGAGCCCGAGCTGGTAGTCGTGCAGGCGCGCCAACCGCGCCACCGCGGGCGCGTCGCCCTCGTCGGCGACGTCGTCGGCCCCGCGCGCGAAGGCGTAGATCGCCTCCACCGGCTCGCGCAGGCGGGCCGGCAACAGCAGTGAGGCGACAGGGAAGTTCTCGTAGTGCTCGACCGGCATCGGGGCAAAGGAGCGGCGGGATCCGCAGGGTGCCGCAGTATATCCGCACGCCCCGTGGAGAAGCGGCGCAAGCCGCGAACAGGGCGGTTCGCCAATGGGGGCTTCGCAATCTCCACCGCCGCATTCGCGCCTTGCGGCGCTCCTACCGGAGGCATCGCACCGGGAAGCGCATGCAGTAGCGGCGCAAGCCGCGAACCTTTTGCGCAGGGCAATGACACAATGTCGTCCATCTTTCCGCTCTCCAGCCCCGTGCCACGAGGCCTTCCGATGCTGCAGCTCGACGACGTCACCCGCATCCTGCCCGGCGCCCCCGCGCGCGTGCTGTTCGAGCGCCTTGCGCTGCGGGTCAAGGCAGGGGAGTGCGTGGCGATCGTCGGCGAGTCGGGCTCGGGCAAGTCGACCCTGCTCAACTGCATCGCCGGCCTGGAACCGATCGACGGCGGCACGATCCGGGTCGGCGAAACACCCATCGAGCGCCTCGACGACGACGCCATGGCGCGCCTGCGCCGTAGTCACTTCGGTTTCGTGTTCCAGGCTTTCCACATCCTGCCCCACCTGAACCTGCTGCAGAACGTGGCGCTCCCCTTGTGGCTGCTCGGCATCGCGGAGGCCGAGGCCGCGCGCCGCGCACAAGAGATGCTCGGCCGCGTCGGGCTGGGCGCGCGCGCGCCGGATCCGCCGCAGCAACTGTCCGGGGGTGAGCTGCAGCGCGTGGCGATCGCGCGCGCGCTGGTACATCGGCCTCACCTGGTGCTCGCGGACGAGCCCACCGGCAACCTCGACCCGGGGCGAGCGAGCGAGGTACTCGACCTGCTGCTCGGCCAGATCCGCGACAGCCGCGCCGCCGGCGTCATGGTCACGCACTCGCGCAGCGCGGCGGCGCGCGCCGACCGCGTGCTGGAACTTCGAGCCGACGGGCTGCATGACGTCACGGGGCATCCGTGAGCGTGCCTCTTCGACGCATCTTCCTGGCCAGCCTGCTGCGCCGCCGCCTGGCGAGCGCCCTGTCGCTGCTGGCGATCGCGCTCGGCGTGGCGCTGGGGCTGGCGGTGCATCTGATCCACGGTGCCGCGCTCGACGAGTTCGGCCGCGGCATGCGCGCGGTGGCGGGCAAGGCCGACCTGCAGGTGGTGGGGCCGCGCGACGGGTTCGACGAGGCCTTGTTCGCCACCCTGGCGCGCCGGCCCGAAGTGGCGGCGGCGAGTCCGGTGCTGGAGATCGAGGCGCGCCTGCCCGGGCGCGAGGAGAGCCTGCGCATTCTCGGCGTGGACCTCTTCCGGGTGCTGCGCGTGCAGCCCGGGCTGATGCCGCTGGCAGAGGGCGGCGGGGACCTGCGCTTCGCGGCACTGCGTCCCGGCGTGGTGTTCCTCAGCGACGACGCCCGGCAGCGCCTTTCCGCGCCGGGGCGCTCCATGGAAGGCGAGGTGCTGCCGCCGGCGCTCGTCGACGCCCGCATCGCGGTGCAGTCGGGCGTGCGCAGCCTGGTGCTCGAGGCGGGTGGGCGGGTGCCTGGCGCAGGCGGCGTGCTCGGCGTCATGGACCTCGGCGCAGCGCAGCAGGCCTTCGCACGCATCGGCGTGTTGAGCCGGATCGACCTGCGCCTGGCCGAGGGCGTTTCCCCGGCGGCGGCGCAGGCGGCCTTGTCCGCCCTGCTGCCACCGGGGATCGCCTTGCGCACACCCGAGGCGGCAGCGGGCGAGCTCGGCTCGCTGTCGCGCGCGTACCGGGTGAACCTGACCATGCTGGCGGCGATCGCGCTGCTGACCGGCGGCTTCCTCGTGTTCTCCACGCAGCTGCTGTCGGTGGCGCGGCGGCGGCGCGAGTTCGCGCTGCTGCGCGCGCTCGGTCTGGTGCGCGCCGAGCTGATGCGCGGTCTGCTTGCCGAGGGCGCAACGGTGGGCGTGGTCGGCGGGCTGCTCGGGGTCGTGCTCGGCCACGCCCTCGCGGCGGGCGCCTTCCGCCTGGTGGGGGGCGACCTCGGCGCGGGCTTCTTCCGCGGCGTGGCGCCACAGCTGGCGTTCGACCCCGCGGCGGGCCTGGCTTACCTGCTGCTGGGCGTGGCCGCCGGTGTCGCCGGCACCTGGCTGCCGGCGCGTGCCGCAGCCGCGGTGGCGCCAGCGCGTGCCTTGCGCGCGGGGGAGGGCGAGCGCGCCGGCCTACCGCGAGGCGACGGTCGCGGGCGACTGGGGGCGGCGATGCTGGTGCTCGCTGCGCTGGCCTGCCTGCTGCCGCCGTTCGGCGGCATCCCGCTAGGCGGCTATGCGGCGGTGGTGTTCGTGCTCGCGGCGGCCATCCTGGCGCTGCCGGTGCTCGCGCGCCTCGTGCTGCCCTTGCTCGCGCGCGGGCGCAGCGCGATCTGGCGGCTGGCGCACGCGCGCCTGGCGGCGGCGCCGGGGCAGGCGGTGGTGGCGGGGGCAGGGGTGATCGCCAGCGTCGCGCTCGCGGTGTCGATGGCGATCATGGTGAATTCCTTCCGCGTCTCGGTGGATGAGTGGCTCGCCCAGGTCTTGCCGGCAGACCTGTACGTGCGTGCCTCGGCGGCGAGTGGCAGCGGCTACCTCGATCCGCCTGCGCTCGTGGCGATCGCGGCCACGCCCGGCGTGGCGCGAGTAGAGACGACGCGGCTCGTGAACCTGCGCGTTTCGGACACCGAGCCGCTGTTCAGCGTGCTGGCGCGCGCGACGCAGGGCAACCGGGGGCTGCCGCTGGTGAGCGGATCGATGGAGCCGGTGGCCGGGGACGCGGAAGGCCTGCCTCCGGCCTGGGTGTCGGAGGCGGCTGCCGACCGCCACGATCTGGCGCGCGGCAGCCGCTTCGAGCTGCCGCTGGGAGGCCGGATGCAGGCCTTCCGCGTCGCTGGGGTGTGGCGCGACTACGCCCGCCAGCACGGCGCCGCGCTGATCGAGCGCCGCGACTACGTCGCCCTCACCGGCGACGACCGGGTAAACGACGCCGCGCTACTGCTCGAGCCGGGTGCCACTCCGTCAGCGGTGGCGCAGGCGCTGCGCGAGCGCTTCGGCGCCGAGCACATCACCATCGCGCTGCCGGGCGAGATCCGCGCGCTCAGCCTGCAGATATTCGATCGTACCTTCCTGATCACCTACCTGATGGAGGCGGTCGCGGTGGTGATCGGCCTGTTCGGCATCGCCACCACCTTCGCCGCGCTCGCCGCCACCCGCCAGGGCGAGTTCGGCATGCTGCGCCATCTCGGTTTCACGCGCGCCGAGATCGGTCGCCTGATCGCCACCGAGGGCGCGCTGACCGCAGGGCTGGGCGTGATCGCCGGACTCGCCGGCGGCGCGGCGATCGCCTGGGTGCTGATCGAGATCATCAACCGGCAGAGCTTCCACTGGAGCATGGAGCTGGCCGTGCCGTGGAGCGGGCTGGCGATCTTCGCCGTCTGCCTGGTGCTGCTGGCGGCACTGGTGGCCCGGCTCGCCGGAAGGCACGCGATGCGGCGGTCGGCGGTGCTGGCGGTGAAGGCGGATTGGTAGGGGGTGAGGCGTGAGGAGTCAGGAGTCAGGAGCGGTGGGGGCGGGCAGGCTCGCGGCGGGCGTTGCGCTTGTGGCGCTGGAGAGGCGGCTTGTCCGGCTGCGCGTGCTGCTCCTGGGAGCGCTGATGCTGGTGTGCGGTGGGGCAGCGCAGGCGCAGGATTCCGGACCGCCCTACCCGCCGGTCGTGCCGGGCAAGGCGCTGGTGTTTCCGCAGGATTTCGGCGCGCATCCGGCCTATCGCACCGAGTGGTGGTACATCACCGGCTGGTTGCGCGATGCGGCGGGGGTGGAGCGCGGGTTCCAGCTCACCTTCTTCCGCGTGCGCACGCGCATCGGCGAGGACAACCCGAGCCGCTTCGCGCCACGCCAGTTGGTGCTCGCGCATGCCGCGGTGGCCGACCCGGCGACCGGCAGGCTGCGCCACGCCGAGCGCTCGGGACGCGCCTATCCCGGACTGGTCGAGGCGCTGGAAGGGCGTACCGCGGTACGGGTGGATGACTGGTTCCTCGAAGGAGGAGAGAGCCCGGCGGCCGGCTACCGCAGCCGCATCGAGGCGGAGGACTTCGGTTTCGAGCTCGAATTCACCCCGGACCGCGCGCCAGTGCCGAACGGGCGCGATGGCTACAGCCAGAAGGCGCCCGATCCGCTCAATGCCAGCTACTACTACAGCCGCCCGCAGCTCGCGGTGAGCGGCTCGCTGCGCCTGGATGGCGAGCCGGTGGCGGTGAGCGGCCATGCCTGGCTGGATCACGAGTGGTCGAGCGAGATCCTGCCCGAGGGCGCGCGCGGCTGGGACTGGATCGGCATCAACCTCGGCGACGGCGGCGGCCTGATGGCCTTCCGCATGCGCGACCACGAGGGCCGCGCGCTCTGGGCGGCCGCGACCACGAGCACGCGCGATGGCAGCGTCCGCATCCACCCGCCCACGGAGGTGCGCTTCGAACCGCTGCGCCGCTGGCGCTCGCCGCGCACCGGAATCGAGTACCCGGTGGAGTGGGCGGTCACGGTGGGCGAACGGCGCTACCGGCTGCGGCCGCTGATGGACGACCAGGAGCTCGACAGCCGCGCCTCCACCGGGGCGATCTATTGGGAGGGCGCGGTGCGCCTGCACGAGGCGGGGGGGGGTGCCGGGGAGGGCCCCGAGCTCGGGCGCGGCTACCTGGAGATGACCGGCTACGCCGAGCGCTTGCGCATGTAGAAACCATGAAGGGCCATCCGTTCCCTCTCCACCTGACCCCGTTGCACGGGAGCTCGCGGCAGAGCGAAATTCCGTCTGACGCGTAGAACGCCAACGCCCGCCGGACCAGCCACGCGAGCCCGGTGCCGGCAACACCTCATCGCGCCCGTTTCGCCAGCGCAGCCGTCAATGAAGCTGGCTGGATGCTGCCGGCCCTGGCGCCTGAAAGGCCGCGCGCGCCTGTGCAAGGCGTCCTTCCAGTTCGTCCTTGGACAAGACGTCCTGCTCATGCAGCCAAGAGAACTTTGCGATCTCGTCCTCGAGCGTGTTGCGCATGTCCAGTTCGCCATAGAGAGCAAGGAGCTGGTCCTTTCGCCGGCGGTTGATTTCATCGACGATCCGATCATGCTCGCGGTCCTGAATCACGAGGACGTTACCCGCTTGCGAGCGGAAAACCGAATACTTGACGGTTGCCCAGCGGTACCAGACAAGGCAGATCACCCCGATGAGAAGCCAGAAGCCTCGCCCCTGAAGCGAGTCGCCGGTGACCATCGCGTGCCCCAATTGCAGCACACCGATGACGCACCAGATCAGTCCGGCATTGCGCAGCCATTCGTTCCGCTCGATCGAGACCGAGGCCTTCGTCGGGAAGCCGGCGTACTGCACGTCGATGTCGCCGGAGCCGCTGCGGTCCTTGTACGCATAGTTGAAGCTGTCGTCGTTGAACGTGAACTTCAATCGGTTGGAACGCTTCTTCTGGTTGATTTCCACGGAGTCCTCCGGTTCATGGGTTGTCTTGCGCCGTCAGGCAAGCCGCTTGATCAGCGCCACGACGCCCAGCAGCAGTGTCAGTTTGGTAATCGACAGCAGGTTCCTGCTCATCTGCTCCTTCATCAGCGCTCGACCTTCACCCCGGACCCGCACCCACGGATAGAACACGAGCACGCCCCACAGGGCGACGGGCAGCAGCGCGACGAGCGCGAACCAGGCGACGCCGCCATCTCCGACCCGTAAGACAGCCTCGCCGGGGTTGAACGTCGCCCTCAACACCCAGGGCGTGGCGGGATCGTTGGTGCGCAGGACAGTGTGGCGGGCACCGGGCGCCGCACGGATATACACATCCCGCGACACCGCAAGACGAGCGCGCTCGCCCGTCTCCAGGATGTGGCCCTCGAGCGTGTAGCCGGGTGACAGGCTGAAGCCCGATGCGGGCGGTGTCAGGGCGGTCGTGACGAAGACCGCGTCTCTGGCCCAATCGGTGCGCAGCACGAGGCTGCCGTGCTCGACGGCGCCTCGAACGATCAGGAACGCGAGGGTCGCGACCACTATCGTCATCAGGATGGCGCTAGGTGCTGCGAGGGCTTGCAGCCGCCGCGATCGGCGCGTTGCGCGTTGCAGCGCCAAGAGGCCCTTGTGGTGCCGCTAGAGCAGCAAGGCAGCGGCGGACACCGGCTCGAGCGTTCGACGCCCCTCCTGGTCCAGGAAGTTGAAGTGCGTCGCGGATTCAAGGCAGGTCAGCAAGCGTGCAAGGGATTCATTCAGGTTGCCGCTGTTCAAGCGCTCGGCGTCGACGGCGAGGCTCACCTCGATCGAGTTGTCGTAGGTGCCGATCAGGACGCTCCCGCACTCCCAGGTGCCGACCAGGCGTGCGAAGCGATGCAGGCGCCGGATGGAAACCTCCGGGTCCTGAACGCGGCCGAGCAGATCCGGTACTTCTTCTGCCTCCACCGGCAATGGCTGCAGATCGGGAAACGCCTTCTTCAATCGTTCGACGGTTTCACGCGCACGCGTGGACAGGGTCGCGCATGCTTCAGGGCTCTCGTCGGCCGCCCAACGCGCATCGCTCGTCAGGTCCGAGCCCTGCTGCAGAAGGCGGAGGTGGCCGAGCACGAGGTCGAAACTGTAGCTATGCTGCATGCGTTTCCCGCCGATCAGGAGCTGCCCTGGATTATGCCGAAGAACTTCAAGCCCACAAGGTACAACCGACTTGTGATGGGCATGTTGCTGTCGTTTCTGGCGACCGGCCACAGCCAGGCCAACGACCATGCTGCCGGCCGGACCTTGCGTCCGACGGCGGTAGCCCTTCACATCCACGAGGAGATCGCCGACCAACGCTTTGTTCCGAAACTGGTCGCGCGCCTGCAAGGCAGCCTTGCACCACCGATCGTGACGATCCCGACCAAGATGGATCTCGCGCCTTTTCGGCCAACGCTCGGGCTCATGGATGCGCGTCCGCTCCTCGATGCATTGATCGGCAGCATCGACTGGCGAGGGGATGGAACGGTCGTTCGCGTCGTCGTGATCGCCGACGACATGCAATTGAAACCGGCGCGTTTCAACTTTGCCGCCAGTGCGGGAGACACGAGTACGCCGTTTCACCTTTCGATCGTTTCGCTTGCAAGGCTGCAGCAACTCACCGACCGTGGGCGCGTGGATCGCGACCCCGACCGCACCGCGCAACGCGCATTCAAGCTGATCGCCAAGAACACCGCCCGACTCATGGGATACGCGTCGAGCGATGCCTGCCTTTTCGCCTTTCCCCGCAGCCTTTCCGAACTCGATGCCACGCCTGAGAACTTCTGCGAGCCGGATCTCTCGGCCCTTGTCGCGGCGGGCATCGCTCGATCGCCGCAGTGATTGCCCAAGGACGCAGCGGTGCAGCGAGACTCAAAACCTGTGATCCGGAGTGGCGTCCTTCCTCGTCGGCCATTGCCCTGAATGCGATAATGGCAGCTTTCCAGACTCGAACAGGATTCCCCACGTGATTCTCGTGACAGGCGGCGCCGGCTTCATCGGCGCGAACTTCGTGCTCGACTGGCTCCAGGGTTCGGAAGAGCCGGTGATCAACCTCGACGCGCTGACCTATGCCGGCAACCGCGAGACGCTCGCGCGCCTGGAAGGCGACGCGCGGCACCTCTTCGTGCATGGCGACATCTGCGACCGCGCCCTGGTCGAGCGCCTGTTCGCCGAATACAAGCCGCGCGCGGTGGTGCACTTCGCCGCGGAGAGCCACGTCGACCGCTCCATCCACGGTCCCGGCGCCTTCGTGCGCACCAACGTAGACGGCACCTTCACCCTGCTCGAAGCGGCGCGCGCGCACTGGAGCGCGCTTCCCGCCGGCGAGCGCGAGGCCTTCCGCTTCCTGCACGTGAGCACCGACGAGGTCTACGGCTCGCTCGGCCCGAACGATCCCGCCTTCACCGAGACCAAGGCCTACGAGCCCAACAGCCCCTACTCGGCGAGCAAGGCGGCGAGCGACCACCTGGTGCGCGCCTGGCATCACACCTACGGCCTGCCGGTGCTCACCACCAACTGCTCGAACAACTACGGCCCCTACCAGTTCCCCGAGAAGCTGATCCCGCTGATGATCGTGAACGCGCTCGCCGGCAAGCCGCTGCCGATCTACGGCGACGGCCAGAACGTGCGCGACTGGCTCTACGTGGGCGATCACTGCAGCGCGATCCGCGAAGTGCTGGCGCGCGGCCGCCTCGGCGAGACCTACAACGTCGGCGGATGGAACGAGATGGCCAACCTCGAGATCGTGCACACCCTGTGCGCGCTGCTCGACGAGCTGCGCCCGAGTGCAGCCGGCAGCCACGCCCGCCTGATCACCTATGTCAAGGATCGCCCCGGCCACGACCGCCGCTACGCGATCGACGCGCGCAAGATCGAACGCGAGCTCGGCTGGCGGCCGGCGGAGACCTTCCAGAGCGGCATCCGCAAGACCGTGCGGTGGTACCTGGACAACCCGGCCTGGATCGCCAACGTGCAGAGCGGCGCCTATCGCGACTGGGTGGCGCGCAACTACGCCGGACGCGAGGCCCGCGCATGAAGATCCTGCTGCTCGGCAAGAACGGCCAGGTCGGCTGGGAGCTGCAGCGCGCGCTCGCGCCGGTCGGCACCGTCGTCGCGCTCGACCGTGGCGGCGCCGACGGCCTGCATGGCGACCTCGAGGACCTCGATGGCATCGACCGCACCGTGCGCAGCCTGGCCCCCGACGTGATCGTCAACGCCGCCGCCTACACCGCTGTCGACAAGGCCGAGACCGATGTCGAGCGCGCGCAGCGCATCAACGCGGAGGCGCCGGGCGTGCTGGCCCGGGCCGCGGCGACCGTGGGCGCGCTGCTGGTGCATTACTCGACCGACTACGTCTTCGACGGCAGCGGTGACACCCCCTGGCGCGAGAATGCCCCGACCGCACCGCTTTCCGTGTACGGCCGCAGCAAGCTCGCCGGAGAGGAGGCGATCCGCGCCGCGGGCTGCCGTCACCTGATCCTGCGCACCTCCTGGGTGTATGCGGCGCGCGGCGGCAACTTCGCCCGCACGATGCTGCGCCTCGCGGCCGAGCGCGAACGCCTGACCGTCATCGCCGACCAGCTCGGCGCACCCACCGGCGCGGAGCTGATCGCCGATGTCAGCGCGCATGCCCTCCGTGCCGAACACGCGGACCGCAGCCTGGGCGGCACCTATCACCTCGCCGCGGGCGGCGAGACGAGCTGGCATGGCTACGCAAGCTTCGTGATCGAGCAAGCGCGCAAGCTCGGGGCGACGCTCAAGGCAGGCGAGATCGCGCCGATCGGCACCCGCGACTATCCGACCGCCGCGGCGCGGCCGCTCAATTCACGGCTCGACACCTCGCGGCTGCGCGAACGCTTCGGTCTCGCGCTGCCCGACTGGCGCGACGGCGTCGCCCGCATGCTGCGCGAGATCCTGGACTGAAGCACCCGGCCGAACGACAGAACAACGCAAGGACCCGATTCATGACCATCAAGAGCGTGATCCTCTCCGGCGGCTCCGGCACCCGACTGTGGCCGGCGTCGCGCGAGAGCTATCCCAAGCAACTCCTCCCCCTTACCGGCGAGCGCTCGCTGCTGCAGGAGACCGCGCTGCGCCTGAAGGACTTCCCCGGCGGCGAGGTCGACCCGCGTCCGCTGGTCGTCACCAACGAGGAGTATCGCTTCATCATCGCCGAACAACTCCGCCAGATCGGCGTACGTTCGCCACAGATCGTACTCGAGCCGGTGGGACGCAACACCGCGCCGGCGCTCACTTTGGCCGCGCTGGTTGCGGTGGAGGAGGGCGATCCGATCCTGCTGGTGATGCCTGCCGACCACGTCATCACCGAACAGGTCGCTTTCCAGCATGCGATCGCGATCGGCGCCAAGGCGGCAGCCAAGGGTGCACTGGTGACCTTCGGCATCGTGCCCGACCGCCCCGAGACCGGCTACGGCTACCTCCGCAGCGGCGAGGCGCTGGCGGAGGGCGAGGGCGCGCGCGCACTGCTCGAGTTCGTCGAGAAACCCGACCGCGCCACCGCCGAGGCCTACGTGGCGAGCGGCGCCTACTACTGGAACAGCGGCATCTTCATGATGAAGGCCTCGGTGTGGTTGGCGGCGATCCGTCGCTTCGCGCCCGAGATGGCCGCGGCCTGCACGACGGCGGTCACCGGCTGCACCCACGACGCGGACTTCATCCGTCTCGACACCGCCGCCTTCGAGCGCAGCCCGAGCGACTCGATCGACTACGCAGTCATGGAGAAGCTCGCCGAAGCGCCGGAGCTCGGGCAGGGCGTGGTCGTGCCGCTGTCGGCCGGATGGTCCGACGTGGGCGCCTGGGACGCGCTGTGGGCGGTGTCGGCCAAGGACGGGGAGGGTAACGCCGCGCGCGGCGAGGTCCTCTTCGAGGCCTGCCGCAACACGCTGGTGCACGCCGGCAGCCGCCTGGTCGCCGCGGTGGGCTGCGAGGACATGGTGGTGGTCGAGACCCCCGACGCGGTGATGGTCGCGCACAAGGATCGCACGCAGGACGTCAAGAAGGTGGTCGCGCGCCTGAAGGCCGAGGGCCGCACGCTCACCCAGAGCCATCGCAAGGTCTATCGTCCCTGGGGCTGGTACGACTCGATCGACGCCGGCGAGCGCTTCCAGGTCAAGCGCATCGTGGTCAATCCGGGCGCCAAGCTCAGCCTGCAGATGCACCACCACCGCGCCGAGCACTGGATCGTGGTGAAGGGTACGGCGGAGGTCACCAACGGCGAGCGCAGCTTCCTGCTCGCCGAGAACGAATCGACCTACATCCCGCTCGGCCACACCCACCGCCTGTCGAACCCGGGCAAGGTCCCGCTCGAGATCATCGAGGTGCAGTCGGGCAGCTACCTCGGCGAGGACGACATCGTCCGCTTCGAGGACACCTACGGCCGCAGCACGGCTTGAGCGTCGGACCAGCCGCTGCCGCCCGGTACGCGAAGCGGCGCGTGTATAATGCGCGCCGCTTCACTTGTGCTGAAGTGTGCGGGGATGGCGGAATTGGTAGACGCACTGGATTTAGGTTCCAGCGCCGCAAGGCGTGAGAGTTCGAGTCTCTTTCCCCGCACCAGGGTTTTCAATCTGGCATTGCACGCGCGTGCTGCAGCGTTCCCGCAAGCGCGCTCGCGGCCAGGAAGTCCCCCTGCAGTAGGTGCAACTAAAACAGCGAGAATATGTGTTATGTAAACAAATATCCGACATGGCATCTCGGTGCGAAGAATTCGCCTTCCAGCCTTAGAATCCCGCCTGTCCTCCTCGCTCCTTCCTGCCTCCCACCCCTCGCGTCCCTCGCGATCCCATGCAAGCGCCCCTCGAATCCCACGTCACCCTCTTGGTCGTCGACGACGATCTCGTCGCGCAGGCGCGCATGAATGCCTACTTTTCAAAGGAAGGCTACCGCGTGCTGCTGGCCGGCGACGGCGAGTCCTTCTGGCGACAGCTCGCCCAGGGAGAGGTCGACCTCGTGCTCCTCGACATCAACCTGCCCGGTCAGGACGGCTTGTCGTTGGCGCGCGAGCTGCGCGCGCGCGACGCCTCGATCGGCATCATCCTCGTCACCAGCCGCAACGACGACGTCGACAAGATCGTCGGGCTCGAGGTGGGCGCCGACGACTACGTGACCAAGCCCTTCAACCCGCGCGAGCTGCTCGCCCGCGTCAAGAGCCTGCTGCGGCGCAGCGCGACGCGTCCGGCGGAGACGGCGGACAGCCTGCGCTTCGCGGGCTGGGTGCTGGAACTTTCGCGGCGCAGGCTGCGCGACCGCGCGGGGCAGGACGTGGCGCTGACGCGCGGCGAATTCGAAGTGCTCGCGCTGCTGGTGCGCCACCCCGGCGAGATCCTCGACCGCGATCGCCTCAGCCGCGCGGTGAGCGGGCACAACTGGTCGCCGCAGGACCGTTCGGTGGATGTGCTGGTGCGCCGCCTGCGCGCGAAGCTCGACGATCCGGCGCGTACGGACTCGCTGATCGCAACGATCCGCGGCGAGGGCTATCGGCTGGCTGCCGACGTCGAGCCTGGCGGGGTCTGATCCGGCCTTTGCGCTTCCGCGTCGTCCGCCGCAGAACGCAAGGCGTCGAGCGCCTGCAGCGTGTACGACCAGGCCTCGCCCAGCTCGCCCGCGCGCGCGGCCAGGTCGCCGATCGCGCCCGCGCGCGGCGCGTCCCCCTTCGGGTCCGGTTTCAGCGCCTCCTCCAGCGCGCCCGCGCATTCCGCCAGCCGCCCTGCCCCCACGTTGCCCGCGGCGCCGCGCAGCTTGTGCGCGAGGCGTGCGCAGGCTTCGTGCTCGCCGGCGCGGGCGGCGGCGAGCAGCGCGTCGATCAGCGGCTGGCCCTGCGTGCGAAAGACGCCGACGATGTCGGCCACGGTCTCCTCGCCCAGCGCCTCCCGCTCCGCACGCAGGAAATCGGCGTCGATCCAGTCTGTCGCCTGCAGTACCTCCGCGACACCCGCCGTGCCTCGCGTGGGCACTGCGGCCGCTGGCTCGGCAAGGAGATCGGCGAGCAGCGCGCGCAGGCGCTCGCGCGCGAAGGGCTTGGACAGGAAGGCGGCGAAGCCCGCTTCGAGCAGCGCATCGACCTCTCGGCGCGGGATGTGGGCCGACATCAGCACGGCCGGAGTGTGCGCGTGCGCCGGCAGCGCGCGCAGGCGGGCGAGCAGCTCGCGGCCGTCGCCGTCGGGCAGGTTCATGTCGATCAGGGCGAGGTCGATCGGGCGCGCCTGCAGCAGGCGCAGTGCGTTCTGGATGTCGGGCGCACACACCGCCTGCTGACCGAGGGCGTCGAGGAAGCGCTCGACCACCATGCGATTGACCTCGTCGTCCTCGACCACCAGCACGCGGTGGCCGGGGGGCAGCGCGGTCCGCTTCGGCTCCGTCGCGGCAGGCAAGGCCTCGACGGCCGCCGCTGCGGTCGCCGGGAGGGGGATCTCGAAACTCACCGTGGTGCCCTGCCCCGGCGCGCTCTTCAGCTCGATCGCGCCGCCCATGGCCTCGACCAGGCGGCGGCACACCGCCAGCCCGAGGCCGGTGCCGGCGTGGTGGCGGCCGCTGTCGCGCACCTGCACGAAGGGCTCGAAGACCTCCTGCTGGCGCGCGGGCTCGATGCCGATGCCGTGGTCCTCGACGGCGAAGTGTAGCTGGTCGGGTTGCGTACCGGCGCGCACGCGCACCGTCACCGCGCCCGCGTCGCTGAATTTGATCGCGTTGCCGACCAGGTTGAGCAGGATCTGGCTGAGCTTGCGGCGGTCGCCCTGCACCGCGTCGGGCAGCGCGGGATCGACCTCGGCGATCAGCGCGAGCCCGCGTACCGCGGCGCGCGTGCCCTGCACCGCGAAGACATCGTTCACCGTGTCGCGCAGGCTGAAGCTCGCCTTGTCGACCTGCACGCCGCCCGCTTCGATGCGGGCGAAGTCGAGCATGTCCTCGAGCAGCTCGAGCAGCAGCACGGCCGCGGCGCGCATCTGCGCCTGGTACTGCTTGCGCTCGGTGGTCGAGCTGGCGTCCTCGACGAGTTCGAGCAGACCGAGGATACCCGCGAGCGGGGTGCGCAGCTCGTGGCTGACGGTGCCGAGGAAGGCGGTCTTGGCGCGGTCGGCCTGCTCGGCGGCGTGACGGGCGCGAGCGTGATCGGCGGTCTCGCGCGCGAGCGCGGCGTTGGCCTCGCGCAGCTGCGCGGTGCGCGCCAGCACCTGGTTCTCGAGCTCCTGCTGCTGCTGCCGAAGCTCTTCTGCGAAGCGGTCGCGCTCGATCGCGTTGGCGCGGAAGCGTTCGAGCGCGACCGCGAGCGAGGCCAGCTCGTCGTCGCCCGCGGTGTCGATCGCCACCTCGCGTCGGCCGGACGCGAGTGCGAGGGTGGCCTCTTCCAGCGCGCGCAGGCGCCCGAGCGTGTGACGCCGCAGCGCATGGACGGTGACGCCCAGGGTCACCAGCAGCAGCGCCGCGGCGATCACGCCGAAGGCGATCAGACCCGAGGTCGCGCTGCGTTCGGCGGCCGATCCGGCGGCGGCGAGGATGCGGCCGCCGCGGTGGATCAGCTCGCCGGCGAGGGCGTCGAGCTCGGTGGTGAGTTCGCCGACCACGCCCTGCAAGGTCTCCACCTGCGCGCGCAGGGCGATCTCGCGTGCGCGCAGTGCGAAGGTACCCTCCTCGTCCAGCGCCGAGGCGAGCAATCGGAGCACCCGCTCGCCCTGCTCCCGCCCACCCGGGTCGGCGATATCCGCGAGCCGGCGCGCCAGCAGTGCGAGGTGCGCGGCGAACTCGACGCGTGCCGCCTGCAGCCGTGCGCCCGAGTCGAGCTCGTCGAGGCGGCCGATGAGAAAGCCGAGCGCATGCACGGTGAGGTTGAGTTCGTGCATGCGTTCGAGGCTATCGATGTCGAGATCGAGCACACGCTCGCGCGCAGCCTCGCGCTCGGCCAGGCTCGGCGCGCCCTGCCCGGGGTCGGGCTGCAGCAGGGTCGTGAGGGTGGACACGAGCTGCGCGGTGGCGTTATCCGCGTGGATGCGGGCAAGCTCGTCGAGCCCGTCGATCGCCGCGCGCAGCGTGTCGATGCGCTCGAGGCGGGCGGCACGCAGGCGCAGGCGTTGGTCGATCGCCGCGCTCATGCCTTCGAGGCCGGCGGCGAGGCGGTCGCCGGTCGCCTGCAGGCGCTCGCGCAGCTCCGCCTCGACGTGCGGCGAGCGCAGCGCCGCCAGGCGGTCGCGCACCAACGGCACGTCGACACCGAGCGCGGCGCGCAACTGATCGAGCTCGGCCGCCGAATCCGCCCGCAGCAGCCGCGGCGCAAGCGCCGCGAGGCGGGCGTTGGCGCGCACCGCCTCGTGCAGCGCGTCGGCGGCCGGCAGGGTGTCGCGCACGATCGCCTGCTGGCTGCTCACCACGCGCTGGAAGCTGACCCAGCCCACCACCGCCACCAGTACGGTGCCGAGCGCGGCGACGAGCAGCCCCAGTAGCAGGCGTTCGCGCAGGCCGAAGCGGCGTTCGTGGCGGGGTTTCACGTAAGATGGGGCGGTCACGGTCGGTGGGGAGCGGGTGTGCTTGCGCAGTGGTCGAAGGCGACGAGTCGATGGGTTTCATCTTACCGGCGCAGCGTCCGCCACGGGTTGCTCGGGCTTGCGCTGGGCGCGCTGCCGAGCTGCGCCGCGGCGCTGGCCGGTGCGCAGCCGGCAGCCGAGTGGCCGCTGCAACGCTGGGCAGGCGATCATCGCGCGGCAAACGGCGCGGCCGAGACCGGGCCGGACATCGTTCCGCCCTCCCCCACGCGTGGCTGGCGCCTGTGCGCGATCTACCCGCACCTGAAGGACAGCTACTGGCTGGCGGTGAATTTCGGCATGACCGAGGAGGCGCGCGCGCTCGGCCTCGGCCTGGGCGTACGCGAGGCCGGCGGCTACGGGCAGCTCGCCCGCCAGCGTGAACGCGTGGCGGAGTGCCTGGAGGATGAGGCGGTCGATGCGCTGCTGATCGGCACCGTCAGCCGCGGCGGGCTCAACGACCTGCTCGCGCCGCAACTCGACCATCGGCTCGTGCTCGGGGTGGTGAACGACATCGACCCGCAGGTGGTGCGCGCGCGCATCGCCGTGCCCTGGTACCAGCTCGGCTGGACGATCGGCCGCTGGCTGGCCGCACGCCATCCCGCGGGCGGTCCCCCCGCGCGGATCGCGTGGATTCCCGGACCGGCGGACGCGGACTGGGTGGGCTTCATCGACCGCGGTTTCCGCACGGGCATCGCAGGCAGCGCGGTGAACGTCGTCGCCGAGCGCCACGGTGACACGGGGCGCGCGATCCAGCGCCGGCTGGTGGAGGCTGTGCTCGACGAGCAGCCGCAGCTCGATTACCTGGTCGGCAACGCGCCCATGGCCGAGGCCGCGATCGCCGAGCTGCGCCGGCGCGGACGCGAGGGGGCGACGGCGATCGTGTCGTCCTACCTGACTCCGGCCGTCCATGGTGGCATCCTGCGCGGCCGCATCCTCGCGGCGGTGACGGATTTCCCGGTGCTGCAGGGGCGGCTGGCGGTGCGTCAAGCCTTGCGGGCGCTGGAGGGGCGGCCGATCGAGCCCTACCTCGGCCCGGCGGTCGAACTCGTGGACAAGAGCTCGCTGGGACGTTTCCCGGTGCAGTGGATGTTGCCGCCGGCGGGTTTCGTACCGGTGTATCAGATCGCACCGGCACTGCCCTGAGAAATCCCTTCTCCGCCTCCGAAAGCCGATGAATCCACCTGCCGATCCCCTTGCCCGCATCGCCCGATGGCTGCGCGAGACCGACGGGCTGATCGTCGCCGCGGGCGCGGGCATGGGGGTGGATTCCGGGCTGCCGGATTTCCGCGGCCCCGAGGGCTTCTGGCGGGCCTATCCGGCGCTCGGCCGCGCCCACGTGCGCTTCGAGGAGATCGCCAATCCGGCCGCGTTCGAGCGCGATCCGGCGCTCGCCTGGGGGTTCTACGGGCACCGCCTGGCGCTCTACCGGCGCACCGTGCCGCACCGGGGCTTCGCGCTGCTGCAGGAGATCGCCGCGGGATTGCGCGGCGGCGCCTTCGTCTTTACCTCGAATGTGGATGGGCAGTTTCAGAAGGCCGGCTTTGCCGATGCGCGGATCATGGAGGTGCACGGCTCGATTCATCACCTGCAGTGCCAGCGCGGCTGCCGGGGCGCGGTGTGGTGCGCGGAGGGCTTCGAGCCGCAGGTGGACGAGGAAGCCTGCAGACTGCTCGGCGAGCCGCCGCGCTGCCCGCATTGCGGCGGCGTCGCGCGGCCCAACATCCTGATGTTCGGCGACTGGGCCTGGATTCCACGCCGCACCGAGGCGCAGGAGGCGGGGCTGGTCGCCTGGCTGGAGCACGTGCGCAGGCCCGTGGTGATCGAGCTCGGCGCGGGCGAGAACGTGCCCACGGTGCGCCGCTTCGCCGAGTCGATCGGCGGACGGCTGGTGCGCATCAACCCGCAGGCGGAGCCGATGCTCCCGGCGGGCGCGATCCACCTGCGCTGCGGTGCACTCGAAGGCATTGCCACCGTCCATGCGGCCCTGGTCCGGCACCGCTGACCCGACGCCCGATTCGCGCCTTGCGGCGCTCCTTCTACATGAACCGGCACGGCTGCGGGCGTAACCGGCGATCAGCTGTCGACGTGCGTCGATCTCCGGAGCGCCCGTTTCGCGCCTTGCGGCGCGCCTACATTTTTCCCACGCGGTATACGCGGGCCTCGTAGGGTGCGAGCTCGAGCGCGTGGGCGGCAGGGTGCGCTTCGACGGCGCGGTTGGCGAGCAGCAGGCGTTCGTGGCGGAGCACCACGCCGGGATGATCGAAGCGCGCCGGGCGAGGGCTCAGGTTGACGATCACCGCAATGCGCTCGCCGTCCAGCCGGCGCTGGTAGGCGTAGATCTGCGCGTCGTCCTTCATCAGCAGGCGATAGTCGCCGAGCACCAGCGCCGGCTCGGCCTTGCGCAGCGCGATCAGGCGGCGGTAGTGGTTGAGCACCGAAGCCGGGTCGTGGCGCTGCTGGGCGACGTTGATGCGGCGATGGTTGGGATTGACCGCCAGCCACGGCCGTCCGCGCGTGAAGCCCGCCTGAGGGCCGTCGTCCCACTGCATCGGCGTGCGCGCCGGGTCGCGGCCGGTGAGCACGAGGTCGGCGACGATCGCGCCCTCCTCCTCGCCGGCCAGGCGGCGCTGCGCGTAGTCGTTCTTCGCCAGCACGTCGTCGAAGTCCTCGATGCGCTCGAAGACGCCGTTGGTCATGCCGATCTCCTGGCCCTGGTAGATGAAGGGCGTGCCCTCCATCAGGAAGTACATCGTCGCCAGCGCGGTCGCGCTCTCGCGCCACAGCGCGCCGGTGTCGCCCCACTTGGAGACGACGCGCGGGATGTCGTGGTTCTCCAGGAAGAGCGCGTTCCAGCCCTTGCCGTGCAGCGCATGCTGCCAGCGCGACAGCACCTTCTTGAGCGCGACCACGTCGAGCGGCGCGCCGGGCGCGCGCGACCACAGCGCCAGGTGCTCGAACTGGAAGATCATGTCGAGCCGGCCGCGGTCGCTGCCCACCCACTCCACCGCCTCGCGCGGGCCGACGCCGTTGGCCTCGCCCACGGTCATCACGTCGTAGCGGCGGAAGGTCTCGCGGCAGAGCTCGCCGATGGTGTCGAGCACGCCGTCGACGTTCATGTGCATGGCGAAGGACGGCACCCAGGGCAGGCCGCGTGGATTGGGCAGGTCGGGCAGGCCCGGCATCTTGCGGATGTGGCTCACCGCATCGAGGCGGAAGCCGTCGATGCCCTTGTCCAGCCACCAGCGCACGATGTCGTGGAAGGCCGCGCGCATCTCCGGATTGGTCCAGTCGAGGTCGGGCTGGCGGCGGGTGAACAGGTGCAGGTAGTACTGCCCGGTGGCCGGGTCCCGGGTCCACGCGGGGCCGCGGAAGATGCTCTCCCAGTTGTTGGGCGGATGCCCGTCGCGGCCCTCGCGCCAGATGTACCAGTCGCGCTTGGGGTTGTCGGGCGAGGCACGCGACTCGAGGAACCAGGGGTGCTCGTCGCTGGTGTGGTTGAGCACCAGGTCGAGGATCAGCCTCATGCCGCGGCGGTGGACTTCGGCGAGCAGGCGGTCGAAATCCTCCATGGTGCCGAAGGTCGACAGGATCTTGCGGTAGTCGCGGATATCGTAGCCGTTGTCGTCGTTCGGGGAGTCGAAGATCGGGCAAATCCAGATCACATCGACGCCCAGCCATTGCAGGTAGTCGAGCCGCGCGAGGATCCCGCGCAGGTCGCCGATGCCGTCGCCGTCGCTGTCCATGAAGCTGCGCGGGTAGAGCTGGTAGGCGACGGCGGATTTCCACCAGGGGGCAGCGGGGCTCGAAACCGGCTGCGGGCCGACGGAGGGGGCTGCAGAGGGGGGCATGATTGCACCGAGCAGGCGGGTTGTTCGGGAGGCCGCGTTCGATTGTAGGCCCGCGCCCGCGGGATGACGAACGCTGGCCGGACGAACCCTTGCGCCTGTTGCCATCGCAGGCGCGACGGAACCTTGAATTGCTGCGCCCCCGCCCCCCCGCTGGAGCACCGGGCGACGCAGGCGGAGAATCGCGACTTGCGTCGCTCCTGCGGACAAGGCCGGCTGGCGGCGGGTAGCCCCCGTGGGCGCGACGGGGGTCCTGATCAGGGTGATTCGGCCCCACCACGGCGCGGGGGAACGGAATCGGGGCACAGCGATTACAGGCAGGTGCCTTGGGGCAGCTACGGACACCCGGGCCGGGCAAGCGCCTTTGCACGTGGCAGAATCGGGGGTCATGAACGCCACCCCTGCTCCCTATCCCCGCCTGGTCGCCGACATCGGCGGCACCAACGCGCGCTTCGCCCTCGTCGAGGCGCCCGGAGCGGCACCGACGCATCTGCGAGCGCTGCGCTGCGCGGAACACAGCGGCCCGGAGGCCGCGTTGCGCGCCTGGTTGGCGGACACCGGCGCCCGCCTGCCCGCTTACGCCGCCTTCGGCATCGCCACGCCGATCGACGGCGACGGCGTCGCGATGACCAATCATCCCTGGCGCTTTTCGATCGGCGCGCTGTGCGGCGCGCTCGGCCTGCGCCGGCTGACCGTGGTGAACGATTTCACCGCGCTCGCGCTCGCGCTGCCCGCGCTCGGCGACGGCGACCTGGTCCGCGTCGGCGGCGGCGAGCCGCGTGCGGGCGCCGCGCGGGCGTTGATCGGCGCCGGCACCGGGCTCGGCGTTTCGGGCCTGCTGCCCTTGCCGGGCGGCTGGGTCCCGCTGCAAGGCGAGGGCGGGCACGTGACGCTGCCGGCCTCTTGCACACGCGAGGCCGCGGTGGTCGCCTGGCTCGCCGCCCGCCATGGCCATGTCTCGGCCGAGCGCGTGCTCTCGGGTCCCGGTCTGGTCGTGCTCCACGACACCTTGCGCGCGCTCGACGGCGAAGCGCGTGTCGAGCGCACGCCGGCGGAGATCAGCGAAAGGGCGCTGGCCGGCGGCTGCCGCCACTGCGTCGAGGCACTCGAGCTCTTCTGCGCGCTGCTCGGCACGGTGGCGGGCGACGTCGCGCTCACCCTGGGCGCGCGCGGCGGGCTGTATATCGGCGGTGGCATCGTGCCGCGGCTGGGGGATTTCTTCCTGCGCTCCGCGTTCCGCGAACGTTTCGTCGCCAAGGGCCGCTTTCGCCCCTGGCTCGAACGCATCCCGATCTGGGTGGTCGTCGCCCCCCACGCCGCCCTCACCGGCGCCTCGGCGGCACTCGACAGCGCCATCGAGCTCGGCTTCACCACGCTCGCCGAGCCGCGCGGGCACGTCTCCCCGTAGGCGCGACGCGAGTCGCGATCGGGGCGCCGCCGCGCTCACCGACGGTTTTCGCATGCGCAATCGTGCGATCGCGACTTGCGTCGCTCCCACGAAAACCGGCGCGCGTGCTCTGTTGCCGGCATCCGGGTCGGGCGGTGGGAGCGACGCGAGTCGCGATCGGGGCGCCGCCGCGCTCACCGACGGTTTTCGCATGCGCAATCGTGCGGTCGCGACTTGCGTCGCTCCCACGAAAACCGGCGCGCGTGCTCTGTTGCCGGCATCCGGGCCGGGCGGTGGGAGCGACGCGAGTCGCGATCGGGGCGCCGCCGCGCTCGCCGCGGTCGCCGCATGCGCAATCGTGCGGTCGCGACTTGCGTCGCGCCTACGGACACCGCGGCTTATGGAACGGAGTCTTCCGCTGCGACGCGCGGCGGGCGGGAAATGCGGATCCGTTGCAGCGCAAAACGCGCGAAAGTTTTATCCTTGGGGCTGTCGGGCCCGTTTCGCTGCGACGCAACGAAAAAAAAGAGCCCGGCACTCGAACCGGAGAGGCGCAGATGCGCGGCGAAAAGCAGGCCGGCAAGGCCAGGACGCGAACGAGCGTTGCGGCACCCCCCTTGCAAGCGATGGGCCCGGACTTGGCCAGGGTGGCTCCCGAGTCGCTGCAGTCCTTGCTGCAGGCGAGCCATGCCGATCCCTTCGCGCTGCTCGGCGCCCATCCGGTCGCGGGCGGAATGGTGCTGCGCACGCTGCTGCCCGGTGCGCAGGCGGTCGTGGTGCTCGACATCGACGGCCGTCCGCTGCTCGAGCTCCAGCCTCAGGACGGATCGCCGCTCTTCATCGGCGCGCTCCCGGGAGGCTCGCATCCGCTGCGCTACCGACTGCACGTACGCTGGTCCGGTGGCGGCGAGACGCGCTTCGACGACGCCTACCGCTTCGGCGCGCTGATCGAGGATCTCGACGTCTGGCTGCTCGCCGAAGGCAGCCATCACCGCCCCTACGAGTGGCTCGGCGCGCACCCTGTGACCGTCGACGGCGTCGCCGGCACGCGCTTCGCGGTGTGGGCGCCCAACGCGCGCCGGGTTTCTGTGGTGGGCGGCTTCAACGCCTGGGACGGCCGCCGCCACATGATGCGGCAGCGCCGCGAGTGCGGCGTGTGGGAGATCTTCCTGCCGGGCATCGGCGAGGGCGAGCTCTACAAGTACGAGATCCTCGGCGTCGACGGCGTCGTGCGCCTCAAGGCCGACCCCTTCGCCTTCCGCGCCGAGCTGCGCCCGCACACCGCCTCGGTGGTGCAGCGCCTGCTGCCCGGGCTGGCGATCGACGAAGCGCGCCGGCGCGCCAACGCGCTCGACGCGCCGATCAGCATCTACGAGGTCCACCTCGGCTCCTGGCAGCGCAAGGAAGACGGCGGCTGGCTGTCCTACCGCGAGCTCGCCGAGCGCCTGGTGCCCTACGCAGTCGGGCTCGGCTTCACCCACCTCGAGCTGCTGCCGGTGCACGAGCACCCCTTCGACGGCTCCTGGGGCTACCAGCCCACCGGGCTGTACGCGCCGAGCGCGCGCTTCGGCACACCGGAGGATTTCCGCGCCTTCACCGATGCCGCGCGCGCCGCCGGGCTGGGGGTGATCCTCGACTGGGTGCCGGCACACTTTCCGAGCGATGCCCATGGCCTGGCCGAGTTCGACGGTACCCACCTGTACGAGCACGCCGACCCGCGCGAGGGCTTCCACCAGGACTGGAACACGCTGATCTACAACTACGGCCGCGCCGAGGTGCGCAACTACCTCGCCAGCAACGCGCTGTACTGGATCGAGCGCTTCGGCGCCGACGGGCTGCGGGTGGATGCGGTGGCCTCGATGCTGTATCGCGACTACAGCCGGCGCGAGGGCGAGTGGGTGCCGAACCGCTTCGGCGGGCGCGAGAACCTGGAGGCGATCGACTTCCTGCGTCGCATGAACCACCTCGTCGGCACGCAGCGCCCCGAGGCGATCACGCTCGCCGAGGAATCCACCGCCTTCCCCGCCGTCAGCCGCCCGCCCTCACCCGACCTGCAGGGCGGCGGCCTGGGCTTCCACTACAAGTGGAACATGGGCTGGATGAACGACCTCCTCGCCTACCTCGCGCGCGACCCGGTGCATCGCAAGCACCACCACGACCAGCTGCGCTTCTCGCTGGCGTATGCCTTCAGCGAGAACTTCGTGCTGCCGCTGTCGCACGACGAAGTGGTGCACGGCAAGGGCTCGCTGCTCGCCAAGATGCCCGGCGACGTCTGGCAGAAGTTCGCCAACCTGCGCCTGCTCTACGGCTACATGTGGGCGCACCCGGGCAAGAAGCTGCTCTTCATGGGGTGCGAGTTCGCCCCGTGGTCCGAATGGAACGCCGACGCCAGCCTGCCCTGGGAGCTGCTCGGGCACGCCCCGCACGCGGGCATGCAGCGCCTGGTGCGCGATCTCAACCGCGTGCTGCGCAGCCATCCGGCGCTGTACGAGCAGGACACGGCGAGCGAAGGCTTCCGCTGGATCTCCCACGACGATGCGGCGCACTCGGTGCTGGTCTTCGAGCGCCGCGCGCGCGACGGCCGCAGCGTGGTGGTCGCGTGCAACTTCACCCCGGTGGCGCGCGAGGGCTGGCGCATCGGCGTACCCGCGGCGGGCACCTGGCGCGAGCTTCTCAACACCGACGATCCGGTGTATGGGGGCTCGGGCGTCACCAACGGCACGCTGCCCAGCGCGGCGCTGCCCTGGCAGGGCGAGGCGCAGTCGCTCACCCTGCGCCTGCCGCCGCTAGGCGTGGCGATGTTCGTACGCGCGGACTGACACGCCTGGACGCATGCCCCGGCAAGAGAACGCAGCGATGAGCGCCCCGCACCCCGACTCCCTTCCCATCCTGCAGCACGGGTGCGCTCCTTGCGAGGACGGGCCCGGCGCCGCAGCGGATCCGCTCGCCATGGCGCATGCGCTGCCTGATCCGGACTTGCGCCCGGGGCGGCCGTGGCCGCTCGGTGCCACCCTCACCGCAGACAGCGGCGAGACCGGGGTGAACTTCGCGGTGTGGTCGCCGGACGCCGAAGCGATCGAGCTCTGTCTTTTCGATGCCGCAGGCCGCGAGGCGCTTCGCCGCCTGGCGCTGCCGGCGTGCAGCGAAGGCGTCTGGCATGGCTTTTTGCCTGCCGGCGGGGTCGGCCTGGTGTATGGCCTGCGTGCTCATGGCCCGTGGGCGCCAGGGCGCGGCCACTGGTTCAACCCGGCGAAGCTGCTGCTCGACCCCTGGGCGCAGGAGGTGGTCGGCAGCTACGGCCGCCAGCAGCCCGGAGCGGCCGACGATGTGGAGCTCGCGGCAAGGCTCGCCGCGTTCCGCGCCGCCCGCAGCGACGATCCGCGCCTGCCCGACCCGCGCGACAACGCTGCCTTCGCCCCCAAGGCGAGGGTGCCCGCCCCCGCCCCTGCTCCGGCGTATGACCGCCCTCCCCGCCCGCACATCCCGCGCGAGCGCACGGTACTCTACGAGGCCCACGTGCGTGCGCTGACGATGCGCCACCCGGACATCCCGCCGGCGCTGCGCGGCAGCTACGCCGCCCTCGCCCACCCGGTGATGCTCGATCACTACCGGGCGCTCGGCCTCACCACGCTGAGCCTGCTGCCCCTGCACTTCCGCGCCGACGAAGCGGCGCTGCAGCGCCGTGGCCTCGCCAACCACTGGGGCTATGCGCCCGCAGCCTGGCTCGCCCCCGAGCCGCGCTACTGGAGCGGGCGCGCGGGCACCACCCCGACCGGGGAACTCGCGGGGGCGATCGACGCGCTGCACGCCGCCGGGCTCGAGGTGGTGCTCGACGTGGTCTTCAACCACACGGCCGAGCTCGACGCGGACGGCCCGATGCTGTCGCTGCGCGGGCTGGCCAACGCGCGCGCCTACCATCTCGACCCGCAAGACCCGGCGTGCTACCGCGACTGGAGCGGCTGCGGCAACGCGGTGAACCTCGGCGAGCCGCGCATGGTCGAGCTGGTCGTCGGCGCGCTGCGCCACTGGGCCGCGCGCTACCGCATCGACGGCTTCCGCCTCGACCTCGCGGTCACGACCGGGCGCGACCGCCACGGCCATTTCGATACCGGTGCGCCGCTGTTCGCGGCGATCGCCGCCGACCCGCTGCTCGCCCGCCTGAAGTGGATCGCCGAACCGTGGGACCTCGGCCCGGACGGCTACCGGCTGGGCGGGTTCGCGCCCGGCTGGATGGAATGGAACGACCGCTTCCGCGACACGATGCGCGCCTGGTGGCTATGCGGAGGGGGAGACCGCGGCGCATTCGCCCACCGCTTCGCCGGTTCTGCGGCGGAGTTCGACCACGACCGCCGCGCCCCCACGGCCAGCATCAACTTCCTGTGCGCGCACGACGGCTTCGGCCTGCGCGACGTGGTGAGCCACGACCACCGCCATAACGAGGCCAACGGCGAGCACAACCGCGACGGCCATCCGCACAACCACTCGTGGAACTGCGGCGTGGAAGGCCCGAGCGCGGACCCCGACGTGCTCGCCCTGCGCGCCCGCCTGCAGCGCGCCCTGCTCGCCAGCCTGCTGCTCGCCCAGGGCACGCCGATGCTGCTCGCCGGCGACGAGATCGGCCACAGCCAGCGCGGCAACAACAACGCCTACTGCCAGGACAACGAGACGACCTGGCTCGACTGGGCCGCCGCCGACCGCGAACTCCTCGCCTGCGCTCGAAGGCTGCTCGCCCTGCGCGCAGCCCACCCCGCGCTGCGCCAGGCCGCCTGGCTGCGCGGCCCGGAGCACGGCGAGGCGGCGAGCGTGCGCTGGCTGCGCCCCGATGGCGCCGAGCTGCAGGCCGCCGACTGGAACGATCCCCGCGAGCGCGCACTGGCGATCCTGCTGCATCCGCCCGGCCTGCGGCCGCACACGGTCGAGCACATCGCCAAACCCGCGGCCGCCGCACCCGCGCGCAGCGTGCTGCTGCTCGTCAATCCCGCCGCGGCCGCGTGCCGCTTCCGCCTGCCCGCGGGCGGATGGTCGCCGGTCTTCGACAGTGCCCGGGCCGACGGCGGCCCGGCGCCGCCCGCCCCCGGCCACGAAAGCCATCCTGTCGAGCCGGTGCTGTCCGCGCGCACCGTGCTCGTCCTCCTAGAATCCGCACAACACCACCAGGAGTCCTGATCATGCCTGCCGAAGCCGCCAACCGACGACGGATCCTCACGCGCCGCACCCTCGCCCTCGTGCTCGCCGGCGGGCGCGGCTCGCGCCTGCGCGATCTCACCAACGTGCGCGCCAAGCCGGCGGTGCACTTCGGCGGCAAGTTCCGCATCATCGACTTCGCGCTGTCGAATTGCATGAACTCGGGCCTGCGCCGCATCGGCGTGATCACGCAATACAAGTCGCACTCGCTGCTGCGCCACCTGCAGCGCGGCTGGAGCTTCCTGCGCAACGAGATGGGCGAATTCGTCGACCTGCTGCCGGCGCAGCAGCGCATCGACGAGGAGCAGTGGTACCAGGGCACCGCCGACGCGGTATTCCAGAACCTCGACATCATCCGCAACTCCACGCCGCCCGACTACATCGTCGTGCTCGCCGGCGACCATGTGTACAAGATGGACTACTCGATCATGCTCGAGGACCACGCCGCGAGCGGGCGCGGTGTCACCGTGGGCTGCATCGAGGTGCCGCGCGAGGAGGCCAAGGCCTTCGGCGTGATGGCGATCGATGCACGGCGCCACATCACCGCCTTCGTCGAGAAGCCCGCCGACCCGCCAGCGCTGCCGGGCAATCCCGGGCTGTCGCTCGCCAGCATGGGCATCTACATATTCTCGGCCAACTACCTCTACCGCCTGCTCGAGGACGACGCGAAGAATCCGGACTCCAGCCACGACTTCGGCAAGGACCTGATTCCGCGCGCGGTGGCGGAAAACCAGGCGCTCGCCCACCCCTTCACGCTGTCGGCGATCGCCACCCCGCCCTTCTCCGGCCCCTACTGGCGCGACGTCGGCACGGTGGACGCCTACTGGGCGGCCAACCTCGACCTCGCCTCGACCACGCCGGCGCTCAACATGTACGACAAGGACTGGCCGATCTGGACCTACCAGGAGCAACTACCGCCGGCCAAGTTCGTGCACGATCTCGACGGTCGCCGCGGCGAGGCGCTCAACGCGCTGGTCTCGGGCGGCTGCATCGTCTCCGGATCGGTCGTGCGCGAGTCGGTGCTGTTCTCCAACGTGCTGGTGCGCTCCTACAGCACGATCGAGCAGGCGGTGGTGCTGCCCGACGTGCAGATCAACCGCCACTGCCGCCTGAAGAAGGTCGTCATCGATCGCCACTGCGTGATCCCCGAGCGCACGGTGATCGGCGAGGACGCCGAGGCGGATGCGCGCCGCTTCCACCGCACCGAGGGCGGCGTGGTGCTGGTGACGCGCGAAATGCTCGACCGACTGTGAGCGCGGAGACCAGACGATGCGGATCCTTCAGGTGTGTGCCGAGATCTTCCCACTGCTGAAAACCGGCGGGCTGGCCGACGTCGCCGGGGCGCTGCCGCCCGCCCTGGGCGCGCTCGGCGCGGACGTCCGGGTGCTGCTGCCCGGCTTCGACGCCATCCTCGCCGGGCTGGAGTCGCCGGTCGAGATCGCCCGCCTGCAAGCGCCGGGCGGGATGGGGAACAACCCGGCGCGGCTCCTGCGCGGACACCTGCCCGCGATCGGCGGGGAGGCCTACGTGATCGACGCCCCGGGCTGGTACTTGCGCACGGGTGGTCCCTACGCCGACGCCGCACAGCAGCCCTACGCCGACAACCACCTGCGCTTCGCCCTGCTCGGGTGGACCGCAGCCGAGCTCGCCCAAGGGCTCGACACGTCCTGGCAACCCGGCGTGGTGCACGCGCACGACTGGCACGCCGGCCTCGTGCCGGCATGGTTGCAGGTCGCGGCAGCGCGCGGGCGGAGCGTGCCGGGCTGCGTGTTCACGGTACATAACCTCGCCTATCAGGGCATGTTCCCGCGCGCCTGCTTCGACGCGCTCGGGCTGCCCGCGCATTTCTTCTCGATCCACGGCGTGGAGTTCCACGGGCACCTCAACTTCATGAAGGCCGGGCTGTACTACGCCGGGCGCGTCACCACGGTGAGCCCGAGCTATGCGCGCGAGATCCAGGGGCCGGAACAGGGCTGCGGGCTGGACGGCCTCCTGCGCGCCCGCGCGCACGAGCTCTCGGGCATCCTCAACGGGGTCGATGCGGCGGTGTGGGATCCGGCCACGGATACCCTGCTGCCCGCGCGCTACACCGCGGACTACATGGCCGGCAAGGCGCGCTGCCGCAGCGCGCTGCGCCGCGAACTCGGGCTGGCGGGCAAGGCCGAGGGCCCGTTGTACTGCGTGGTGAGCCGGCTCACCGAGCAGAAGGGCCTGCACCTGGTGCTGCAGGCCCTGCACGCGCTGCTGGCGGGCGGCGGCCAGCTCGCCCTGCTCGGCAGCGGCGACGCCGGGCTGGAGGCCGCCTTCCGTGACGCGGCGGCAGCCGCGCCTGAATCGGTGGCGGTGCGCATCGGCTACGACGAAGCCTTCGCCCACCGCCTGATCGCCGGCAGCGACGTGATCCTGGTGCCCTCGCACTACGAACCCTGCGGCCTGACCCAGCTCTACGGCCTCAAGTACGGCACCCTGCCTCTGGTGCGGCGCGTCGGCGGCCTCGCCGACACGGTAGCCGACACCCGCCTGGAGACGCTCGACACCGACGCCACCGGCTTCGTCTTCGAGGAGTTCTCCGCCGCTGCGCTCGAACGCACGCTGCTGCGGGTGAATGCCGTCCACCGCCGTCCCACCGAATGGAGACGCGTGCGCGCCCGCGGCATGGCGAAGGACTTCGGCTGGGCGCGTGCCGCGCGGGAATATCTCGCCCTTTATCGTGGTCTCACGCCTGCATGAGGCCGCGCCGGCGCCCGTCGCCGCACCCGCTTCGCACACGGCCCGCCGCGGGCAGCTTCTGTGCTATACAGGACGAGTCCGACCGCCACGGAAACCATGCGGCATGCGGGACCGCCGCCACTGACCAGGTGAGCCCCATCGACGCGTCCAGACCGCACCCACCGCCTCGTGCCGGGCATGTGCTCGTGGCGGCGCTCGCCCTCGGCGCGGGCTCGGCGCAGGCCGCGGGGATCGATGCCGGCGGGCTGGCCTGGAATGGCGGTCTGGTTCTGCTCGGCGGCGGGCTGGGTTATCTGCTCGGCCGCCGCAGCCTGCGCCGACGCACCCTCGC
The DNA here is from genome assembly GCF_000831325.1 of Thauera sp. SWB20. Taxonomy (NCBI): domain Bacteria; kingdom Pseudomonadati; phylum Pseudomonadota; class Betaproteobacteria; order Rhodocyclales; family Zoogloeaceae; genus Thauera; species Thauera sp. SWB20. The sequence continues at coordinate 92,575 of NZ_JTDM01000017.1, read as the reverse complement.
CGGTGCGGCAGAGGGCTGCGCTGCGGACGGCCCGCTTCACGACGACGCCCCGGCGAGCGGCGGCGCGGCTTCGAGGCGGGAGTGGGCAGGCACGCCTGCAGACGCCGACGATTGCGCGCCGGCGAGCGCGCTCCCCCACGCCCTCCTCCCCGCCGCGCACGCCGCTCCGTCCGCGCCCGCGGGCGCAGGCGCGGCGATCGGGGTGGTCGCGACCGAATCCTATCGCGAGGTGGTCGATTCGCTCAGCGAGGTGCTCTTCCGCACCGACGAGCTTGGCCGCCTGGTTTTTCTCAACGACGCCTGGAAGGATCTCTCCGGTTTCGATCTGGACGCCACGCGCCAGCATGCGCTGACCGATTTCCTCCATCCAGACGACCGCTTGCGCGCACGCGACGCAATCCGCGCCCTGCTGTGCGGAGACGGCCAGGAATGGACCGACGAGTTGCGGCTGCGCACGCTCTCCGGCGAGATCCGCTGGGTGGCGATCGACTGCCGTGCCTTGCGCGACGGCAGCGGGCAGGAAAGCGGGATCGCCGGCACCATCGACGACATCTCGGCGCGCAAGATCGCCGAGTTCAGCCTGCGCAACCTGAATCAGGAGCTCGAGTCGCGGGTGCGCTCGCGCACCGCCGAACTCGAGACCGCGGTGCGCGAGCTCGAGGCCTTCTCATATTCGGTCTCGCACGACCTGCGTGCGCCGCTGCGCGCCATCGACGGCTTCGCGCGCATCCTCGTCGAGGAGGCCGGGCCGCGGCTCGACGAACGCCAACGCGAGCAGCTCGTGCGCATCCGCGCCGGCGCCGAGCGCATGGCGATCCTGATCGATGCGCTGATCGACCTCGCCAGCGTCTCCCGGCAACCGTTGCGCAGGAGGCCGGTCGACCTGTCGCGCATTGCCGAAGCGGTGATCCGCGACCTGCAGGCGGAGTCGCCCGGGCGCGTGGTCGCGGTCGAGATCACCAGCGACATGACGGTGGTCGCCGACCCGGTGCTGATGCACGTGCTGCTCGACAACCTGCTGCGCAATGCATGGAAGTTCACAAGCCAGTGCGAACATCCGCGTATCGTCTTCGGCGCGGAACGCGACGGCGAGCGCACGGTGTTCCACGTCGAGGACAACGGCGCCGGATTCGAGATGAACTACGCGGGCAAGCTCTTCCAGCCCTTCCAGCGCCTGCACGCGCAGCACGAGTTCCCCGGCACCGGGATCGGGCTCGCCACCGTACAACGCATCGTCGCCCGCCATGAGGGCCGGGTGTGGGCCAGCGCGGAACCGGGCAAGGGCGCGCGCTTCTGCTTCATGCTGGGGCATTGAGGGTGACGACGCCGCGCTCCGAAACGGGAACGCCCACTCCGGACAGCGGCGGTCGGTCGGCCGCGGCACGAATCGCAGGCGGCAGAGACAAAGGTCTCAACTGCCCGTTGTGCACTGCAGTACAATGAATTCCATTCCGCGCGCGCCCTGCGCCCGCCAAACCATTGCAGCACACCACTCGGACCTCAGGTGGCCACCATGAAAGAAAAGCACTATCTGACCCCGCTCCTCGAGCCGCGCTCCGTCGGCATCATCGGCGCCAGCGAACGCGAGGCCTCCCTCGGCAGCGTGCTCATGCGCAACATGCTCGAGGCCGGCTACAAGGGCAAGCTGTTCGCGATCAACCCGAAGCACGAGAAGGTGCACGGGGTCGCCTGCTACAAGTCGGTGGAAGACGTGCCGCAGCGCCTGGACCTGGTGGTGATGGCAATCCGCGCCGAGAAGACCCCGGCGCTGATGGAGGCCTGCGGCCGCGCCGGGGTGAAGGCGGTGATCCTGCTGTCGGGCGGCTTCTCCGAATCGGGCGCGCGCGGCGCGCTGCTCGAGCGCCAGGTGGTCGAAGCCGCGCACCGCCACCGCATCCGCCTGCTCGGCCCCAATTGTCTGGGCGTCATGCGGCCGCAGCTCGGCGTCAACGCCACCTTCGCGCACGCCAGCGCACTCAAGGGCAGCATCGGCCTGATCTCGCAGTCGGGCGCGCTGTGCGCGGCCATCCTCGACTGGGCCAAACCGAACAACGTCGGCTTCTCGACCGTGGTGTCCCTGGGCTCCTCGTCCGACATCGACTTCGGCGAGGTGCTCGAATACATGATCTCGGACCCGCGCACCGAGAGCATCTTCCTCTACGTCGAAGGCATCCGCGACGCCCGCCGCTTCATGAGCGCGCTGCGCGGCGCCGCGCGCGTCAAGCCGGTGCTGCTGGTCAAGGCCGGCCGCCACCCCGGCGCCTCGCGCGCGATCCTGTCGCACAGCGGCGCGCCGATGGGCGAGGACGCGGTGTTCGACGCCGCGCTGCGTCGCGCCGGCGTGATCCGCCTGTACAACATGGGCCAGCTCTTCGCCGCGGCCAACGCGCTGTTCTCGCACTTCCGCCCGCGCGGCAACCGCCTCGCGATCATCACCAACGGCGGCGGCCCGGGCGTCATGGCGGCCGACCGCGCGGCCGACATCGGCATCCCGCTCGCGGAGTTCGCCGAGAGCACGGTCGAGAAGCTCAACGCCTGCCTGCCCAGCGGCTGGTCGCACGGCAACCCGGTGGACATCCTCGGCGACGCCGGCCCGGAACGTTATCGCGCGGCGCTCAAGGCGGTGCTCGAAGGCCCCAACGTCGACGGCGTGCTGGTGATGCTGACCCCGCAGGCGGTGACCGACCCGAGCGGCGTCGCCGACGTCGTGATCGAGCTCGAGAAGACCGCCGACAAGCCGGTGCTGGTGTGCTGGATGGGCGAGGAACTCGTCGCCGAGGCGCGCGCCAAGTTCAGCGCCGCGGGCATCCCGCACTTCCGCACGCCGGAGCCGGCGGTCGAGCTCTTCAGCCACATCTCGGCCTACTACCAGAACCAGAAGCTGCTGATGCAGACGCCGTCCTCGCTGTCGCACCTGCCGCCGCCCTCGATCGAGAGCGCGCGCCTGGTGATCGAGATGGCCCTGTCCGAGCGCCGCAAGAAGCTCAACGAGATGGAGTCGAAGGCGCTGCTCGCGGCCTTCCGCATTCCGATCGCGCAGACCGTGGTCGCGCGCAGTGCCGCCGAGGCGATGGTGCTCTCGGCCGAGATCGGCCTGCCGGTGGTGATGAAGATCGACTCGCCGAACATCGTGCACAAGTCCGAGGTGGGCGGCGTGCGCCTGAACATCCGCAGCCTCGCCGCGGTGCGCTCGACCTATCAGGAGATCCTCGACGAGGTCAAGCGCGTGCAGCCCGAGGCGGTGATCAACGGCATCGCGATCGAGCCGATGATCCAGAAGCGCAACGGCCGCGAGCTGGTGGTGAGCGTGCGCCGCGACCCGGTGTTCGGCCCCGCGATCACCTTCGGCGAGGGCGGCAACCTGGTCGAGGAGAACCGCGACGTCGCGGTGGCCCTGCCGCCGCTCAACAGCTTCCTCGTCAAGGACATGATCCGCTCGACCCGCATCTCCACCCGCCTCGGCGAGTTCCGCAACATGCCGGCGGTGGACATGAACGCGCTCGAGCTGGTGCTGTTGCGCATCTCCGAGATGGTCTGCGAGCTGCCGTGGATCACCGCGATGGAGATCAACCCGCTGATCGTGGACGAGAACGGCGTGGTCGCGGTCGACGCGAACATCAGCGTGGAAAACGTGTCTCCGACGGCGGACCGCTACGACCACGTCGCGATCCACCCGTATCCGTCGCACCTGATCAGCACCTGGACCGTGCCCGACGGCACCACGGTGACGATCCGTCCGATCAAGCCGGAGGACGCCGAGCTCGAGGTCGACTTCGTGCGCCGCCTGTCGGCCGAGACCAAGTACTACCGCTTCATGAACACCATGCGCGAGCTGCCGCCCGCGATGGTCGCCCGCCTCACCCAGATCGACTACGACCGCGAGATGGCCTTCGTCGCCACCCTCGAGGCCGACGGCGTAGAGAACGAGATCGGTGTGTGCCGCTACGCGGTGAACCCCGACGGCGAGTCCTGCGAGTTCGCGGTCGTGGTGGCCGACGACTGGCAGCACCGCGGCCTCGCCCGCAAGCTCATGGGCGTACTGATCGAGACCGCGCGCAGCCGTGGCATCCAGTACATGAACGGCGTCTTCCTCGCCAACAACGAGCGCATGCTCAAGTTCGTGCAGAAGCTCGGCTTCGTGCTCAGCAACGACCCGGAAGACAGCTCGGTCAAGCTGGGCATTCTGGCGCTGCAGGACTGAGCGATGCCCGCGACGATCGAGCCCATCGAGTTCCACGGCCAGCCAGCGCTGCGCCTGGCCACCGCTTCGGGTGCACGCGCGGTGGTGGCGCTGCACGGCGCGCAGGTGCTGTCGTGGGCGCCGCCGGGTGGCGAGGAGCGCCTGTACCTGAGCCCGAAGGCAGTGTTCGACGGGCACAGCGCGGTCCGTGGCGGCATCCCGGTGTGCTTCCCGCAGTTCGCCGACCTGGGCCCCCTGCCCGCGCACGGCTTCGCGCGCAACCGGCGGTGGTCGCTCACGACCGAGCGCAGCGGCAAGGACTTCGCCCTCGCGGGGCTGACGCTCGCCGACGACGAAGCCACCCGCGCGCTGTGGCCGTACGCGTTTTCGGCCGAACTGTCGATCCTGATCGAGGACAGCCGGCTCGACCTCGAACTCGAGATCACCAACACCGGCGACGAGGCCTTCGAGTTCACCGCCGCGCTGCACACCTACCTCGCGGTACGCGAGGTCGAGGAATCGCGCATCGAAGGCCTGCACGGCTTCTCCTATCGCGACAAGACCGACGCCGACCGCATCCAGCGCGATAGCGGGGACGCCCTGGTGATCGAGTCCGAGACCGACCGCGTCTATCACGAGGTAAACCGCCCGCTGCTGCTGCGCGAATACCACCGCAGCCTGGGCGTCAATGCCGACGGTTTCCCCGACGTGGTGGTGTGGAACCCCTGGATCGAGCGCAGCGCCGCGATCGCGGACCTGCCGGACGACGGCTTCCGCCGCATGCTCTGCATCGAGGCCGCCGCCGCCCGCCAGCCGGTACGCGTGCAGCCCGGCGAATCGTGGTGGGGGCGGCAGACCCTGGTCGCCCTCTGAGCCTGCGTCGCGCACGCACGAGCCGCCGCAGCCTCGCTGCCTTCTGCCGGAGCGACGCGAGTCGCACTCACGGCGCCCGGAGTCCGCGCCGCCGTCGCCGGATCGCCCGCTCACGACTCGCTTCGCCCCGCAGCGGCCGCCACACCGGTCCGCGGGTTGCTCTCCCCGCGCCGCCTGTTGCACTATCCGGGCCTTATCTTCTGCGCTTCACCGCCTCTTCCCCATGCTCCCCCCGATCGAATACCGCATCGCCGAAGAGCTCGGCGTCTCGCCGCGCCAGGTCATCGCCGCCGTCCAGCTCATCGACGATGGCGCCACCGTGCCCTTCATCGCCCGCTACCGCAAGGAAGTCACCGGTGGCCTGGACGACACGCAGTTGCGCACGCTGGAGGAACGCCTGGGCTACCTGCGCGAGCTCGAAGACCGCCGCGCCACCGTGCTGGCCTCGATCGAGGAGCAGGGCAAGCTCACCGCCGAGCTGCGTGCCGAGGTCGAGGACGCCGACACCAAGCAGCGCCTCGAGGACCTCTACCTTCCCTACAAGCCCAAGCGCCGCACCAAGGCACAGATCGCGCGCGAGGCCGGCATCGGCCCGCTGGCCGAGACATTGCTCGCCGACCCGACCCTGACGCCCGAAGTCGAAGCCGAAAAGTACATCAACGCCGAGGCCGGTTTTGCCGACACCAAGGCGGTGCTCGACGGCGCGCGCCAGATCCTGATGGAGCACTTCGCCGAGGACGCCACCCTGCTCGGCGAGCTGCGCAGCTACCTGCACGAACATGGCCGGGTGCGCTCGAGCGTGATCGAGGGCAAGGAGAACGAAGGCGCCAAGTTCCGCGACTGGTTCGACTTCGCCGAACCGATCGCCACCATGCCCTCGCACCGTGCGCTGGCGCTGCTGCGCGGGCGCAACGAAGGCGTGCTGCGCCTGGCACTCGACGTCGAGCGCCCCGACCCCGACGCCCCGCATCCTTGCGAAGGCCGCATCGCCGTGCGCTTCGGCATCCGCAGCCAGGGCCGCCCGGGCGACCGCTGGCTCGCCGAGACCGCGCGCTGGGCGTGGAGCGTGAAGATCTCCATCCACCTCGAACTCGAGCTGATGAGCGAGCTGCGCGAGCGCGCCGAGGAAGAGGCGATCCGCGTCTTCGCGCGCAACCTCCACGACCTGCTGCTCGCCGCCCCCGCCGGCACGCGCGCCACCATCGGCCTCGACCCCGGAATCCGCACCGGAGTGAAGGTCGCGGTGGTGGATGCCACCGGCAAGCTGGTCGACACCGCCACCGTGTATCCCTTCGAGCCGCGCCGCGACCGCGAATCGTCGATCGCCACCATCGCCGCGCTGGCGAAGAAGCATGCGGTCGAGCTGATCGCCATCGGCAATGGCACCGCCTCGCGCGAGACCGACGCGCTGGTGGCCGAGCTGATGAAGCGCTACCCGGAGCTGCAGCTGACCAAGATCGTCGTCTCGGAGGCCGGCGCCTCGGTGTATTCCGCGTCCGAACTCGCCGCACGCGAGTTCCCCGAGCTCGACGTCAGCCTGCGCGGCGCGGTTTCGATCGCCCGCCGCCTGCAGGATCCGCTCGCCGAGCTGGTCAAGATCGATCCCAAGTCGATCGGCGTCGGCCAGTACCAGCACGACGTCAACCAGGGCCGCCTGGCGAAGAGCCTGGACGCCGTGGTGGAAGACTGCGTGAACGCGGTCGGCGTGGATGTGAACACCGCGTCTGCACCGCTGCTCGCACGCATCTCGGGTCTGAACGCCACGCTCGCCGGCAACATCGTCGAGTATCGCAATACCCGGGGCCCCTTCCGCAGCCGCAGCGCATTGAAGGACGTGCCCCGCCTCGGCCCCAAGACCTTCGAGCAGGCCGCGGGCTTCCTGCGCATCCCCAGCGGCGACAACCCGCTCGACGCCTCCTCGGTGCACCCCGAGGCCTACCCGGTGGTCGAGCGCATCCTCGCGCGCGTGCGGAAGAGCGTGCGCGAACTGATGGGCAACGGCGGCTTCCTCAAGAGCCTGAAACCGGAGGAGTTCACCGACGAGCGCTTCGGGCTGCCCACCGTGCAGGACATCCTCGCCGAACTGGAAAAGCCCGGCCGCGACCCGCGCCCCGAGTTCCGCACCGCGACCTTCCGCGAGGGCGTGGAGACCTTGAAGGACCTCGAGCCCGGCATGCTGCTCGAAGGGGTGGTCACCAACGTCACCAACTTCGGCGCCTTCGTCGACATCGGCGTGCATCAGGACGGCCTGGTGCATATCTCCGCGCTGTCCAACACCTTCGTCAAGGACCCGCACAGCGTGGTCAAGGCGGGTCAGGTGGTGAAGGTGAAGGTGCTGGAGGTGGACATCCCGCGCCACCGCATCGCGCTCACCATGCGCCTGGGCGACGAGGTGACTGCGAAGCGCGGCGAGTCCGGCGCCCGGCGCGACGAGGGTGCGCCGCGGCGCGGGGAAGGCGGTCAGGCCCCGCGTAGCGAGCAGCGCCCGCGCGGCGGTGACAACCGGCGCCCGCCCGCGCAGGGCAAGGGTGGCGCGCGCCAGGAGGCTTCCCGCCCCGCCGCTGCCAACGCACTCGCCGAAGCATTCGCCCGCGCCCGCGGCAATCGCTGAGGAGGCCGTCATGCCGACGACGATCCACGGCATCAGGAACTGCGACACCATGAAGAAGACCTTCGCCTGGTTCGACGGCGCGGGTGTCGCCTACCAACTCCACGATTACAAGAAGGCCGGCGTCGACGCCGCCACACTCGCGCGCTGGTGCGAGAAGCTCGGGTGGGAAGCGCTCGTCAACAAGCGCGGCACCACCTGGCGCAGGCTCCCGCCCGAGCAGCAGGCGATCGCCGACACGGCCGCCGCGATCGCGCTGATGCAGGCCCAGCCCAGCCTGATCCGTCGCCCGGTGGTCGAGTTCGCCGACGGCGGACTCGTCGTCGGCCTGGATACCGAGGCCTTCGAGCGCCACAACCGGGGCCGAGCCCAACCGCCAGCAGGAACACCGGACACTCCAAGATGAAGACGCCCCTCCCCACCAGCTATGTGCAACGTTTCCTGCTCGAGGACCTCGACATCCGCGGCGCGGTCGTGCGCCTCACCGACGTCTGGGAAGCCATGCAGGACGGGCGCGGCTATGCGCCCGCGGTGGCGCGACTGCTCGGCGAGATGAGCGCAGTCTCCACCGTGATCGCCGGCAACCTCAAGCAGCCCGGCCGGCTGACCTTCCAGATCACCGGCCACGGCCCCGTCAGCCTGCTGGTGATCGACTGCGCCGAGACCCTGAACCTGCGCGGTTACGCCAAGGCCGAGGGCACGCCCGCCGCGGGCACGCTGGTCGAGCTCGTCGGCGACGGGCGCCTGCAACTCTCCCTCGACATCGAAGGCCTCGATCAGCCCTACCAGAGCCTGGTGCCGCTGGAAGGCGACAGCATCGCCGAGGTCTTCGAGCACTATCTCGTCCAGTCCGAGCAGCAGCCCGCCAGGCTGTGGCTGGCGTGCAGCGCGCAGGCGGCGGTGGCCCTGTTCGTGCAGAAGCTCCCCGGTGCCGACCTCAAGGACATCGACGGTTGGTCGCGCGTCCAGCAGCTGGCCCACACCGTGCGCGAGGACGAGCTGCTCGGCCTCGACGCCGAGCAGATCCTGCGCCGCCTGTTCGCCGAGGAGGACATCCGCCTCTTCGACGCGCGTCCGGTCACCCACGAATGGCCGGCCGATCCGGACAAGATCGCCGAGATGTTGCGCGCACTCGGCGAGGACGAAGTACGCACGGTCCTGGACCAGCATGGCGAGGTGGTGGTGCATGACGATCTGTCCAACCACACCTACCGTTTCGATCGCAGCGACGTGGACGCGCTCTTCCGCCCGCCCACCCTGCATTGAGCCGGAAGCCGGCAAGGCCGGCCGGCTTGCGCCGCCGGCCTTGCCCGAACGTGTTCGCCTAAGTACACTCGCTCGATTTTGAAGACCGTTCAGCACATGTCCGCCAGCGCGCCCGCAAGATCGATCGAGTTCCACAACACGACCCTGGGCGCCACCATCGCCGTCCTGCAGGCGGCGGAACCGAGCACGCTTGCCGATTCGCTGCACAAGATGCTCGGCGGCATGCCCGACTTCTTCAGCGGCGAACTGCTCATCCTCGATTTCGGCGGGGTGGCGCAACTGCCCGAGCGTATCGATTGGTCGGGCCTGCAGTCGCTGCTGCGGCGCTACCGACTGCAGCCGATCGGTGTGATGCGCCTGGCGGCGGAACACCACGAGGGCGCCCGGCGCGCCGGGCTCGCACTGGTCGATCCGGCGCAGCTCGCCGCCCGCCCGCCCGCCGAGGCCCCCGCGCGCCACGCTGCTCCCGCGGAGGCCGCGCCCGCGGCTGCGCCGCCCCCGCTGCCGCCCCCGGTCGCCGCTGCGGCCACCCCGACCATGTTCGTCGAACGCCCGCTGCGCTCCGGCCAGCAGATCTATGCGCGCGGCACCGATCTCGTCCTGCTCGGTGGCGTGAGCCCCGGCGCCGAAGTCATCGCCGATGGCAGCATCCACTGCTACGGCCCCCTGCGCGGACGCGCGATCGCGGGCGCTCAGGGCAATCAGGCGGCGCGCATCGTGGCCAGCAACTTCGGCCCCGAACTCGTATCGATCGCCGGCGTGTACCGCACCTTCGAGCGCGGCATTCCCGAAGCCTTTGCCGGCAAGCCCACCTTGGTGCGGCTGAACGGCACCGACCATACACTCAACCTCGAAGCGCTGAAGCTCGACTGAGCCAGCCATACCGCATCCACAAGGGGAAACCGTGAGAGTCATCGTAGTAACTTCGGGCAAGGGCGGCGTCGGCAAGACCACCACCAGTGCGGCATTCGCCTCCGGACTCGCCCTGCGCGGCTTCAAGACCGCCGTCATCGACTTCGATGTCGGCCTGCGCAACCTCGACCTCATCATGGGCTGCGAGCGTCGCGTCGTGTACGACCTGGTCAATGTGGTCAATGGCGAGGCCCGCCTGAACCAGGCCCTGATCAAGGACAAGCACTGCGACAACCTGTTCATCCTCCCGGCCTCGCAGACGCGCGACAAGGACGCGCTCACCGAGGAAGGCGTCGAGAAGGTGCTGCAGGAGCTCGAGCACATGGGCTTCGAGTACGTGGTGTGCGACTCCCCGGCCGGCATCGAGCGCGGCGCGGTGATGGCGCTGACGTTCGCCGACGAGGCCATCGTGACCACCAACCCCGAGGTCTCCTCGGTGCGCGACTCCGACCGTATCCTCGGTATCCTGCAGAGCAAGTCCAAGCGTGCGCGCGAGGGCGGCGAGCCGGTCAAGGAGCACCTGCTCATCACCCGCTACTCGCCCAAGCGCGTCGAGGACGGCGAGATGCTGTCGTACAAGGACGTGCAGGAGCTGCTGCGCGTGCCGCTGATCGGCGTGATCCCCGAGTCGGAGTCCGTGCTGCACGCCTCGAACCAGGGCACGCCCGCGATCCACCTCAAGGGTACCGACGTCGCCGAAGCCTACGCCGACGTCGTCGGCCGCTTCCTCGGCGAAGACCTGCCGCTGCGCTACGTCAATTACGAAAAGCCCGGCCTGATCAAGCGCCTGTTCGGAGGCAAGTGACATGTCCTTCCTCGCCCGCCTCTTCGGCGAAAAGAAGAAGACCGCGGAGATCGCCAAGAACCGCCTGTCGCTGCTGATCGCCCACGAGCGCGCGGGCGACAGCCCCAGGGCCGACTTCCTGCCCGACCTGCAGCGCGAGCTGATCGAGGTCATCTCGAAGTACGTCGCGGTCAACCCCGACGACATCAAGGTCCAGCTCGAAAAGCAGGACAACTACGAGGTGCTCGAGGTCAATATCGTGCTGCCGGAGCAGAACCGCTGAGCCTCGGCCGCCCGGGTGATGAAATCGGTAACCATAGCGGACTTAAAATCCGCCGGCGCAAGCCTTACGGGTTCGAGTCCCGTCCCGGGCACCATCCCGCTCAGCCATTGTCCCATCCTTGCTGCGGCGTCCTGCCCGGCACAGTGACCGGACAGTCCTCGCCATGATCGTACTCGACCTACACTGCAGCAATGCACACCGCTTCGAAGGCTGGTTCGGTTCCGCCGCAGCCTTCGAGGCGCAGCTCGCGGATCGCCTGGTGAACTGCCCGATCTGCGGCGCCACCGAGGTCCGCCGCCTGCCGAGCGCGCCCTACGTCCAGACCGGCCAGTCCGCCTCGGCAAGGCCGCCCGCAGCGGGTGAGGTGCAGGCCGCGAGCGCCGTCCCTCCCTCCGCTCCTGCTCCCGAAGGACTCGCGCGCCTGATGACGCAGCTGCGCAGCCTTGCGCGCGTTGCGGAGAACGTGGGCGAGCGCCTGCCCGAGGAGGCGCGCCGCATCCACTACGGCGAAACCGAGGCGCGCGACATTCGCGGCTCGGCCTCCGCCGACGAGGTCGAGTCCCTGCTCGAAGAGGGCATCCTGGTGCTGCCGGTCCCGCCAGCCGAGGAAGACCTGCACTGAAGAGCCAGGGCGCAGGCGGGGATGCGTGCCGAGCACGGACCGCCAGGTCCACCGCCCTGTCGCAGCCGTGTGGAGTGCCCGTCCTCAGGTACGTGCCAGCATCAGCGGCACGCGCATCTCGTCCGCGCTGAGGCCACCATGCACGCCGATCATGGTGTGCTCGTGCTCGCCTGCCACGTGATCCACGATCGTCCACCCGGCCTCCATCAGTACCGCGTGGCTGCCCAGGCGTTCGGCCAGCCGCGGATGCACCTGACCCGGGCCGAGCAGGCCGGCGGCGAGAAAGTCTTCGCCGCGCACCGCCACCGCCTTGCCACGCAGCTCATCCGCAGCCCACGCTTCGAATTCGGCCTGCGCACCGGCGCGCACCCGGCAGAAAGCCAGCCGGCGCTCGCCGAACAGCGGCGCGGCGAGCATGGCGGCGACCTCGCCGTCGGGCGCGAGGTCGATGCGGCGCTCGGGTGGCGCGTCGATGAAGCCGTGGTCGGCCGTCACCAGCAGACGCACGTCGCGCCCCGCCAGCGCCTGCTGCAGCGACACGAAGGCGGCATCGACGCGCGTGAAGCACGCGACCGCCTCGGCCGAGCGGCAGCCGTGCTGGTGGCTCAGCATGTCGAACACCGGGTAATAGGCGTGGATCAGCCCGCCACTGTGCGCGAGCGCATCGGCCATGTCGACGATGGCGGCCACGTAGTCCTGCAGCCCTTCGTAAGGCTCGATGTGTGCCCCGCGCCCATGGTGCAGCGAGAAGCGCGAGAATGCGATCTGCACGGGGGAGACCAGGGTGACCGGTCGGCAGGCGTGGCGATACATCGGCGCCACCGGGAACAGTCGCGGCAGCAGGCGGAAGGCCTCCAGCGGCTCGCCGCTGCGGCGGATCAGCGGCAAGGGCGCGATCACGCCACCGAAGCGGCGATCGTGGATGAACCAGCCGTTGAGGCCGTGCTCGACCGGCGCGACGCCGGTCGCCAGCGTGGTGATCGCACTCGCCGTGGTGCTCGGGCACACCGAGCTCAGGCCGGCGTGCTTGGCCGCATGCAGCGCGGAGCCCCACCCGACCGTGTCGAGAAAGCGTTCGCCCAGCCCGTCGATGACCAGCAGCACGACCAGCGCGCGCTCGCCCGGCGCGACCTCGGCCGCAGGCCACCCGGCCTTGCGGTCGTGCAGCCAGTGGCGGAGCCCGCGCGCGAAGCCGTAGAGCCCGCCGTCGCCATAGTCGGGAAGAACGGCGCCGGCCGGGAGGGGCAAGGTGGAGTCGATGGTGAAGGGCATGCGGTGCGCGAGGATCGCAGAGAGCTCCGGGAGAGCTTCGAGCCTACCCTGCAAGGCCGCGTCCGGCAAACCGCCGGCGAGGCATGCACCGCGGGGGCACAATGCAAAAGCCGGATGGGCGCTGGGCGCACATCCGGCTTTCAGAATCTGGAGCGGGAAACGAGACTTAAATCCCCGCTTTAACTCCTTGATAACGCAGCAATTTTTACTTCTCATTGTGCCGCGAAGGACTGCATTATGTACTAACAGCTCTCGCCTGGCAACACCTTCGCGGTACTTTTTGCGACACCGACTCTGTCCGGCGCGGCGCAGGCGGCGGAGCGCGGATCCTTCGCGAATCGCCAAAGATCAACTGGCCAGAGTCGCGGGTCTCGATCCTATGCGAACCACCCGCTCTATGAAGCGGGTGAAGGGAACAGCACCCACAACCCAACCGGTTGATCAACAAAGAATTTCTTGGGGTCAGCTCCCCAAGAAGGCCTCTATTCTGGACTCAAAAATCCAAGTCGGTCAACGTGACGGACCAGATAAGTCCACCCAGAGCCGGAGACGGCTGCCAATAGCCAACGTACCTGGACCGATGCGGGTCAAGGAGCGTGCACATCGCCTTGCGGCCGGAACAACCGCCGAGCACGCTGCAAGAACCGCTTCATCGGTTCCGAGGGCTCGCTCTGACGGCGCAGCAGATAGGTCGTCAGCGTGGGCGTGATGCCCGCCAGCGGGCGTATCGCAATGTCGGGCCGCTGGCAAGTCTGCACCTGTGCACCGATGGCAAAGCCGATGCCATAACCGGCTCCCACCAGCGTGAGCATCACGCCAAGGCTTGTCACGTGGTCGGCTATCTTGGGCGTGATGGCCGCGCCGTCGAGCAGTGCCTGAATCTGGTCATGGCAGCCCGACGCCGCATCCGGGTGACACAGGACCAGCGGAAACTTCAAGGCGTCTTCCAACTTGACCTGTGCATGCGCGAGCAGCGGATGGCGTGTCGGCACGATCACCGATAGCGGATCGCTCCAAGCAGGCTCGGCGATCAGCCCTCCGGTGACCGCATCCGACAGCGCGAAGCCGACATCCAGCAGGTCATCGTGCAGGCCCTTGAGCTGCCGCGAAAACGGCAGATCGAAGACCCGAATCCCCAATTCAGGTTCTTCCTCGCGACTGCGCGCCAGTAGCGAGGCGATGCGTGGCTGGGCAAGGCTGTCGCAGATGGCGATGCGCAAATAGCTCTGGTAGCCCTGCGCTGCAGCCTTGGTAGCTTGAACCGCTTGGTCCACGGTGGCCAACACGCGCCGAGCTTCGCCCAGCAACACCTGGCCGGCCCAAGTCAGCCGCGTCTGCCGGGCACTGCGGTCGAACAATGAGACGCCCAGCAGGCGTTCGAGGTCGCGCATTGCTCGTGATACGGGAGATTGCTCGATGCCGAGACGCTCGGCCGCGCGGGCGAGATGCAGCTCTTCCGCGACTGCAACGAAATAGCGTAGCAATCTAGGCTCCAAGGCAGCCTCCTATCGGCCCTTTCCACCAGACCTTGGTACGAGCCAGCCACCAAGCGATGGGGGTGTCGATCAGGATCAGGGTGAGGACGCCTGCTAGACGTGCGGTCAACCGGAGGGCTTGCAGATCACTATCCGTCAGCACGCAAACACCCTCGTGTCAATGCGCATGCTTCGGGTCCGAGCACCCGAGTGTGCCAAGGATGCTCTTCGGTGAATTGCAGCGACCGGGGGAGACGTTGCCCACGCGAATGGTCCAGACTTTCATGCCGCAGGCTCCTCGACTACTCAATACATATGCTGGCCGCCGTTCATCGCCACGTTGCTGCCGGTCATGAAGGCGGCGGCTTCGCTGGCGATGAAGGCGACAAGTGCCGCAATCTCGGCCGGCTGACCGAGACGGCCAATCGGAATCGCATCGATGATCTTCTGGCGCACATCCTCGCGCACCGCCATCACCATCTTGGTGGCGAAATAGCCCGGCGAGACGGTGTTGACCGTCACGCCCTTGTGCGCCACCTCCTGTGCGAGCGCCTTGGTGAATCCATGTACCCCGGCCTTGGCCGCCGAATAATTGGTCTGCCCGAACTGGCCCTTGCTGCCGTTGATCGACGAGATGTTGACGATGCGACCCCAGCCGCGCTCGACCATCGGATCGACGAACGGCTTGGTGACGTTGAACATGGAGTCCAGGTTGGTGCGCAGTACGGCATCCCATCCGGCCTTGTCGAGCTTGCGCAGCGTTGCGTCGCGGGTGATGCCGGCGTTGTTCACCAGGATATCGATCCGATGACCGTCGGCGTGGATGCGCCGCGCCAGTTCCTGCGTTGATTCGTAGTCGGATACATCCACCCCGTAGGCAGCAAATGTGTAGCCCTGTGTCGCTTGCGCTTGCTGCCACTGGCCAATCGTGATGTTGCCGGGGGTATGCGTGACGATCACGCGGTGGCCGACGTCGTGCAGGGTACGGGCGATTGCAGCGCCCAACCCCCGGTTGCCTCCCGTCACCAGCGCCGTCCGTTGCGTCGTATACATTGCCGTCCCCTCATTTCTTGGTCTTGCCTTGGGGTACGGCGCTTGGGGCGGTCCAGGGCTGCGCCCAGCGCTGGCAAAGCTGCGTGAAAGAGGCTGCGTCGCCACTGGTGCCGAATGCCTCGGAGACAGATTCCTGCCAAGTCGTAAGTGCTTGACGCAGACCATTGGCAAAGGCCGCCTGGCTCTTGGCTGCTACTTGCCCGACCGCTTGGGCATCGCCCATGCGGCCTTGGCACAGGCGCCAGAACACCTCTGACGGCAAAGTCGCGAGCGCCTGCCAGTCGGCCGCCTGTTGGAGGCCCTGGATGCGCGAGGTGGTCTCCAGCACGCCGCCAGCGCTGAGCTGTTGCATGGCTTCGAGCCAGTGATGGCTGCTCTCCTGCAGCAAGCGCGTGATCTGCAGTTGCAGCTCGGCATTGGCTTTGTAGAGATGGATTGGCAGTTCGTTGCTCATTGCAGTGCCCTTCGGTCATGGTGGGCCCCCTTTGGGGCGGGTGTGGGCCATCCCTAGTGATGTCCCTGCTGAAATGGTCTGGCCTTGTCTCGGCTTCAGTGCGTCTTGGCTTCAGTGCGTCTTGTCACCGCATTGCCACATAGGTACCAGGCGCATCACCGAGCGGCGCCTGCGTGCCTCCCATGGCAGGTGGCGATACCCGCTCGGTCGAACGTCGCGCCAGCCACTGCTGCCAGGCTGGCCACCAGGAGCCCTTGTTCAACGGGGTTTCGGCACGCCACGTTTGCGGATCGATGTAGCGAGCGCCGGCGCTGCGGGTCGCAATCTGGTAGCTGCGCCGGGGGTGCCCCGGCTCGCTGACCACGCCGGCGTTGTGCCCGCCGCTGGTCAGTACGAAGGTCAGTTCCGCATCACTGAGCAGGTGCATTTTGTACACGGATGGCCAGGGGGCGACGTGGTCGCGCACCGTGCCGACGATGAGCATCGGCACTTCGATGTCGGCGATCGCCACCGGCCGTCCGCCGACCTGGTAGCGTCCCTCGGCCAGATCGTTGTTCAGATACAAACGCCGCAGGTACTCGCTGTGCATGCGATACGGCATGCGCGTCACGTCGGCATTCCAGGCCATCAGGTCATTGAACTCCTGCCGTTCGCCCAGCAGGTACTCGCGCACGCGGCGCGACCAGATCAGGTCGCGCGAGTTGAGCATCTGGAAAGAGGCGGCCATCTGCTTGCCGTCGAGATAGCCCTTGTCCCACATCCCGGCTTCCAGCCAGGCGAGTTGACTGTCGTCGATGAAAAGCGCGATTTCGCCCGACTCGCGGAAGTCGGTCTCCGACGCCAGCAGCGTCAAACTGTGCAGCCGTTCGTCGCCATCGCGCGCCATCGCGGCTGCGGCGATCGTCAGCAAGGTGCCGCCCAGGCAATAGCCAACCGCCTGCACCTTGCGCTCAGGCACGATGGCCGTGACCGCGTCCAGTGCATCCATGACCCCCAGCCATCGGTAATCCTCGAGGCCGAGGTCGCGATCGGCCGCGGTCGGGTTCTTCCAGGAAAGGATGAACACCGTATGCCCCTGGTCGACCAGGTACTTCACCATCGAGTTGTGCGGTGACAGGTCGAGGATGTAGTACTTCATGATCCAGGAGGGCACGATCAGCACCGGCTCGGCATACACATCGGGGGTCGTGGGTGTGTACTGGATCAGCTCGATCAGGTGGTTGCGAAACACCACCTTTCCTGGTGTGACCGCCACGTCCTGGCCGACTTTGAAGCCTTCGACCCCGGCCGGTTCATCGTCAAGCGCAAGACGCTGTGTATCGTCGAGGAAGTTCATCGCGCCGCGCCACAGGTTGGCGCCGCCGCTGGTTCTGATGGCTTCCAGCACTTCCGGGTTGGTCCAGATGAAATTCGATGGCGACCACATGTCCAGCCACTGCCGCCCGGCGAAAGTGACCATGTTCTCGTGATGGCGCGACACGCCGCGCACGCCGGTGGTGGCGTTGTGCCACCACTGCTGCTGCAGCAAAAAGCCCTGGTGGATCACGTTGAACGGCCATTGCTGCCAGGCCGGCGCCTCGAAGCGCCGATCCTGCTCCAACGGCTCGATGCACGTGGGGCAGCCGTGGGCACTTGCAGCGTGCGCGACGTAGCGCGCCAAGCGTCGCTGCTTGTGCAATCCCTTTTCGATCAGGCTGCGCTGCTTGCCCGGTGAAAGGCTCAGGTGCAGCGCCCAGTCGTACCAAGCCAGCAAACCCGCCGCCGGTGACAACCCGCCAGTGCCGCGTGCCCGGCACGCGTTCGCAAGCGTATCCAGGACATCGGGGCGACAGACGACTTCGGACGGTGCCGGCGCGGGCTTGTCAGGTATGGCAAGGGTGTTCATCTCTGGTCTTCCGATGTTGTAAGTAACTTATTACTATCATAATGCCTACGGGAAAAGATGCAAAGCCTTGAAGAACGCCCGGGGGATTTCCGCCTTCGCTCGAACGAAACCGCTTCTCTTGCTCTGACTGGGGTGGCCGACCTGCCGACCGATTACTCATGATGTGCCTGAGGAGTGTGTTCGCTTCCTGGGTCTCGTCAGCTCACTTGGCTACGATCCATGGATGGGACAGGAACCATCCTTTCCCATGCGATGAACCGTATTCCCGATCTTGCGACGCGGATGTTTTGCATGTTAGGATAGTAATAAGTCACTTACTTTATGGAGTCTGATCGGTGAGCGAACGTCCTCAACATCTGTCCGCTGAAGAGCGGCGTGCTGCCACAGTGCAAGCGGTGGTGGACTTGGCCGCGGAGCAAAACCCGGCCGAAATCACGACCACGGCCATCGCCGATCGAATGGGTTTGACGCAGGGCGCGCTGTTTCGCCACTTCCCCACCAAGGACGCGATCCTGGAGGCAACGATGACCTGGGTCGGTGAGCGTCTGCTGGTGCGCGTGGACAAGGCGGCCGAGGGCGCCGCGTCGCCTGCCGCGGCACTCGAAGCCATGTTCATGACGCACATCGACTTCGTGGCCAAGCATCCCGGCGTGCCGCGCATGCTGTTCGGAGAGCTGCAACGCTCTGGCGAGACGCTCGCCAAGCGGATGGTGCAGACCTTGCTCCGTCAATACGAACAGCGCCTGCGCCGCCTGATGGAGGCAGGCAAGGCCCAAGGCGACCTGGATGCGGATCTGGACGTAGATGCCGCCGCCGTGTTGTTCATCGGCACGATCCAGGGACTGGTCATGCAGTCGCTGTTGGCCGGCAAGGTCAGTCGCATCCGTCGTGATGCGCCAGCCGTGTTTGCCATCTATCTCCGTGGCATCACGCACACCCGATGAAACGCCTTCCATCCTGCCGCCACGCAGTTGCCCGGTCGGCCGAGAGGCACACCACGGTCATGCGATCGCGTTGCGCCTCCAGCGCGAATCCGCGTCATTCAACACTCAGCCCGACCGCCCGGCGGAACGCACACGCACACCGCGACGACGGCGAAGGCTTGGGAGTTTCCGCGATCAAGTGAAGGCCATGAAGATGACCACTCATCCACAACGCAGCATCTGGCACTGGCTGATCTCCCTGCTCGCGATCGGCTTCGGCCTGCTCACTCTTCGGGAGGGCGGCGCCGTTCTGTTTGTCGACGGCGCGGCGCGCCAAGCCGCCGGCCACTATGTGCCTTTCGTGCTCTGGTTCAATTTTCTGGCCGGGCTCGCCTACATCGTCGCCGGCGTCGGCTTGTGGATGCGCCAGCGCTGGGCCGCGTGGTTGGCGATTGTCATCACGGTGGCGACCGCACTCGTGTTCCTGGCTTTCGGAGTGCATGTGGCTTTGGGTGGCGCCTGGGAGCGGCGCACGGTGGTCGCCATGACGCTGCGCACGTTGGTGTGGGCAGGCATAGCGGCCATAGCCTGGCGCCGGTCAGCGGCGAATGCGCCGGTCGCACGCGAGCACTGAGCACCTTTATCCAGCGGAAACCCATCGATGACAACTCCAAACCTCCTCTCCAGAAAAACCCGTTGGGTCGTGATCGCCGTCGTCTTGCTCGCTCTTGGCGGCGCACTGGCGTTCTGGCTGTCGCGCGACCATGGACAACAAGATGCATTGCGCCTCTACGGCAACGTCGATATCCGCGAGGTGCAACTGGCCTTCCGTCAGCCCGGGCGCGTGATGCAAATGGCTTTCGACGAGGGCGATGCCGTCAGCGTGGGCGCGCGCCTGGCGGCGCTTGACGCGCAACCCTATCGGGAAGCCCTTGCGGCAGCGCAGGCCCAGGTGCAGGTGGCGCAGGCGGAACTGGCCAAGCTGCGCCGCGGCCTGCGACCGCAGGAAATCACCCAGGCGCGCGAGGCCCTCAGGCAGGCACAGGCGCTCGCCACCGAGACCGAGCGGAATTTCAAGCGCCAGAGTGGCCTGCTGACATCGGGTGCCAGCAGCCAGCGTACGGTCGATGCCGCCCGCACGGCGCGAGACCAGGCAGCCGCTGGCGTCGAAGCAGCGAAGGCGGCCCTGTCGCAAGCATCCGAAGGCTTCCGCAAGGAAGACATCGCCGCGGCAGAAGCTCGCCTTGCGGCCGCTCAGGCTGCCGCAGCGCAAGCCACGACAGCCTTGGCGGACACCGAATTGGTGGCGCCCAGTAGTGGCACCGTCATCGCACGGGTGCGCGAGCCCGGCAGCATGGTTGCAAGCCAGAGCGCGGTCTACAGCCTGAGCCTGGACAAGCCGGTTTACGTGCGCGCCTACGTGGGCGAGTCGGACTTGGGGCGCATCGCGCCCGGTACTGTGGTACGCGTCAAAAGCGATTCATCAGAGAAGGTCTATCGCGGCCAGATCGGCTTCATCTCGCCGCGCGCCGAGTTCACCCCCAAGACGGTGGAGACGACGGATTTGCGCACGGATCTGGTGTACCGCCTGCGCATCGTCATCGACGAAGCCGACAGCGACAGTGCCTTGCGCCAGGGCATGCCGGTGACGATCGAGGTCGATGCGAAAGCCGGCACCGGTATCCCGGGGGAGCGGTGAAATGCAGGCAAGCCGTGCCATCGCCGCCGTGCCTGCTGGTGCGGGCGAAGACGCTGCCGTCGTCATCGAGGGCGTGGACAAGCATTTCGGCGACATAAAGGCTCTGCGGGGCTTGAGCGCGCGCATCCACTATGGGCGGCTGACCGGTCTGGTCGGCCCGGACGGCGCCGGCAAGACGACGCTGATGCGGATTCTGACCGGCCTCCTGGTGCCGAACGCCGGCCACGTCACCTTGGCAGGCTATGACGTGGTCAAGGACAACGACGCCATTCACGTCGCCAGCGGCTACATGCCGCAGCGCTTTGGACTGTACGAAGACCTGTCGGTGATGGAGAACATGCGCCTGTATGCGCAGTTGCGCGGCATGGATGCGGACCGCAACGCCGATCTGTTTGCCGAGCTGTTGGACTTCACGCGGCTCGGACCCTTCACCAAACGCCTGGCCGGCAAGCTCTCCGGCGGCATGAAGCAGAAGCTGGGCCTGGCCTGTGCGCTCATGGCGCGGCCGAAGGTGCTGCTGCTGGACGAGCCGGGCGTGGGTGTCGACCCGGTCAGCCGCCTGGACTTGTGGCGCATGGTGCAGGCGCTGACCGATGAAGGCATGGCCGTGGTCTGGTCCACCGCCTATCTCGACGAAGCCGAGCGCTGTGAGAGCGTGCTGCTGCTGAACCAAGGGCAGCTCCTGTTCGAGGGCCCGCCGCAGGAGCTGACCGCGCAGCTCGAAGGCCGCAGTTTCCGTCTGGAAGACGTCGGTGCCGAGCGCCGAGCGGTCCTGACCCAGGCACTCGACCTGCCCAGCGTGAGCGATGGCGTGATCCAGGGCGCCGGCGTGCGCGTGGTGTTGCGCGAGGGCGCTCAAGCGGAGCAGCTCCAGGCCCTGTCCGATCAGGCGCAGGTGCGACTGGCGCAGGTGCCCGCGCGCTTCGAAGACGCCTTCATCGATCTGCTCGGTGGCGGCCCCGGCGGCACTTCGACGCTGGCCGAGCGTCTGCCGCCGGTTGAGCTGGGTTCCGATATTGCCGTGTCGTGCCGAAACCTCACCAAGCGCTTCGGTGAGTTCACCGCCACCGACAACGTCAGCTTCGAGGTGCAAAAGGGCGAAATCTTCGGCCTGCTCGGCCCCAACGGCGCCGGCAAGTCCACCACCTTCAAGATGTTGTGCGGCCTGTTGAAACCCACTGCTGGCGAAGCGCATGTGGTGGGCCATGATCTGCGCCGCGCCACCGGCGCAGCCAAGAGCCGGCTCGGCTACATGGCGCAGAAGTTTTCGCTCTACGGCCTGCTCTCGGTGCAGCAGAACCTGGAATTCTCGGCCGGCGTCTACGGACTGGAAGGCAACACCCGGCGCGAGCGCATTGCCGAGATGATCGAAACCTTCGATCTGGGCGACTGGTTGTCCGCCACGCCCGATTCCCTGCCGCTGGGACATAAGCAGCGCCTGGCCTTGGCTTGTTCGCTGATGCACCGGCCGCCCGTGCTGTTCCTGGATGAGCCCACTTCGGGCGTGGACCCGATCACCCGGCGCGAATTCTGGACCCACATCAACGGACTGGCCCGCAAGGGCGTGACCATCATGGTCACCACCCACTTCATGGACGAGGCCGAATACTGCGACCGCGTGGCCATGCTCTCGCGTGCGCAACTGATCGCGCTGGATACGCCCGACGCGCTCAAACGTTCGGCGGTCAGCCCCGAACGGCCCGACCCGACGATGGAGGACGCCTTCATCCACCTGGTGGAGTCGTCAGACCGCGAGCTGGAGGCCGCCACATGAACGGCGCCACAATGCACAAAGACGGAAGTGACTCCCTGCAGACCGACTTGCGCCATTTTGATCTACGGCGCTTGATCGCCCTGGTGACCAAGGAAAGCTACCAGGCGCTGCGCGACCCCTCGACGCTGCTGATCGCGTTCGTGCTCCCGGTGGTGTTGCTGCTGCTGTTCGCCTATGCGGTGTCGCTGGATGCGAAGGATGTCCGTGTCGGCGTGGTCCTGGAGTCGCCCGGCGCATCGGCACAGTCGCTGGCCGCAGCGTTTTCGGGCACTCGCTTCCTGAATACGCACTTCGCCCATGACCGGCGCGAAGTAGCCGACCAACTGGTCTCAGGCGACCTGCGCGGCTACGTGGTGATCCCGCAGGATTTCGAGCAGCGTCTGGCCCTCCGTGGCAGCGAGCCGCTGGTGCAGATCGTCACCGATGGCTCCTACCCCAATACCGCCAACTACGTCGAGAACTACGCCCGTGGCGTGGTCCAGTCCTGGCGTGCCGGACTGGACGTCGGAGCACCGGCGCAGTCCATCATGCTGGAGCCGCGCTACTGGTTCAACCCCGAACTGGAAAGCCGACGCGCACTGATTCCCGGCGCCATCGCCATCGTCATGACCATCATCGGCACCATGCTGACTGCACTGGTGGTGGCGCGTGAATGGGAGCGCGGCACCATGGAGGCAGTGCTGTCCACGCCGGCCTCGGTGGCCGAAATCCTGATCGGCAAGCTGCTGCCGTACTTCGCGCTCGGCATGCTGTCCACGCTGGGCGCATCGGCGCTGGCGGTGTTCGTGTTCGGCGTCCCGATGCGCGGCTCCTTGCTGTCCCTGTTGCTCTTGTCGGCGGTGTTCATGGTGCCGGCGCTGGGTCAGGGTCTGCTGATCTCGTCGCTGGCACGCAACCAGTTCCTGGCCGCGCAGATCGCGCTGTTCACGGGCTTCCTGCCGGCCTTCATGTTGTCGGGCTTTCTGTACGAGATCGACGCCATGCCGGCACCGATCCGCGCCATCACCTTGGTGGTTCCGGCGCGCTACTTCGTCGATTCGCTGAAGACGGTGTTCCTGGCCGGCGACATCTGGGCCGTGTTCCTGCCCAACCTGGCGGCCATGGCGGCGATCGGGGTGCTGTTCTTCGTGATCGCCAAGCGCGCCACGCGCAAGAACTTGGAGTGACGCGATGTTGACTTCCGCATTCTCGTTCACCCGCCTGCGCGCCCAGTTCATCAAGGAAGTGCTCAGCGTCCTGCGCGATCCGCGCAGCCGCATGGTGGTGTTCGTGCCGCCGATCCTGCAGTTGCTAGTGTTCGCCTTTGCCGCGACGCTGGAAGTGCGCAACGTCGATATCGCCGTCTACGATCAGGATGCGGGGCGGTGGTCGCACGAGTTGGTACAGCGACTGGACAGCGCCCGCTTCATCACCCACGTCCGGCATGTCGACAGCCAGCAGCAGCTCCACGAGCTGATCGACCGTGGCGAGGTGATCGCCGCGCTCGCCATCCCGGTGGATTTCTCGCGCTCCATCGCTGCCGGCGAAGGTGGCCGCGCGCAGGTACTGGTCGATGGCCGGCGCAGCAACTCCGGGCAGATCACCGTGGCCTATCTGTCCACCATCGCCGCCGATGTCGGCGCCGAGGTCGTGCCCGACGCTCAGGCACCAACGCCCGTGGTCGTGCGCCACTGGTTCAACCCGAATCTGGTCTACCGCTGGTTCATCGTGCCCGGGCTGACGGGCATCCTGGCGCTGTTCAGCTCGCTCTTGATCACCTCGTTGTCGATCGCGCGCGAGCGCGAGCTGGGCACCTTCGACCAGTTGCTGGTGTCGCCCACCTCGACGCCCGAGATCATCATCTCCAAGTCGCTGCCGGCACTCGCAATTGGCACCGGGCTGGGCCTGTTCATGATCAGCGCGGGCGTCTTCCTGTTCGGCATCCCATTTACGGGCTCGTTTGCACTCCTGCTTGCCAGCCTGGTGCTGTTCATCGCCTCGGTGGTCGGCATCGGTCTGATGATTTCCGCGGTCAGCATGACGCAGCAGCAGGCCATCCTGGGGGCGTTCGCCGTCGGCGTGCCGGCGGTGCTGATGTCAGGCTTTGCGACGCCTGTGGAAAACATGCCCGTCGTTCTGCAATGGCTGGCTCAGGCCATTCCGCTGACCCATTTCCTCATCATCGTCGAAGGCAGCTTTCTCAAGGCCATGCCGCCCGGTGACATTCTCGCCAGCCTGTGGCCGCTGGCGATCATCGCCCTCGCCACGCTGACGATGGCCACCGTATTCGTCCGAGGACGCCTGCAATGAAATCCAAGACCCGCACTCCCTTTCTTCGCGCAACCGTCACCGGCCTGACCCCTGGGCGCGTGCGTCCGGTCGCGCTGGCCCTGTCGTGCGTGCTGCTGACTGCCTGCGCAACCGTGGGCCCCGACTACCGCGAGCCGCCGCCGGTCGACGTCGGCAGCGGCTGGACCTTGCCGTTGGCAAGTGAATCCCAGTCCGCAGACTTGAGCCAATGGTGGTCTGCACTGGACGATCCAGTCCTCGATCGCCTGATGGCCACAGCGCTGGCACAGAACCTGGATCTGCGCCAGGCTGCGGCACGCATCGATGAGGCACGCGCCCTGCGCGAACGTGTGGCCGGCGAGGCACTGCCCACCGCCGCCGCAGGCGCGAGCGTCAACCGGCGCCGTCAAAGCGAGAACGGCCCCTTGCCCGTAGGCTCCATCCCCGGTCTTGACGCCACGCAGACCATCTACGACGCGGGCTTCGACGCGGCCTGGGAGGCCGACTTGTTCGGGGCCAAGCGGCGCGCCCTGGAAGGCGCCAGCGCCCGCCTGCAGGCGACCGAAGCCGAGGCACAGGGCGTACGCATGCGTATCGTGGCCGAGGTCGCGCGCACCTGGTTCACCGCCGTCGGCGCCCGCTACGAGTTGCACGCACAACGCGCCACGCTGGATACGCTGCAGCAGACCTTTGAATTGGTGCGCCTGCGGCACGCGCTGGGCGACGCGTCGGCCGCCGACGTGGAGGCGGCGTACGCCCAATGGACAGCAGTCAACGCGCTCATCCCGGATATCCAGGCGCGCCAGCGCACCGCGGTGCTCAGCCTGGGCGTGCTGCTGGGCGCACCGCCGGAGCGGGAGCTGGCACTGCTTGATGGCCCCTTGACGCCGAGCACGCTGCGGGCACTGCCGGTGGGCGAGCGCGCAGATATGCTGCGCCGACGTCCTGACGTGCTGGCTGCGGAACGTCGCCTCGCAGCGAGTTCTGCCGACATCGGCGTGGCCACGGCCGAGTTGTTCCCCAAACTCTCCATCGGTGTCGGCGGCGGGTTTCAGGCGCTCAGTACGGGCGATTGGTTCGATGCATCCAGCTCGCGTTTTTCCATCCTGCCGCTGATTTCCTGGCGCCTGTTCGACGGTGGCCGTGTGCGAGCCGAAATTCGGGCACGCGAGGCGGCCGAGCGGCAGGCCGCGCTGGCCTATGAGCAGGCCGTGCTGACGGCGCTGGGCGACGCCGAGCGCGCGCTGGGCGACTACCACGGCGGGCTGGACACACTGGAACGCCGCGGCATGGCACTGGATGCCGCGCGCACAACCTACGGCCACACCAGGACGCGCTACGCGGCGGGCGACATCGCGCTGGTCGAACTGCTGGCTGCCCAGCGCAGCCTGCATGAGGCCGAAACCGCAGCCGCGCGGGCACATACCAACGCCGCCGTGCAATTGGTGGCGCTGTACAAGGCCCTTGGCGGTGGCTGGGACGTATCCACGACGGCATCGACCGCAACCCATCCGCTGCGGGGCGCTGCCGCCCCCGTCGCGTTTTCAAGCCGCTGACTCAACACAAGGAGACCGTCATGCAAATCAACGTTGGACGGCTCGACCGCATTGTGCGCGTCGTCATCGGACTGGTTCTCCTCAGTCTCCCATTGTGGCTGGACTCATCCTGGCGTTGGCTGGGACTCATTGGATTCATGCCTCTCATCACAGGGCTGGCTGGCCGCTGCCCAGGCTACCGCCTGTTCGGCCTGAGCACCTGCCCGATGCAAGAGAAGAAGCCGGAGTGAACATCCCATGAAGCTGAGTTTTCTGGGTGCGGCACGCGAAGTCACGGGCTCGTGTTTTCTGGTGGAAGCTGCCAACGCCCGCCTCCTGGTGGAATGCGGCATGGTGCAAGGCGGGCGAGAGGCACCGACGCGTAACCGCAAGCCATTCGAGTTCGATCCGGCATCCGTCGCGAATGGGGAGTCGCGCGCGAAGGCGCTGGAACTGCTTACGGCGCTCGATGTGCAACACCGGGCTCGCGCCATGCCCTCGCAACTCTCCGGTGGCGAGCAGCAACGGGTCGCCATCGCATGCGGATTGGTCAATCGCCCGCCGGTGATCCTGGCCGATGAGCGCACCGCGCCTCTCGACAGCGAGCGCGCCATGGCTGTGATCCGCATCCTCAATGACATGGCCCGGAAGTTCGAGACCGCCATCATCGTCGTCACCCATGACGAAAAGATCATCCCCACATTCAAGCGCATCTACCACATCCGCGATGGCGTGACCCATGGAGACGCCGGTGAAGGGCGGGGGTTTGAATGACCTTGCAAATAAGGGAGGAGGCACCATGACGGACGACAGCATGAATCGTTTCGAGCAGGAGCATCTCAAGCGGTGGTGGGAAACCACGCGCCACTACCTGTTCGCGGATATGAAAAGTCTGCTTGGAACCGCCGCCGCGGCCGAGGATCGATGGTCGCCTCCGCAGACGGACAGCCGCGGTGGCCGAAAAAGGTTTATTGCCAGAGTGAGAGGCCGGCTCTTGCGCTCAGTCAAGAGCGAGAGGAAAGACGACCCGCTGCGGGAACTGGAGAGCGTATTCCAGCAGCAGATCGCGTTCATCGCCAGGCACCCCGGCGTTCCCCGGCGACTGTTGTCGTGGTTGGCACAGGATGGCGACCCCAGCCTTCAGCGGCGCATCCGGATGCTCATCGCTAACTACGCCACCCGCCTAGCCCGAATCATCGCCCGCGCCAAACAGCAGGGCCTGGTCAGGGCCGACGTGCAACCAAGTGCTGAGGCAATTTCGCTTGTCAGTGTCATCCAGGAACTGGTGCTCCGGACCCCTACCGCGCCGCAGTGGAGGGGGTGGTTCTTGCGGGAGGCCGTCGAGGCCTTCGCCCTATACCGGGCGGGACTGGCTGTCTCTTAGGGGCTGAAGGCAAAAGCGAGTCATGGAGTAATGACTATGTGAGGACCCATGCAGCAGCGCGGATTTCTCATCCGGGCCATGTCCCTGATCGCGGTCGGGTTCGGTCTGCTGACCATCAAGGAAGGCGGCGCGATCCTGTTCGGTGGAGAAGCGGCGCAAGCCTCTGCCGGGAACTTCGTGCCGTTCGTGCTCTGGTTCAACTTTCTGGCCGGCTTCGCCTACGTCATCGCTGGCGCTGGACTGTGGCTGCGGCATCGCTGGGCGGTGTGGCTGGCCGTCGTCATCGCCGCAGCGACTGCATTTGCCCTTGCGGCATTCGGCGCGCACGGCTATGCCGGCGGGGCCTATGAAATGCGCACGGTCATCGCGATGAGCTTCCGAACGCTGGTGTGGGTGGCGATCGCAGCCATTTCCTGGCACGGCCTGTCGCGCGGGCAACCCGCCATATCGGCGAGAGATATGAAATGAACCTGAAGAAGCATCTCGCCACCGTGCTGTGGCTCGGTTTGGCATTGGTCGCCAGCGCCATGGCCGCGCCGCCTTCCCCAGCGCAAGATCATGACGGCGGTGTCGTCATGAGCTTCGTCACGGGGGAGGCACAGGAGGATGGAAATGTATCCGCGGCTCCGGCGATCAGTGACGCGGAATCGCAATGCGGGTCGGCTGGTGCGGCTCACTGGGCGCTGTATCAGCGTCTTAGAGATCGGAGTGTGCCTGCATCGCCGCCCAAGCCGGATTTTTCCGGCGCCGGGCTCCTCAACACCAAGGCTAGCGACGATCTGCAGGAAAAGGCCAAGGAGGTCGCGCAGGCATCAATACAGGCCAGGGGCGGAGGGCGCGGGATGGGCGACGGCCCCGTAGGAAAACCGTGAAGAGCCAAGCAGCCAACCACGGTGCTTTCGAGGTTGGCGCACGTTCGATTGGCCTCAACATCACGCTGCCCCACGAACAGGCACCCAACCCCTACATGTGCCCGGATTTGGCGTTCCGATGCCACTGTTTTGCGCTGCGCAAGATGCACTTCTTGTTGCACGCCAAGGGCTTGGTGGCCTTCCCCGGTGGCTATGGAACGCTCGATGAGCTGTTCGAGGTGCTCGCCTTGATCCAGACCGGAAAGATGCAGCGTATTCCGGTGGTGCTGGTCGGCCGTGCATTTTGGCGTCGCGTAGTTGATTTCGACCTTCTGCTCGACGAAGGCTATGTCTCTCCATCCGATCTCGACTTGTTCACCTGCGTAGACGAAGCAGAGGAAATCGTCAGTGCCCTCGAACGCTTTTACGTCACCAGCGCAGCAGGCGATGGGGCAACATGATTGGCATCGACGGGTATCGCTGGAGCCTGCGCTACACCAAGGTGCAGGCGATGCAGTGCGTCACCTTGTTGATTACGGGTGCATTGTTCAGCCCGATTTCCGCTTTCGGTTCCGAAGTCTCGCTCTCTACAAATACTTCCTCCTGCTCGCCAGAGCAATCCCTGCGCTGGCGGGGCGGCACCCTGCGTCTGGAGAACGACTTGTTCACCGGCTCCGATCGCAACTACACCAACGGTGTCGCGCTAACAGCAGTCTCACGCGATCTGCAAGGCGGGCTCCGTCCGGAGTGCCTGCCCCAGCCGATCGGTTTGTACGCTCGCTTCATCGGCTGGGCCGATCCCGGCTTCTGGGACGATGCCGGCGCCCACTCGTCATCGCAAAACCTCGTTGTGCGCTTTGGCCAAGCCATGTACACGCCCGAGAACAAGACGCGCACCGATGTGATTCCAGATGACCGACCGTACGCTGGTTTGCTCTACCTGGGTTTGGCTTGGAATCGCCGCATCCATCCGCAAGCCGCCAGTTACGAAATGCTTGACGTGCGTGAGTTGACCCTGGGCGTGATCGGCCCCTGGTCGCTGGCCGAACAGTCTCAGGACCTTGTGCACCGGGTACGCGGCATTGAGCGCTTTCGCGGCTGGGACAACCAGTTGCGCAACGAGCCGGCGTTTCAGATGGCCATGGAGCGCAAGTTCAAGCCGTACACGGAGGGTGCGGTCCGCCCTGGATGGGGCAGCGACGTGATCGGCAGCTATGCCCTGCGGGTCGGAAACATCGAAACCGCCGCCAGTACCGGCGTGGAGTTTCGCGCGGGCTGGAACATACCGAACGACTTCGGCAGCTATCCGATTCGCCCTGGCGCGGAGAACCGCCCGCCCTCTGGTGTTGCCGATCTGCGCACGACAACGCCGCAATCGGTCCTGGCGCCCAAACCTGGGGCACATGTCTTCCTGAACCTGGAGGGTAGAGCCGTCGCCTGGGACTTCTCACTCGACGGAAACATGTTCCGGCATAGCCATCATGTCAGCCGGCGGCCTTGGGTCGTGCAAGCAGCTCTCGGCATCAGCAGCCAATGGATCGTTGCTGGACGTGGCGTGCGGCTTGCCGTGATGCGCGTTTGGAGAACCCGCGAGTTCGACCAGCAGGCGGGCCATCATGCATTCGGATCGATCGCGCTGAGTCTGGAATTTTGAGGACACCTGCAACCATTCGTTAGACCCAAAGCATTCGTCACAACATCAATGGAGAAATTCGTGAACCAGCCCTTGAAACCCAGATCGTTCTTCACCGTCTCGCTGTCCGTGCTCTTGGCAACCTTCGCCACGGCACTCGGTGCGCAGTCCGTAGAGGCGGCAAAGCCAATGGCGCTTCGTACCATAATGGAAAGACTCGGGCGCGACATGCAAGCCGTCACGGGCGCGATCTCCAAAGAAGACTGGCCACTGGTCGCCGAGCTAGCACCACGAATCGCCAAGCATGCCGAGCCGCCCATGTCGGAAAAGATGCGCATCCTTGCCTGGCTTGGGGCAGACGCTGGAAAGTTTCGGGGTCTGGATGGACAGGTGCATGACGCCGCGACCGCCATGGGCGAGGCTGCACAGCGGAATGACGGCCAAGCAGTCATCGCGGCTTTCTCCAAAACCCAGCAAAGCTGCCTAGCCTGCCACCAGAGTTACCGTCGCCCGTTCGTGGAAAAGTTCTATGGAAGCCGCTAGCAAGGGATGGCTACACCTGTTGACGGAAGACTAGCTTCTGTCCAATCAATATACCTCGACGCGTTTCAGGTTCCCAGGAAGCCACCCGTGCAGCGATCACGGGTTCCTGCTTCACCCGCGGCAGCACTCGTTGGATCTGACGTGCATGACTCCCGTATGCATGTGGGTCACCAGCACCAGCGGATAACGCAGCACCTCGTCCAGTGAGATACGTTTGTGCTTGAGCAGCGGATGCCATGCCGGCGCCGCGACCATGAGGGGGGCGCTCCAAAGCGCCTTGGCCACGATGTCGTCACCCACTTCACCAGACTGGGCCCTAGGTCATACAGATCGCCATGCAGCCCCTTGATTTGCTGCGACAGTGACACCTCGAGCAGGCGCAACTCGACGTCGGGCTCCTCCTGCCAGCATAGCGCCAGCAAGGTCGGCAAGCGCGACGGGGTGATGCCATCGGACAGCGTAATGCGTTGCTGACCGTGAAAGCCGTTGGCCGCTCCCCTCACGCTGTCGCGGGCTTGCTGCAAGGCAGTGAAGATGCGCGGCACATGTTGCAGGAATTGCTTGTCCGCCCGCGTCAGCCGCTTGCTGCGACTGCTCCGGCCGCAGTGCTTCAGCAGCGCGGTTACAGGTGGCGATCTCGAATTCGCCGAACATGCCCATCGACAGTTCATCCGGCGCGATGCCCGCTGGCGCGAACTTCAGACGCTGCGCCGCCGCCCGTGTCGACAGACCAAATCGCTCGCCCTCGGGGAGTGACGTAAGACGCCGCGACTGTCTTCCTCGGGTCGCTGCGGCCACAGAAGACTAGCCGAGGCGCGCTGGCGCGAGTGCTCTAGCTAGCCATCCGCCATGATCGCCGCCCGCGTTCAAGCAGCGTTGCAATAACTCCGGACACCATTGCCCGCGTGCTGTGAGCCGGCGACGGCAGCCGCTGCAAGACATGCCGGTCTCTTCTCCGCACGCATGCGGCTCCCTACGATCATAAGGACTGGTCACGTCACGAGGGACTGCGCATGAACTTACGTCATCTTCGCTGCTTCATTGCTGTAGCCGAGGAACTGCACTTCGGTCGAGCCGCTAGGCGGCTGCATATAGAACAATCTCCCCTATCACGCACGATCCGCAAGTTGGAGACAACTCTAGGCGTGACGTTGCTCAGTCGCACGCCGCGGGGCGCAACCCTGACTTGGGCAGGGCGAGTCTTCCTCGACGACGCCCGCCGCGTCATGTTGAGCGTTGAGCAGGCAGTGGCCAGCGCGAAGGCTGCTGCCTCCGGTTCTCAGGGCATTTTGCGAATCGCGCTGTCGAGAGACATAGGACGGGCGAGGCTATCAGCACTGCTTGCGCTGTGCCGCGAAGAGTCGCCGCAGGTAAACATCCGGCTCTCCGAAGTACCGCTGACCGAACTCGTGCAGGGGCTGAACGCACATCTGTTCGACGCCGGCTTTGCAATGGTCAATGAAGTGGAGGACGGGATCATTGCTGAGCCGCTGTGGGCCGACCCCTTGGTAGTGATCCTGCCCGCACGGCACCCGCTTGTAGCCTTCAAGGAAGTGCCGTTGCAGGAAGTGGTGAGCTATCCGCTGGTACTTTGTGATCCACGGGCATGCCAAGGTTGCGGTCGGCAGAGCGAACGACTGTTCCGCTCTGTCGATGTCCAACCGATTGTGGCTGAGTATGCCGCTTCTCACGGGCTGATGCTGACGTTGGTGGCCGCAGGGTACGGGCTAGGTTTTTCCACTGCCGCGCACTTGGCAACTTGCCAGCCGGCGGATGTTGTTGTCCGCCCGTTGGCCGGTCAGAGCGCATCGATAACCACCTATCTGTTACGAACCGAGGGTGGCATGACGGAGCCGTTGCAGCGGTTCATCGAACGCGCCGAACGTATATGTCATCAGGACGCAAGCACATCACGCGCGATCTGACGCGGATCTATCGGAAGGTGCGCGGCTAGTTTTCTCGGATTGCGCGATTCATCTTTGGTCTTGCGACTGACCCGATCGGCATGGCTCATGCGCTGTACTGATTCCAGTTTCGACGCAATTGCTGCGCCCTTCCGTACTCCGGCACTCGCCTGCGGGCTCGCCGCCGCGGTCATTTCACTGACGCGGAACGCATGAGCTTTTGCTGGTTGCAAACCGGCTCATCCCGTTGACGCATTGGCACTTTACGCCGTTGGAATTCCTACGGAAAACTTTGACCAGGTTTCGGGTAAAGCGCGGCACCCATGCTTGACTCCAGGGGAGCGCGACCACCAAGCCGCGTGCCGGTCCAAAGGCAAAGCGCCCGCATCATGGTTGAGGAGTTTCAAGCGTAGCAAGATGTAGTTCGCCCTTGGCCGGCCGTCAGCGCCGATGCAACGCTTCCTTCCACGATCCCGGCCGGCCCTGCGCTTCATCCGGATTTCTGGGCAATCGCCTCGCCCACTTGGGCGGTGCGCGTCTGCCAGAGTTCGATCCGACGATGGGACGCACGCGACATGGAGAAATCGAGTTGCCTTGCCTTTGGCGCCAGGATCTACTACCGCCCGATCGAGGCGGCCGTCCGTTGGGCGGGACTGTTGCGCTTTGAGCCGCGGATTCTGGAAACGCTCGGGCCACGTGCCATGCCTGAGCCGAACGATTTTCCGCGCTGGCCCTTGCTGCGCCTTTTCTCCGAGCGCATCTTCGACGCATTGGCACACGATGAACTTTCTTACGGCAAGGCAGGCATGGCGCAGGAATCTCAGCGCCCCGCACTCGACGATCCTGCGTTGATCGTGCGCCACGTCGCCCTGAAGGCGTGGATGTCGCATTACTACCCCGGTGAGCGGCCTCCATTCCTGTTCGACGGCATCGAGCGCGAACTGCATCCTGCGGTGAGCGTCGCCATGCTGAACGTGTTGCTGGCCGATCGCGAGGCCGCCAAGCTGCAGCTTGCCGAACTCGCACAACTACATGCGGCGCTGAAGGCACAGCACGAAGCGTTGGCGAAGGAGCATGTCATTAGCATTCGTGAGGGCGATACGAGTGAACCGGGCCTGCGCAGCGAATCGACTTACTTGAACATCATTGGCGGCCTGCTGACATTGCTGTTGGGCAAGTCCCCGGCGGGCTCTGCCTACTCGTCCTTCCGCAACATGGATGCGGTGATCAGTGCACTACTGGCCCACCATGAAGGGCGGCCCGGAATCAGCGAGCGGACGCTGTGGAGCAAGCTGGCACAGGCGCGTCGCCACCTGGAGGCATCGCGCTGAGCCTGTAACAGCAGACTGCAATTGCAGTTGCGTGTTCTGCAGTTGCAGTGAATCTCGCAGCAGCAGCATATGGAATGCGAGGCACTTTCTGAACAACGCCATCGAGCGTCAAGGAGTGCCTCTCATGTCTTCGCAGACCATCGCGCCGGCCTTGCCGCCCGAGCACCGCATCCTGCGCCGCGCCGAGGTCGAAGCCAAGACCGGCTTCAAGCGCGCGCACATCTACAGCCTGATGAAGGAAGGCAAGTTCCCCAAGGCGCTGCGCCTGGGCGTGCGTGCAGTGGGCTGGGATTCAGTGGAGATCGAACAGTGGATCTCCGATCGCCTCAAAGAACGCGCCTGACGCTTCTTCTCGGTTCATGCCATTCGACGAGGAGAGGCGCATGCAGGTGGTATCCATCATTTCGACCAAGGGCGGCGTCGGCAAGACTACGACGACAGCCAACCTCGGCGGCTTCATCGCCGATGCGGGGCTGCGCGTGCTGCTGCTGGACCTGGACGTGCAGCCCACGCTGTCGAGCTATTTCATGCTGAACGTGCGCGCGCCCGGCGGCATCTACGAGATGCTGGCCTTCAACGAGCGGCGCATCGAGCAACTGGTGTCGCGCACCGCGATCGCGGGCCTGGATCTGGTGCTCTCCAACGACGACCGAGGTGAACTGAGCACGCTGCTGTTGCACGCTCCGGACGGACGCCTGCGACTCCGGCATTTGCTTCCCACTTTCCGCACGTACTACGACCTGTTGTTGATCGATACGCAGGGCGCGCGCAGTGTGCTGCTGGAGATGGCAGTGCTGGCGTCCGACCTGGCGCTGTCGCCGGTAACACCGGAAATCCTTGCGGCGCGCGAGCTGCGGCGCGGCACGCTGCAACTGATCGAGGACATCGCGCCGTATCGGCACCTGGGCATCAAGCCACCGCCGCTGCGCCTGCTCATCAACCGTGTGCATCCGGTGTCATCGAACGCGCGGCTGGTCCAGCAGGCGCTGCGACAGGTGTTCCAGGAACAGGCCGGCGTGCAGGTGCTGGGCACCGACGTGCCGGCCATCGAAGCCTATCCGCGCGCTGCGACACGAGGATTGCCGGTGCACCGGGTGGAGTACCGGCAGCCGGCTGGGCGCACGGCGCCCGCGGCGCTGGAGACCATGCGCACGCTGGCCGGCGAGCTGTTCCCCGCGTGGCGGGAGCGCTTCGCGCTGGTCACCGGCCGGGCCGATGCGGGAGGGGCCGGCCATGGCGAGCGCGCATGAACTGGCGCGCGGCCGCGAACGGCTGCGCGCGCTGATCGAGTTCGCGCTGGGCGAAGGCTGGCGCGTGGTGCGCACGTCCGGCGGGCACCTGAAATTCACGAAGCAAGGCTGCGCGTCGATCTACACCAGCTCGACGGCGAGCGACCACCGTGCTGACCGCAATGCCCGCGCGCAACTTCGCCGCGCCGACCGGCAGGCGCAGGAGAACGGCCGTGGCTGAGCTGACGCCGCAGGACATGGCTGCCAAGCTGCTGGCCACCGGCTTCGAGCGCAGCGGCCCTTCGGCCGCGACCTTGAGCGACCCCATCGCCGACACGCCGATGGTGGTGACGCTGGACCAGTTGCGGCCCTACGACCACGACCCGCGCGTGACGCGCAACCCGGCCTATGCGGAGATCAAGGCGTCCATCCGCGAACGCGGGTTGGACGCGCCCCCTGCGATCACGCGCAGGCCGGGCGAGGCGCACTACATCATTCGCAACGGCGGCAACACGCGGCTGGCGATCCTGCGCGAGTTGTGGAGCGAGACCAAGGAGGAGCGCTTTTTCCGCATTGCGTGCCTGTTCCGCCCGTGGCCGGCGCGCGGCGAAATCGTGGCGCTGACCGGGCATCTGGCCGAGAACGAGCTGCGCGGCGGGCTGACCTTCATCGAGCGGGCGTTGGGCATCGAGAAGGCGCGCGAGTTCTACGAGCAGGAAAGCGGCCAGGCGCTGTCGCAGAGCGAACTCGCGCGGCGACTGACTGCCGACGGCTATCCGGTGCCGCAGTCACACATCAGCCGCATGAACGATGCGGTGCGCTATCTACTGCCGGCGATCCCGACGCTGTTGTACGGCGGATTGGGCCGGCATCAGGTGGACCGGCTCGCGGTGCTGCGCAAGGCGTGCGAGCGCACCTGGGAGCGGCGTGCGCTGGGCCGCACCGTGACCGTGGACTTCGCCACCTTGTTTCAGGACGTGCTGACGCAGTTCGACACACAGCCGGACGACTTCTCGCCGCAGCGGGTGCAGGACGAGCTGGTCGGCCAGATGGCCGAGCTGCTGGAGGCGGACTACGACACGCTGGCGCTGGAGATCAACGACAGCGAAAGCCGCCAGCGTGCGCTGACCAGCGAACCGGCGGCACCGACGCCACCGGCAGCGCCTGTCGTGCCTGCTGGTCCTCCCCCGCCGGTCTCCGCGCCTCGGCAGCCACCCGCCTCGTCTGTGCCGCGCGACACCACGCCGGTCGCGCCTTCGGCGCCAGCAGCGACACCGCCTGCATCGCCCGAAGCGCCGGAGGACCAGCACGGGCAACGCGACGAGCGCCTGCAAGGGCACATCGTGACACCGGCACCGACCACCGAGCGCCTGCAGTCCATCCAGCGGATGGTCGCGGACCAGCTCGGCGACAAGCTGCCCGACTTCGAGGCCGATGCGCTGCGTGCGATCCCCGTGCAGGTCGGCGGGCTCTATCCCATCTCGGACGTCTGGTACATCGAGCCGAGCTTGGACGTGCCGGATCGCCTGCGCGTGCACATCGCGCAGTTCGCGCGCGAGATCGGCGAGGAAGCGGCGGTCGCCGACCACATTGAGGCCAGCGTCGGCGGCATCGGCTTCGTCTGCGCGGCGCCGGTTATGGGCCAGGCGAAGGCGCTGCCGGCGTTCGCGCGGGCGGTGCTGACCCTGCTGCATGTGCTGAGTGCAGCGCCGCCCGCCGCGAACGGATTGGACCGCGCGCGGCTGGCCGACGAGCTGGCGGCGCTGCTGCATGGCCACGGCGGCTCGGCCACACGCCTGAGCGATGCTGCGCTGGTGAAGCTGTTCCGTCTGCTGCGCCTGGCGCGCCGGCTGCTGGATCTGGAAGCCGGCGTAGCGAGCCAGGATTCCTGAGCGCAGGAGGCTCCCGTATGTCGGCACCGCACCCGCTCAACCAGGCCGTGATCGCCCAGGCCCTGCATGACCTGCGCAACGGCCAGTTGCGCCGCTGCAAGGCCATGGGCTTCGGCGAGGAGGAGCTGGATGCGCTGAAACACCCCGAGCTCGTGAGCATGCTGGTGAATGCCACGGTGTCGTGGTGTTCGGTGTCGGTGAACCGGGAAGTGTTGAAGCGGCTGCTGAGCCAGGTGCACGACGTGGAGCGGGAGATCGCCACGGTGGACCGCATGCTGCGCCTGGGGGCGAGCACGGAGATGGTCAGCAAGTTCTACGGCCTCACGCATCAGGAAGTGGCGCTGCGCCGCGACATCCTCGGGCTGCCCAAGCGCAAGGGCCGGCATCCGGTGCTCGACGAGGCGCAGGACGTGGCCTTGTGGGAGCGCTGGAAGGCCGGCGTCGCCGAGCGCCATATCGCCCTGACCGACGACATGGCGATGCTGGCGCTGACCATGGACCTGGCCGAGGCCATGACCCTGCCCATGTCGGTGATCTGGTCGGCGATACGGAACTGGATCGACCAGGGGCTGGTGTAGCCATGACCACGGGCAGCGCATCACGGCGCGATGGCCCGGTTGCGCTGTCGGCGTTGTTCGACGAGGCGCTGCGGCACCTTGAGCCGAAGGAACCGGCGCAGGGCACGGCGCCGGCCGCCGACGGTTTCCTCTACAGCGGCAACCGCCATGAGAGCGTGCCGCGCAGGCTGTTCCTCGACCGTCGCCTGACACCGCTGGAGCGCAATGCGTGGCAGGTGTTCCGCTTGCAGCTCAACGACGACGGCGTGACCGCCTTTCCCACCTACGACCAACTCCGCCCCTATCTGGCGTCCATGCCCTGTGCGGCGCAAGCCTCGCACGAGACCGTGGCGCGCGCCTTGACGCTGCTGCGGCTGACGCGCTGGCTCAGCCTGGTGCGGCGGCGGCGCGATCCCAAGACCGGCCGCATCCAGGGGAACCTCTACGTGCTGCACGACGAACCGCTGTCGCCCTTCGAGGCGATGCAGCTCGACCCCGACTATCTGGGCCTGGTGAGCCAAGCGCTCACGCACGCGGCGAAGGCGGTGCAGGTCGTGGGCATGAACACGCTGCGGGAGATCGCCGAAGACCCGCTGCTCAGCGGGCGCACGCTGCCGACCCGCCTGCAGGTGCTCGCGCAGCGCATGGCGCGGCATGGCTGGACGACGCCAGGTTATCCACAGAAGGGTGCGGACCACGAATCCGAAGAAGGCCAGGAAGCCCTGCTTCGGAATGGCGCGCGCCCGTCTTCGGAATCCGAAGCAGGGCCGAAACCCGCGCCGGACGGCTCTCTTCGGATTCCGAAGGAGGACCGTACAGTACGTAATGATCGTATAAATGAAGTACGTACAGTACCGCGCGCGAGGGCCTTGCAGAGCCTGCGGCTGCCCGAGCGTTTCCTGCGCTTGAAGGACGAGCAGCAGGCCGGCGCGCTGGTGGCGCTGCAGCAGGTGGACGAGGCGCAGAGGCAGGCCGTTCTCGACGAGTGGGCCGCACGCTGCCACAACAGCGCGGTGCGCAACCCGGCCGGCTACCTGTTTGGCATCATCCAGAAGGCGATCCGCGGAGAGTTCAAGGCGTGGGCGGGCACCGACGCAGCAGCGCCGCCCGCGCCGCGAGCTGCGGGGCCCGCGTCATCGTCGTCGCCTTCGGCCTCCCGCCCAGCCGACCCCGAGGTGGCGCGCGCCTACCTCGCACGGCTGCGTTCAGCCTTGCGCGATCCCTGAGCTATCCCCAGGGGATAGACGGAACAGGTCGCCTTCCGTGGGGTGATCCGGTCAGGTCGCGGCTTCGTCTTCTTCCGTTTCCCGCCAATAGGCGTAGTTGAACAGTGCATCCAGCTCCGTGAAGTCGTCCAGGCCCAACGATCGTCTGACCGTATCGGCATGCCCGCAGTACCTTGCGTAGCTTTCCGCACTGACGTTCTGCTTGGTTGGATGCAGTGGGTAGTCCCGGATGCCGGCGAGCGCCAGTCCCGACACCGCGTTCTGGTTCATCACGGCGAACCGCTTGTTGTCCAGCGCGTGCAGAATCTCAGTCAGCAGGTTGATGCCTGCTCCGGTGATGGCGCCGAAATGTCCATGTAGAACGGTAAACGCTTCGGCAGGCGAGAGGTTGCGCCGGTCAAGGATGTCCGCCACTGCGGCCACGAACTGCCCTGGGTGGTTGGCGATCCGGCTCTTGCCGCGGTGCAGCCCGCCGGAATGGAACAGGCCGATCAGCGCGTCGTAGTTACTCGGAAAGTCCCGCCTGGCATTGCTGCTCAGGGCCGCCAGCTCTGCCAGCCTGCGCCTTGCCTGGCGCAGGTTTCCCTTGCGGCCGGTCTTCTGCGCAGTGAATCCATGCGCTGAATCGTCGCTTTTCATCAGCTCCAGGAGGTCGGCCAGGATCGTGAAGTCCGGCCCCTCGGTTCGGCTCGCCTTCTGCGCACGCTTCTTGGCCACCTTCCGGCAAGTGTCGTGGATGATGCATTCCCGCTCGTAGGCATCAATCCGGGGCTTGGTCGCTGGCACGAGAATCCTGTCCGCGACCAGCGCATCGAGGTGTCGCGTGACAGATGCCATCAGCGCGCCGCTCGCGTCGTCGATGAGGGCCGATGCCTCGTAGTTTCCGTAGAAGCCTCCGTGGGTGAGGTTGGCCGAGCCGACGATCACCGAGCATTGCTTGCCATTCTGGAAGGCGTAGATCTTCGGGTGGAAGGTGTCGCTGGCGTTGCTGAGGTACAGGACGAGCGCGTGCTTCTCGGCGAGCGCAAAGAGCTGTCGGAGTGCTTCGGGTTCGGTCAGGTAGAAGTCCAGACCTATCGCAAACTTGGCCTTCAATCCGCTTTCCAGCGCCTTGCGCAAGGGCTTCAACAAGTCGCCGAGGGCCGAGGTCTTCGCGAAGGCCACCAGGCATTCCAGGCGTTCCGCCCGCTTCAGCAGCTTCTCGACCACGTGGCCGTGCCCGTGCTTTTCCTCGTTCAACAGCAACTGAACGGCTTTCCCATCCTGCATGTTTTCCCCTCGTTCTTCTGCGCAGCAACCCCAGGTGCGATGCGCCCCCAGTCATTGTCATGATTCAAGCCCCGACATCAAGCATTGATGGCTCAAGACCTATCCCCAGGGGATAGCCGGCACACACAGCCTTCCGTGCGGATCAAACCGGGCGCGCATGGGCTGCGGTTTGTTGACTGAAAGCCTTCCGGCCGATGCCGATGCTGGCGACTCGCTTCTTCACCACGAGTCGCTCCGATGGCCAACGAACACACAGAACCCCTGCAACTGAATCTCGGATCGTTGCGCAGCGCGATGTCGCTGACGCTGCACACGCACCACGCCTCGCGCATCTGGCACGGCCGTGCACCGACCGAGGGGCGTCCCGGCATCATCGGTCTCAACGGTTTCATCGGCGTCATGAACAAGATGAAGCGCGGCGCGGAGCAGGACGACCCGTACTCGGACTGGTGGATGTTGCGGATCGAGGACAAGCTCGCCGACACCAAGACCCGCCTGGAGACCCTGCGCGAACAGGTGGATCAGGCCCTGGCCGACGTGCCACCGGCGCTGTCGCTGGGCGAGAACATGAATGTGCAGCCGGTGAAGCTGCCGCTGTTCGTGAATGCACAGCTCGGCTTCATGGCGGTGTATCTGCTGGCCGACTATGACGACTTGGCACGCAAGCTCATCCTGGCGCACCACACGGCGCTGATCGACCGCAGCACCTTGGAGCGCTGGCTCAATGAGGGCGCACACGCGCTGCGCAGCCTGTTCTCGCTGGCCCAGCAGTACCGCTACTCGGGCACGACGCGCGACGACTTCGCGGCGAAGAACGCGGCGGCGCGAGCGGCGCTGGAGAAATTCGGCGAGCTGCCACAGCAGGTGCTGGAAGGCATGCACCGCTCGCGCTTCGCGCCACCGATCGCGCGGCGGACGAGCAAGCACGACACACCGCCTGCTGCACCCGTCCTCGAGCCCGATGCCCCGGTGCACACGGATGGCGCCTCCGATGGTCGGGCAGGTGACGAGGGGGCCGCCGCATGACAGCATCGCCCCCCATCAGCCACGCCACGCGCTTCGTGGCGCTGGAACAGGCGGACTTCCAGCGGCTGGAACACGCAGGCTACCTAAAAGGCCTTTTACAGCCTTTTAAGGGTAAGGGGAGTCTGGAGAACTGGGCCAGCCAGTGCACGGCGCTGCGTGATGGCGTGATCGGCCTGGCACAGCGACGCGTGTTGCCCCAGGCGCGCGCCTACCCCTTCAGCCTGCTCGGCGTGCAACTGGCCCAGCAGACGACTGGCGCAGGGACGACCTTCCTGCGCTGGCGCAATCTCGACCGTTCTTCAATGGGCGTGGCGTTGTGGGAGGCTCTGCTGGCCAACTCCGCGACGCCGGCCGCGCTGATTGACGAGCTGTATGCGATGGAGCTGCAGCGCATCGTGCTGAACATGCAGATCAGCCTGACTCACAGCATCGCTCGCCAAGCCCAGGCGTGCGCCAGCAAGGCCGCGCAGGCCGAAGCGGCTTACCTGCGCCGTGTCCACGGGCATACCGCGCCCGTTCCATCCACCACCAAGGAGTCACCATGAGCACGCACTTCGTCGGCGAGGGCAACATCGGTTCGGCGCCGGACTACCGCGAATTCCAGAACGGCAACGACGAGCCGCGCCGGCTGCTTCGACTGAACGTCTATTTCGACAACCCGATCCCGAAGAAGGACGGCGATTATGAAGATCGCGGCGGCTTCTGGGCGCCAGTGGAACTGTGGCATCGCGAGGCCGAACACTGGAAGACGCTGTACCAGAAGGGCATGCGGGTGCTGGTCGAGGGCCGCACCGTGCGCGACGAGTGGGAGGATGCCGACGAGAACGAGCGCGTCACGTTCAAGGTCGAGGCCCGGCGCGTGGGCATCCTGCCATACCGCATCGAGTCGGTGGCGCTCAGTGCCAAGCCGGTCGGCGGATAGTAATTCGCCCATCGCCGCTCCCCAGAGGGCGGCTGTAGCAACCGTCGTACGCCCGCGATGCACCAGCGAGCTATCCCCAGGGGATAGCTCCAAGGTTGTCCAGGGAGTTCCAGCCGCCCTCCCGAAACGACGCTCTTGCTGTGCCAACTCCCGCGGT
Source organism: Thauera sp. SWB20 (assembly GCF_000831325.1). Classification (NCBI taxonomy): domain Bacteria; kingdom Pseudomonadati; phylum Pseudomonadota; class Betaproteobacteria; order Rhodocyclales; family Zoogloeaceae; genus Thauera; species Thauera sp. SWB20. The sequence continues at coordinate 50,785 of NZ_JTDM01000017.1, read as the reverse complement.
CTATCTGCACCGCTGCAGCAACGGACCGCCTGCCAATCGCAAAGCGGTGTCCGCACCAATCGACTTCCTTGCTGCCGGCATCTCCTGGCCCCGCCATGCTGACCCTCATCCGATGAACCGCACATTTCCCGGGGGGCTTCATGCGCGTTTTCCTGTGCGAGAAGCCCTCCCAGGGCAAGGACATCGCCCGTGTGCTGGGCGCCGGTCAACGCAGCAATGGCTGCTACAGCGGCGCAGGTGTCGTCGTGACCTGGTGCATCGGTCATCTCGTGGAGGCGGTTCCGCCCGAAGGATACGGCGAGCAATACAAGCGCTGGGCCATCGAGCAACTGCCCATTCTTCCTGAGCGTTGGCGTGTCGAGCCCAAGGCGGCGACCGCAGCGCAGTTCAAGGTGGTGCAGCAGCTCGTCGCCAAGGCGAGCGAACTGGTGATTGCGACCGACGCCGACCGCGAGGGCGAGATGATCGCCCGCGAGATCATCGACCTATGCGGCTACCGCGGGCCGATTCAGCGCCTGTGGCTGTCGGCGCTCAACGACGCGTCGATCCGCAAGGCGCTGGGTGCGCTCAAGCCGTCCGCCGAGACGCTGCCGCTGTATTTCTCCGCACTTGCCCGATCGCGCGCGGACTGGCTGATCGGGATGAATCTGAGCCGCTTGTTCACACTGCTGGGGCGCCAGGCTGGCTATACCGGCGTGCTGTCGGTGGGGCGCGTGCAGACGCCGACACTGAAGTTGGTCGTGGACCGCGATCGCGAGATCGCGCGCTTCGTCTGCGTACCGTTCTGGGCCATCGAGGTTGCGCTATCGCATGCAGGCCAGTCCTTCGTCGCAAGCTGGACGCCCCCGCAAGGCAGCACCGACGATGCGGGCCGCTGCCTGCAACAGCCGGTGGCGCAGCAGGCCGCCGAGCGCCTGCGCACGGCCGGCTCCGCCCAGGTGCTGTCGGTAGAAACCGAGCGCGTTCGCGAAGGGCCGCCGCTGCCGTTCGACCTGGGCACGCTGCAGGAGGTGTGCTCCAAGCAGTTGGGCCTCGACGTGCAGGAGACGCTGGACATTGCCCAGGCGCTGTACGAGACGCACAAGGCGACAACGTATCCGCGCTCGGATTCGGGCTACCTGCCCGAGAGCATGCTGGCCGAGGTGCCGACCGTACTCGACAGTCTGGTCAAGACCGACCCCAGCCTGCGGCCGCTGATCGAGCGCCTGGATCGCCAACAGCGCTCGCGTGCATGGAACGACGGCAAGGTGTCGGCTCACCACGGCATCATCCCGACGCTGGAGCCCGCCAACCTGTCGGCCATGAACGAGAAGGAACTGGCCGTCTACCGGCTGATCCGCGCTCATTACCTCACGCAGTTCCTCCCGCACCATGAGTTCGACCGGACGGTAGCGCAGTTCTCGTGCAGCAGTCAGTCGCTGGCGGCCGTGGGCAAGCAGATCGCCGTCACCGGCTGGCGCGAGGTGCTGGCGACGCCGGGGCCGGACGATGCCGGTTGCGAGGATGCGCAGCGCAGCCAGGTGCTGCCCGCCCTGCATGCGGGCTTGTCCTGCCCGGTCGGCAAGGTGGATCTCAAGGCGCTGAAGACGCTGCCGCCCAAGCCCTACACGCAGGGCGAGCTGATCAAGGCCATGAAGACCGTCGCCAAGTTCGTGACCGACCCGCGGCTGAAACAGAAGCTGCGAGATACCACCGGCATCGGCACCGAGGCGACACGCGCCAACATCATCAACGGTCTGATCGGTCGCGGCTACCTGGTCAAGAAAGGCCGCGCCGTCCGCGCTTCCGACGCGGCATTCACGCTCATCGACGCGGTGCCCTCGGCCATCGCCGACCCCGGCACCACGGCGGTGTGGGAGCAGGCGCTGGACATGATCGAGGCCGGCCAGATGGCGCTGGACACCTTCATCGAGAAACAGTCCGTGTGGGTCGGCCAGCTCGTGCAGCAGTACCGCGGCGCAACGCTCTCGCTCAAGCTGCCGCCGGCGCCGGCCTGCCCGCAGTGCGGCGCACCGATGCAGCAGCGCACTGGCAAGAGCGGCGCGTTCTGGTCCTGCTCGCGCTACCCGGACTGCAAGGGCACGTTGCCGATCGAGTCCCCGACGGGCCGGCGCAGCGCACCGCGCAAGCGGCGCGCTGCCTCCAAGGCGTCCTGATCCTCGCTTCCCCCTGCCGCGCCGGCCACTTCACTGGCGGCGAGGCAAACGTCCCGCACCGCGCGGGACTCCAAAGCGCGCGTCTCCTTCTGCAACGGTGTGCGCGCCCCGTCTGCCCGCCATCGGACAACGGGGCGAGAAGGTCATTGCTCCACGAATCGCGCCCGCCGCCATTCCCTTGATCGGTGTGCCTTGCCTCGGTCATGAGGGGCTTCCTGACGCCTTGCCGCCGCGCGAGCCGTGAGGAGGCCCCTGGGGCCGAGGGTATTCCGTGCCGGTGCCCGCCGGCGGAACAACGGGCTCCCTTTGTGTGTGGATGCACGCCAGAGGTTTCCGGCCCCAGCCACGAAACGGGCCGGGTGCTATTGCTGACGCAGCGAACGGCTTTGACGACGGCCTGCGCTGACGCAGCCCACAGGTGGCTTTCCTTCCTCTCCAGCCGAAGGCCCGCGTGGCCTTCGGCGCCCTGGTCCTTGCCTTGTCCTGTGACGCGGGCCTGCCCTAAAGCGGACCGTCCGCGATTCGGTTTTCCCTGCTACGGCAGCCATGCTTCGCGCCCATCCTCACGCCATGCGTTGCTGACAGTCGTCAGCGGCATGCCCTGGCAGTCCCGGTCTTCAAGACTGCAACGCGGTTCGCCGCGTTGACCGATCCAGTCCGCTTCGCATCGCCCACCGCGGACGCTCGCCGGCCTGGCGACGATGCACTTTTCTCAACCACCCGAGGGGAACTACATCCTCTACGGGATGCGTGCTCCCCGACCCACCAAGGAGCACGGCATGTCTGAACTTTCCGCATCTTCCTCCGCAACCGCAGTGCGCAGTGGTGCGCTGGCGCTGGCTTGGACAGGCAAGCGTTTGCCGCTACAGGTGCTGCGCAGCGCGGCCGGCCACTACATCGGCACGCAAGACGACGAAGGCCCGGTATCGCGGGAGTCCGTCGAGTATTTCCCGACCCACCTCGCAGCACAGCGCGCCCTGGATACCCATGCCTGGACGCAGCGCGCTCACCCCTGATTCCCACCCTTCAAGGAGTTCTCTCATGAATCTGTCTTTGCCCGAAGACGTGCTCGATCAGATGGCGCTGGAACAGGCGCACTTCGACGCTGCACCGCAGGCCTTCTTCGAGGCCTGGAAGCGCGGCGCGCAGATCGCCGGCCACGAGTGGTTCGGCGACGGCACACACGAAGGTCTGCAGCGTGCCACCACAAAGTGGGACCTGCGGCCCAACATGCTGATGCTCAACGACGCCCTGGGCGTGCTGAGCAGCAGTCAACGCATGTTCCTGTCCGCGATGGTGAGCTTTTACAACTCCCGCGAGGGCGGTGCGATGCTCAAGCGTTGCGGCTTCGAGGGGCTGTCGGACTTCGGCGGTCTCGACCTGGAGCGGCGCAAGGTCATCGCCGACCTCACGCTGCACTACAACGGCTGGTGAGCCGCGCCTGGCAACCCACCGTCTTTCCATCCCACCCCACAAGGGACATGCGTCCCCGTTCGGGGCCATGTCCCTCCTTCTTTTCGCAGGAGCGGCCATGTCCCGAATCAGCATCTTCCACTGACCTGCACCGCCCGCCACCAGGGCGGCCCGACGCCGCGGCCGGCTGACCGGCTGCCACTTCATCCACTCGCTGGGGTTCAATCCCCGGCAGGGGATTGCCTCGGCCATCCTCTGCTGGAGGAATCCCATGTCCCATTCCAACAATCCCTTCGTCCGCGGCTACGATAGCCTGTCCGTGCAACGGCTGCTGGCGATTGCCTACGACGACGACTGCCCGCTGAGCTACCTCCCGCTGCACGTCTCGCAGTCGCACCTGCCGGACAGCCAGGTCGAGCTCCATGCCTGCGTCTTCTGCGACGACTTCGCGCTGATCACGGAAGGCCAGAACGTGCCGCCCGAGCTGGACGCGCAGTGCCCCAGCCATGGCATCGCCCGAAACCTCGTCTACGCCGTCATGGCCGAAGAAGCCGGCAAGCCGCTGCACGTCGGCGACACCTACTCCGAGGAAGCCGCGGGAGAGGTGGTACGCCGCCTGCGCTTCGAGACCGGGTTCTACAGCCGTGCCTGGGAAATCAGTTCGGCGCACATCACCGAGGAGGCCGGCCGCTATCTGGCCAACCTGGCCGACATCGCCACGCCAACCCGTTTCCTGTTCGTTGCCTTCCGCATTCCCTACAGCCCGGCGGTCGGCGTGAAGCTGATCGCCACGCCCTGGACGGATGCGAACCTGCAGCATGTCGAGGGCATCACCGCCGAAGAGCTGCGGCAGGAGCACCGGGCCAAGGGCGTGCCGGAGTCCCTTGTGGAAGTGTTGCACCTGGCTGCGCTCGCTGACGTTCGCCTGCTGGTGTTCGATGCCGACGCGCCGATACTGCAGGCATTGACGGTGTACGGTGACGAATGACCCTCACTTGAGCCCCCTCGCGGGGCTCGTCCCACTTTTGCCGATTCGGGCTTTCCATCCGACGATTTGTATGCGTCCGCCCACATGCTGCTACCAGCGTTCCAGTTCCCGAAGCACCCTGGCGAGCCGCTCGACCGCCGTCTCCTGTTCAGCCGGCGTGTAAGCCGCGAACCCCATCAGGAAACCGGCCCTGTGCCTGGTTGAAGCATGCAGCGCCGTCAGCCCCAGGAGATCGATTCCCGCCCGAGCCGCGGCATCGATGACCGCGCGCTCGGAGATGTCGCGGGTCAAGACACAGGGCATCTGCATTCCGCCGGCCGGCACCCTCGGTTCGACGAAGTCGGCCAGATGCGCGCGCACGAGCCCTGCCAGCACGTCGAGCCGGTCGGCATAGACTCCACGCATCGCGCGCACATAGGCGCCGAAATGCCCCCCTTCGATGAAGCGTGCCAGCGTCAGCTGCGGGATGGATGCGCTGTGCCCGTCCAGCAGGGTCCGCGCCACGGTCATGGGCGCCACGAGCTGGGGCGGCAAGACCACGTAACCGATGCGCAGGCCGGGGAACAGCGACTTGGTGAAGGTGCCGATGTAGATCGTGCGATCGTACGGGTCGAGCCCCTGCACGCAGGCCGTGGGCTTGCCGGCGTAGTGGAACTCGCTGTCGTAGTCGTCCTCGATGATCCAGGCCTGGTTCTGCCGCGCCCATTCGATCACCGCGAGCCGCCGATCCAGCGCCAGCGTCGCGCCGGTCGGGAACTGATGCGAGGGCGTCAGGAAGACCGCCCTGGCCGGGCTCGCCGCATCGTGCAGGCGCGCCACCTGCATGCCTTGGTCGTCGAGCGGCACGGGGACACACGCTAGCCCGGCGGCATCGAACGCCTTGCGGGCACCGTGGTAGACGGGGTCTTCGATGAAGATCCGGTCGCCCGCGTCGAGCAATACGGTTGCGCACAGGGCCAACGCCTGTTGCGAGCTGGTCAGCACCAGCACACGCTCGGGCGTGGCGCGCGCCCCCCGCTCAAGATTGACGTAGTCCGCGATGGCGCGGCGCAACGGCTCCACGCCTTGGGGTGGGCTGTGTCGCAAGGCCTGGGTGCCATAGTCCTTCAACACCTGGCGTTCCAGGCGCTCCCAGGTTCGCAGCGGAAAGCTGCGCGTCTCCGGCACCCCGGGGGCGAACGGCCTTGGCGCAACAAAGTCGCGCACGCCGCCGCCCTGGAGTATCGCCGCGCCACGCTGACTCAGACGCACCGACTCGCGCTGGGGCCCGGGGCGCCGCGCGGTGCCACGCCTTGACGAGGCCTGCGCCCGCTCGGACACGAAGCTGCCGCTCCCCACACGCCGTTCGATGAAGCCTTCCGCATGCAACTGGCTGTATGCCGACTCGACCGTATCGCGCGAGACGCCGAGCGACCGGGCCAATGCCCGCGACGCCGGCAGCGGTTTGCCGACGTCGAGTGCGCCGTCGAGGATCAGTTGCCGGAGGGCGCGCTGAATGCGGGCATGCAGCGGCAAGGCGCCATGCGCGGGGTCTCCAATCCAGGCTTTGACCGATTCGAGTTGAGCGTGCTTGAACAATTGGCCGGTAGCGCTTAACGAAAGTGGTGGGGAACAACGGGCCATTTTAGGCTTAAAAAGCTGCTTTCGGAGCAGATCGATCCCCCACTCTCCTGGAGCCCCAAGCCCGCCATGTCGTCATCCACCTCGCCTTCACCCATCTGTCCGAGCGATCTCGCCCATCCCCTGGTGGCCGGGCTGGTCTCGGTCATCGTCAACTACGGAGGCACCTTCATCCTCGTCTTCCAGGCCGCGAAAGTGGCCGGCCTCAGCCCGGAGCTGACAGCCTCCTGGGTGTGGTCGATCTCGATCGGCGTGGGCGTCACCGGGATAGTCCTGAGCTGGACGGCACGCGAGCCGATCATTACCGCGTGGTCCACGCCGGCCGCCGCGTTCCTCATCACCGCACTTGCGACCACGCCCTATGCCGAGGCGATCGGTGCCTACCTGCTCTCGGCGGCGGCCTTCGTGGCATTGGGGTTGTCCGGGTACTTCGAGAAAGCCATCCGGCTGATCCCACCGGGCATTGCCGCCGGATTGCTGGCCGGCATCCTGCTGCAGTTCGGGATCGGTGCCTTCGGTGGCATGAGCATCGACCCCGTTCTGGCGGGCTTGTTGATCATGGCGTATCTGGTGCTCAAGCGCCTCACCCCACGCTATGCCGTGGTGGGCATCCTGGTGCTGGGGCTGGCCTTCCTGCTCATCGAGGATCGCGTCGATCTGTCCGGGCTGGCATTGCAACTCGCCGCGCCGGTTTTCACCATGCCGGCGTTCTCGCTCAACGCCACCTTGAGCGTGGCACTGCCGCTGTTCCTGATCACGCTGACCGGCCAGTACATGCCGGGCATGCTGGTGCTGCGCAACGACGGCTTCAAGACCAGTGCGAACCCCATCGTGACCGTCACCGGGCTCGGTTCGCTGCTCATGGCACCGTTCGGCTCCCATGCGTTCAACATCGCCGCCATCACGGCCGCGATCTGCACCGGCCGGGAAGCGCACGAAGACCCGTCCAGGCGCTGGATCGCCGGCATCGCCGCGGGGGTCTTCTACATCCTCGTCGGGGTGTTCGGCGTGACCTTGGCCGCCCTCTTCATGGCCTTCCCGGCGACCTTCATCACCACGCTGGCCGGCCTGGCGCTGCTGGGCGCCATCGGCGGCAGCCTGGCCGGCGCCATGGCCGAAGCACAGGCGCGCGAGGCCTCGCTGATCACCTTCCTGGCCGCAGCCGCCAACATCAGCTTGCTGGGCATCGGCGGTGCGTTCTGGGGCCTGGTGATCGGGCTGGTGGCGCATGCGGTGCTCAACGGCCGCCTGCCCCAACGAGCGCCAAGGCAGGTAATGGCGCCCGCCCCCGCGAACAAGGGGGTGAGCTGATGCGCCCCTCTGTCGATGCCCTGTGTGATCACGACCAGCATGGACGTTATCCCGAGGCCCTCACCGTGGAGGACTTCCGCCACAAGCTGGCCGCCGTGCGGGCACGCATCGACGCCGCCTGCCGTCGCGCGGGTCGCGATCCGGCGGACGTGCGCCTGCTCCCGGTGAGCAAGACCAAGCCCGAGGCCAGTATTCGCATGGCCTACGCGGCCGGCTGCCGGATGCTGGGCGAAAACAAGGTGCAGGAGGCCCATCGCAAATGGGAAGCCACGCAGGATCTCGGCGGGCTGCGCTGGTCGATCATCGGCCACCTGCAGACCAACAAGGCGCGGATGGTGGCGCGCTTCGCCGACGAGTTCCAGGCGCTGGACAGCCTGCACGTGGCCGAGGCACTGGAACGCCGCCTGCAGATCGAGGGACGCTCACTGGACGTGTTCGTGCAGGTCAACACCTCGGGCGAGGCCAGCAAATATGGCCTGGCACCCGAGGATGTCCCAGGCTTCGTGCGCGCCCTGCCGGCCTTCTCTGCCCTTCGCGTGCGCGGCCTGATGACGCTCGCACTGTTCTCCAGTGAGGCCGAACGGGTACGGCAGTGCTTCATCCTGCTTCGCACGCTGCGGGACCGACTGCGCCAGAGTGCCGCCGCAGGTATTGGCCTGGATGAGCTGTCCATGGGCATGTCCGGCGACTTCGAGATCGCCATCGAGGAAGGTGCCACCGTGGTGCGTGTCGGCCAGGCCCTCTTCGGCGCCCGCCCCTTGCCCGACAGCCACTATTGGCCAGCGAACCCCCAAACAAAGGAGCCCCGATCATGAAGACCGCCATCGCCATTCGCCATCTGGATTTCGAAGACCTGGGAACGCTGGAACCACTGCTGCAAGCGCGCGGCTACACGATCGAGTATGTCGATGCGACTCGAGATGCGTTGAACACCCGCGCTGTCGATGCTGCTGACCTGCTGGTGGTGCTCGGTGGCCCCATCGGCGCCTTTGACGACGAGGCCTATCCATTCATCGTGGATGAGTTTGCCTTGGTGCGTCGGCGGCTGGACGGCCATCGCCCACTGCTGGGGATCTGCCTGGGCGCGCAACTTATCGCGCGCGCGCTCGGCGCCAGGGTAGCCCCCATGGGTGTCAAGGAGATCGGCTTTGCGCCACTGACGCTGACACAGGAAGGTCAAGCCTCGCCGCTGGTGGCGCTGGGCAACGTGCCGGTCCTGCACTGGCATGGCGATCAGTTCGACATTCCACCCGGCGCGCTGCGACTGGCAGGGACGGATGTGTGCCCCAACCAGGCCTTCTCGGTCGGGCGCCATGTGCTCGGACTGCAATGTCACCTGGAGGCAGACCCGCGCCAGATCGAACGCTGGCTGGTCGGACATGCCTGCGAACTGGCCCAGGCGGGAATCGACCCGCGTGCACTGCGAACCCAGGCATGCGCCCTGCAAACACGGCTACCGCAGGCTGCGCAGGCGGCGTTCTCCCGCTGGCTCGACGGCGTCGGATCAGAACCGCCCTGCAGCCAGCCATGGCGGGGAAACGCTTTCGGCGCCACTTCAGTTCAACTTGCTCCAGCCCATCCCACGTTATCCAAGACACCTACCTGAGGCAGCAATCATGCAATACCACGCGTCGCACCTGATGCGGGCCTATGCCCGCCAACCCGTTTCCTTCGTCCGCGGCTCCGGCGCACGCCTGTGGGATGCACAAGGCTTCGAGTACCTCGATGCCATTGCCGGCATCGCAGTCACCAGCCTGGGCCACGCCCACCCCGAGATCGCCGCCGCCATCAGCGAGCAGGCCGGGCTGCTGCTGCACACCTCCAACGTCTTTCGCATCGACTGGCAGGAGCGGCTGGGCGAGCGCCTGTGCGCATTGACCGGCATGCAGAAGGCTTTCTTCTGCAACTCGGGGGCGGAAGCCAACGAAGCGGCGCTCAAGCTGGCGCGCCTGCATGGCCATCGCAAGCAGGTGGCACAGCCCCAGATCCTCGTGATGGAGAACGGCTTTCACGGTCGCACCCTCGCAACGCTCTCGGCAACCGGCAACCCCGCGAAACAACGCGGCTTCGAGCCGCTGATGCCGGGCTTCCTGCGCGTGCCCTACAACGATCTCGACGCGGCGCGCCAGGCTGCCGCGCAGTGGCCCGATATCGTGGCGGTGCTCGTCGAGCCGGTGCAGGGCGAAGGGGGAATCCGGGTTGCCGCAGCCGATTACCTGCGCGGACTGCGTGCCCTGTGCGACCAACACGACTGGCTGCTGATGGTCGACGAAATCCAGGCCGGCATGGGCCGGACCGGCGCCTGGTTCGGCCACCAGCATGCGGGCATCACGCCCGATGTCGTCACGCTGGCGAAGGCGCTGGGCAACGGTTTTCCAATCGGCGCCTGCCTGGCGCGGGGGCAAGCCACCGACCTGTTCTCACCCGGGCAGCACGGCTCGACCTTTGGCGGCAACCCGCTCGCTTGCCGGGTCGCGTGCTCGGTGCTCGACATCATGGCCCGCGAGAACCTGCCCGAGCGGGCCGCCCTGCTCGGTACGCGCCTGCTCGACGGCCTGCAGCGGGCACTGGGCAGCCACCCCGATGTGGTCGCCATCCGTGGCCAGGGCTTGATGGCGGGGATCGAACTGAACAGGAACTGCAATGAGCTGGTTGGGCGCGCCCTGGCCGAACAGCACTTGCTCATCACGGTGACCCGCGACAACACCATCCGGCTGCTGCCCCCGCTGGTCTGCGACGAAGCGCAGATCGACGACATCGTGGCGCGCCTCGCCCACCTGCTGTCGCCGACCGCATCGGACGGCCCTGCAGCGCCCTCCGAAACGACGCCGCAGGAAGCAGCGGCATGAAGCTGGGCATCGACGCCCCCACCCGTATCGAACCCGAGCATTCCAGACCACAGGACGACCCACCCATGTATGAACCATCCCTGACACTCGCCACGTTCGATCCCGAGTTGGCCGCAGCCGTGCTGCGCGAGGAACGCCGGCAGGAAGACCACGCTGAGCTGATCGCCTCCGAGAACTACGCCAGTCCGCTGGTGATGGCCATCCAGAACACCGTGTTCACCAACAAGTATGCCGAGGGCTATCCGGGCAAGCGCTACTACAGCGGTTGCGAGTACGTGGATGTGGCCGAGCGCCTGGCCATCGAGCGGGCCAAGGCGCTGTTCGACTGCGACTACGCCAACGTCCAGCCTCATGCCGGCGCGCAGGCCAATGCCGCGGTCTTCCTGGCGCTGACCCATCCCGGCGACACCGTGATGGGCATGAACCTGGCCCAGGGTGGCCACCTGACCCACGGCAATCCGTCCAACTTCTCCGGCCGGCACTACAAGATCGTGCCCTATGGCCTCGATCCGGAAACGGGACTGATCGACTACGACGAGATGGAGCGCATTGCGCTGGACACCCGGCCCAGGATGCTCATCGGCGGCTTCTCCGCCTACTCCCGTTACAAGGACTGGGCGCGCATGCGCGCAATCGCCGACAAGGCGGGCGCCATCTTCTGGGTGGACATGGCGCACGTGGCCGGCCTGGTCGCCGCCGGCGAATACCCGAATCCGCTGCCGCATGCCCACGTGGTGACCAGCACGACCCACAAGACGCTGCGCGGCCCGCGCGGCGGCATCATCCTGGCCAAAGGCCAGGATGATGGTTTTTACAGGAAGCTCGACACCGCTGTGTTCCCCGGCATCCAGGGCGGCCCGCTGATGCACGTGATCGCCGCCAAGGCGGTGGCCTTCAAGGAAGCCCTGTCTCCGGCGTTCAAGTCCTACCAGCGGCAGGTGGTGGTCAATGCCCGCGCCATGGCCGCCGTACTCCAGCGCCGCGGCTACCGCATCGTGTCCGGCGGTACCGACAACCATCTGATGCTGATCGACCTCTCAAACAAACCCTATACCGGCAAGGAAGCGGACGCCGCACTCAGCGCCGCGTACATCACCGCCAACAAGAACTCGGTGCCCAACGACCCGCGCTCGCCCTTCGTGACCTCGGGGCTGCGCATCGGTACACCCGCCGTGACCACGCGCGGATTCGGTGCGGCGGAATGCGAGGACCTGGCCGGCTGGCTGTGCGACGTGCTTGATGCGTTGGAGGCCGGCAGCAGCGAGCAGGTGGCAGGGAGGATTCGGGAGCAGGTGGTGGCCTTGTGTCGTCGCCATCCCGTCTATCGGTAGGCGCTGCTGGATTTCGTAATGCCGCGTGCGGTAGCCGCGCCCCCAAAGAATGAGACGGCTACCGATCCCGATTGGTCGGAAATCCCGATCCACGTCCGTGGCAGGCTGACGCCTTGCCCCGCCGACTGACGTCGGCAGCACCCCAGGCAGCCAAGATCTTCAAGGCTGCGGCGCGATCCGTCGCGCTGGTCGTTGTCCTGCTCGACGCCTCGGCGCGTCACTTCCTCAACCCTCAAGGGATTTCCTCCCTTGCAGGGCGGACGTCCCTTGGTTTCCACAAGGAGTCCATCCATGGATACCCAAGCCATCCGCGCACAGATGCCGACGCTCGTTCGCGGCCACGTGCCTTCCAACATCCGCACATTCAAGTTCAACATCTTCGACGGCCAGCCCAAGGTTTCGACGCTGGGCTTTCACATCGACCCGAAGCCTTTCGAGGGCAAGGTCATCGCCACCACCGACGAGGCCATCGTCGTCAAGACGGCACGGGCCGAGTTCGCGGTGCTCGATCGCACCCTCGTGACCGAAGTGCCCGACGAGGGCGCCAAGGTGCAGGTCGAACCCTATGTCAGACGCCGCTTCGACGGTCAGCGGGCGGACACGCCCGAGGAGCAGACCGAGTTCACCGCCGACGGCCAGCCCTACACGGTGAAGCGGTTCGTGCTCGGTTCCGCACCGGCGAAGCTGCCGATCCCCGAGCCGCGCTGCCCCGAGCTGCAGGAACTGATCGTCCAACTGGAGCAGTTGCCCGCTCCCGATGGTTTCCGGCGCATCACCCACCTGTTGGTGGATGCCGGTGCGCGGGACATCACCTGGGTCGATCCGCTGCCCGCCGACATCATCCGCACGCCACCGGCCATCGGCTTCACCGTCGCCACGATGAAGTTCCAGGGTCGCGTCACCGTGCTGTATGAGCGTGGCCTCGACCTCTACGCGGTGGAGCTGCACCGCGACGGCGAGCTGATTGAACGGGTCGATGAGGTGTTCTTCGACATCCTCGGCGAGACGCTGGAACGGCTGATCGACGACGGGAGCTGGAGGCGCATCCGCGTGCAGTGCCTGTCGAGTCGCAAGGCTGTCCGGCACTGACCTCCCAGCTGCTTCCCGCCCTCGCGGCGGGAAGCCTCTTTTCCTGCCCTCTGGAGATCGGTTCCTTCCACGCCCAGCGGTAACTGACCGACCATCCCTGGCCCCCGCTCCGGGGGCCTCTTTCTTCCCGGCAATGCGGACAGCCGCGAGTGCCGATTGCCGCTCGCATGCGCGCCGTCCCGGCGCCACGCTTCCGGGCATGTTCCGCTGACGTCCGTCAGCGACATGCCCAGGCAGCCACGATCTTCAAGGCTGCGACGCGGTTCCGACCGCGTTGATCACACCAGTTCGCACCGGCATCCATGCGCGAACGGCCATCGGCTCTCGATGGCGATGCCACCAAGCTGTTCCATCAACCCACGCGGGGGTTCCACACCTTCCCCGCCTTGGGTCGGGTGTGTCTCCGCCTCATTGTTCCCAGGAGATTCACCATGACCACTTCCACCGAAAAATCCTACTTCGATCTGCACATCACCGGCCTCGGGTATCTCAATCGCATCCGCGAAGTGAAGCCCAAGAAAGGCGATGCGTTCCTGGCCTGCGACATCGCGGCCCTGAACGGTCTCAGCGATGACGTCTCGTATGTGCGCTTCGACACGCGCGTATCGGGTTCGGAAGCGCAGCACCTGGTGCGCCGCTGCATTCAGGCGGTCGACGCCGAGAAGAAGGTGATGATCGGCTTCCGCCTGGGCGACCTGTGGACCGACACCTTCACCTACTCCAAGGGCAAGCGTGCCGGCGAGCAGGGTGTGAGCCTCAAGGCACGCCTGCTGTTCGTCAGTTGGATCAAGGTCGACGGCAAGCTCGTCTACAAGGCCGAACCCAAGCCGACCGAGACCGACGAGCGGGACCCGGAAGTCCCTGTGACGTCCGACGCGCCCGCCGCGCAGCAAGCCTCGGCACCGGAGCCTTCCAAGCCCGTCGCCGATGCTGCCGACGACGCAGCCAATGCCCCCGCATTGGCCGTTGCCGAGTCGTTCTGATCCGCAAGGCCCCATCCCCGGGGCCTTGTCTTCTCTTCGTCAGCAGGAGACCTTCATGATCACCATCCCCGGCCAGTTGGCCATCAAGACCATCCACGGCAGGAACGGCGACTTCAACGTCGGCCGCCTGGCGACCTCGATCGGCGAGTTCGTCGTGAAGAACGCCGAACTCGATCAGTATCGCGAGGGCAAGTACGACGGTGATTTCGTCATCGTCGAGATTCGCCCCTCCACGTATAACGCCAACGGCCGCATGGTCATCGAGATCCGCGCCCATCTGGGCGGGATGACGCTGTCCAACATCGACGCCCTGAGCCGCGACGAAGCCCGCCGGCTGAGTCCGCAGGAAGTCGATCCGATCGACGAGGAGGCGCAGGCGCCCGTGCAGGCATCGCCCCCGGCCAAGCCGAAGGCGAAGCCGCGCAGTCCGCGCGATCCCCTGGTCGATACCACGCCGTTCGGCAGCGAACCGGCTCCCGTGTCCGCTGCGGCCTCGGCCGAGGCAGACGACGCGGCGCTGTTCGCTTCCTTGTGGCCCCTGGGCGAGACCGTGAAGCTCGATGCGACCGTGGATCGTCGTGTGCTGCGTCAGCAGCGCGACCGTCTCGACAAGCTGGGCTACGAGTTCGCTCCGCTGTCCCAGGACTGGCACCTCAAAGCTGCCTGATCCATCCGCCGCCTTGCGCGGCATACCGCCACCCGCCGGGGTTCTCCCCCGACGGGGAGGGCTCCGGCCTTTTCTTCAAGGAGACCCTCATGGGCTGGACCTTCGTTCGTCAGACGCGCGGTCAGATGATCCGCGAGCTGCTCGCTCCGCAGGCGTCCGAACGCGCTTGCTGCGAAGTCATCGACCACACGCTGGACGGCGACGTTCTGTGGACCGTGGTTCGCGTCACCGCCAGGCAGGCGGGCGTCATGGGCTTCGCGGCCGGTGAGTCCATCTGCTACATCGGCTGCCATCTGCTGGAAAGCTCGGGCGGCGATTGGGGCTACAAGTCCCTCGATGAGTCCGTGCATCCGTACTACTACTCGTGCCCGCTGCGCTATCTCGACATGGCGCCGGTGCAAAGCCCCGAGTGGCGCGAGCGGGTTCACCGCTTCCACGCGGGACGCGCTGTCTAGCGGCACGCATCTTCCTTCACCCAACCGGGGCGAGCACGGCCCCGTGGGCTGTGGTTGCTCCTTCATTTCCAAGAGGACATCACCATGCCTGCACCTTCTTCCGCGAAACCGCTGTACCGCATCGACGAATGCCCCGACCTCATGGCCGACGGTTGCGTCGGTGACGAGCAGGGCAATCTCGTCTTTCTCTCGATCTGGGCGCGCGACACCGCCGTTCAGGAGTTCCTCGCCCGCCTGACCCTCGGCCGGGATGAACAGGGGCTGGACCAGTTCCATGTCATCACCGAGCAGGGCGCATCCATCCCGGTCTTCATCGGCAACGTCGAGAACCTGGAAAGGCGCATCACCCGCGCCTATCGGCGAACGCTGTTCGGTTCGCTGACGAATGTGTGGCTGTTCGATCGTCGCTGCGTGAAGCCAGACAAGGCCAACGCCAGCGCGCTGGCGCTTCTGCCCAGGGATTCCGCTCACCGGCTCGACCGGCTGTGGACGCTGGTGCAGGACACCTGCCCGCTGCCACTGCTCGACCACTGGCGCGACACCGTGCTGGAGCTGTTGCAGACACGACGGATGCTGACCGGTCTTCCCTTGGCCCTCGGGCCGCTGGAAGGCCATCGGCTGGCCCTCGATGTCCCGGCGCTGACGAAGGCGCTGGGCGAGCTGATCCGCAACGGCACCCTCGGCGCCACGCAGTACGAACTGGCCGCGAACGCACCGCTTCGGCGTGTGGCGTGAGCCATCCCCACGGGCATGCGCGCCGCGCGTGCCCGCCTTCCCTCATCCATCACCAGGAGAAATCCATGGCTCTCATGTTTCCGCGCCTGGCGCGCAATTTCATCCGTAACGGCTACTTCCCCACCGACGAGCCGACGCTGGAGCGGGCCTTGTCCGCACTGGCGCCGTCTCCCGGCTCCATGTCCATCCTCGATCCCTGCGCCGGCGAAGGCGTGGCGATTGCCGAAGCGGCCCACACCCTCGGGCGCGAGCAGGTCCAGGCCTTCGCCGTCGAGTACGACGCCGAGCGTGCCCGCCACGCACGGCAACTGGTCGATCGCTGCATCCACGGTGACCTGATGGACACGCTGATCTCGCGCCAGTCCTTCGGGCTGCTGTGGCTGAACCCGCCGTATGGCGATCTGAGCAAGGACGTGAACGGCAACATCGGCTATCAGGGCCAGGGCCGTGCGCGGCTGGAAAAGCTGTTCTATCAGCGCGCGCTGCCGCTGCTGCAGTACGGTGGCGTGCTGATCTTCATCGTGCCGTCCTACGTGCTCGACGCCGAGCTGGTCGGATGGCTGACGCGCCACTTCGCCGACCTGCGCATCTACCGTGCGGTGGAAACGCAGTTCAAGCAGGTAGTGATCTTCGGCCGCCGGGTTCGCCAGCGCGACCAGGCGTCGGAGTCGGCCAAGGCCCTGCGTGGACTGCTGCTGCAGATCGGACAGGGCGACGCCGAAGCCGAGGAGCTGCCGCTCGAATGGCCGTTCCTGCCGTACACCCTACCTGCCAGCCCGGCCGAGCCGGAGCACTTCTATCGCGTGACGATGGAGCCCGAGCAGTTCGCCGATGAAGTCGGCCGGCTACAAGGACTCTGGCCGGCGCTCGATACGCACCTGGGCGCCGCGCAGCAATCGCTGCGTCCGCCCGCGCGGGCCTTGTCGCACTGGCATCTCGCCCTGGCCTTGGCCGCAGGCGCGATCTCCGGCGTGGTGACGTCCAAGAGCGGGCGCGTGCTGGTCGTCAAAGGTGATACCCACAAGGAGAAGACCCTCCAGACGGAGTACACCGAGCGCGACGACTGCTCCGTGGCCGAGACGCGCATCCTCACCGACAAGTTCGTGCCGGTCATTCGCGCATGGGATTTGACGCTGGGCTCGCCCACGTGGGGCGAAGTGCTGACCATCCGCTGATCGCTGTTCCCTGACGGTTCGCCGTCGCTTTCATCCACCCACCGGGGTCACGTTGCCCCGATGGGGTGCCGTGGCCCCTTCTTCCAGAAGGAGATACCACCATGGCACTCGCAGTCCTCAACCTCGCGTCACAAGCACGCTTTTCGCCCGGGCAGTTGGTCATGACCGCCGGCGTCGACGAGCTGGTCCGACAGGGCCGGCTCAACCCCACGCCGTACCTGAGCCGCCATCTTCATGGCGACTGGGGCGACCTGAGCGACAGCGATCGGCGGCAGAACGACGCCGCGCTGCAATCCGGCGAGGATCGTCTGTTCTCGTCCTACCAGGTCACGCGCGACCTGAAGCTCTGGATCATCACCGAATGGGATCGCAGCGTCACCACACTGCTGCTGCCCAGCGAATACTGATCCGCATCCAGCGGCACCTAAACGTTTCTTTGCCGCTTCTTTCTTCCCACCCAGGGGCATGTCACCGCCCCGTGGGGGAGGTGCATGCCCCATTGCTTTGGAGCATCACCATGTCCCTCGATCTCGAAACCGTTCCCGAAACCGCTGTGCAGGGCGACCTGCTCGAAGCGGCCGCTTCACCCCTCACGCTCAGCCTGCAGGACTTCGTGTCCGAGTTCGGCGACGAGCTGCTCGACTCGCTCAACCGCGCCAATCCTCCGGTCTACACCGGCCAGGTGCGGGTGCATCGGCAACTGATCCTCGCCGCGCTCAAGCGCAAGCTGTTCCCGGCGCAAGCCGATGTGGTCCACGCTGTCACCGAGCTGTTGGTCGATCGCGGCGAACGCGCCGCGATCGTCAATGGCGAGATGGGCTGCGGCAAGACGACGGTGGGTATTGCCACCGCCGCCGTGCTCAACGCCGAAGGCTACCGCCGCACCCTGGTGCTCTCGCCACCCCACCTGGTCTACAAGTGGCGGCGCGAAATCCAGGAGACGGTGGCCGGGGCCAAGGTCTGGGTGCTCAACGGCCCGGACACGCTGGTCAAGCTGCTGAAACTGCGTGAGCAGTTGGGCGTGCCGGCGCAGGGCCAGGAGTTCTTCGTCCTGGGCCGCGTGCGGATGCGGATGGGGTTCCACTGGAAGCCTGTCTTCGTTCGGCGGCGCACGCCTCACGGCGACGTGGGGGCCTGCCCGGCTTGCGGGCATGTCATCACCGACCTGGACGGCGAGCCTGTCAACACCATCGATCTCGAAGCGGAAGAGTCCCGCCGCAAATGCAGCCACTGCACCTCGCCGCTGTGGACGCTGATCCGTCCCAGAGGCCTGTCCGCCAGCGACCAGTCCTCGACCGTGCTCAAGGCACTGAAGCGTATTCCAACAATTGGCGAAGTCACCGCGCAGAAGCTGATGCAAAAGTTCGGTGACGCCTTCCTCGCGTCGATGCTCGGGGACAACATCCACGAGTTCATCAACCTGATGGATGGCAACGGCGAGCTGGTCTTCTCGGACCGGCAAGCCCACCGGATGGAACGCGCGATGGCCAACATGGAGTTCGGCTTCGGCGAAGGCGGCTACCAGCCGTCCGAGTTCATCAAGAGACAGCTTCCCCAAGGCACGTTCGACCTGCTCATCGCCGACGAGGCGCACGAGTACAAGAACGGCGGCTCCGCACAGGGCCAGGCCATGGGGGTGTTGGCGGCCAAGGCGCGCAAGACGCTATTGCTCACCGGCACGCTGATGGGCGGTTACGGCGACGACCTGTTCCACCTGCTGTTCCGAGCCCTGCCGGGGCGGATGATCGAAGACGGCTACCGCCCGACGAAGAGCGGCAGCATGACCTCGGCCGCGATGGCGTTCATGCGCGATCACGGTGTCTTGAAGGACATCTACTCCGAGAGCACCGGCACGGCGCACAAGACGGCCAAGGGCACCAAGGTATCGGTGCGCACGGTCAAGGCGCCGGGTTTCGGTCCCAAGGGCGTGCTGCGTTGCGTCCTGCCGTTCACGGTCTTCCTCAAGTTGAAGGACATCGGTGGCAACGTGCTGCCGCCCTACGACGAGGAGTTCCGCGAAGTCGCGATGGACACGGCGCAAGCCGCGGCCTACCGCGATCTGGCGGGCCGGCTGACCCAGGAGCTGAAGCAGGCCCTGGCGAAGCGCGACACGACGCTGCTCGGTGTAGTCCTCAACGTGCTGCTGGCCTGGCCGGACTGCTGCTTCCGGTCGGAAACCGTGGTGCATCCGCGCACGCGCAACACCTTGGCGTTCGTTCCGGCTCAGTTCAACGAGCTGGAGGTGATGCCCAAGGAACGCGAGCTGATCGAGATCTGCAAGCAGGAGAAGGCAGAAGGTCGCAAGACCCTGGTCTATTCGGTCTACACCGGCACGCGCGACACCACGTCGCGTTTGAAGGTGCTGCTGGAGCAGGAAGGCTTCAAGGTGGCGGTGCTGCGCGCGAGCGTGGATGCCTCCCGCCGGGAAGACTGGATCGCCGAGCAGTTGGACCGTGGCATCGACGTGCTCATCACCAATCCCGAGCTGGTGAAAACCGGCCTGGACCTGTTGGAGTTCCCGACCATCGTGTTCCTCCAGTCGGGCTACAACGTGTATTCGTTGCAGCAGGCCGCCCGGCGCTCATGGCGCATCGGCCAGAAGCAGCCGGTGCGCGTGATCTATCTCGGCTACGCCAACTCCTCGCAGATGACCTGTCTGGGGTTGATGGCCAGGAAGATCATGGTGTCGCAGAGCACCTCCGGCGACGTGCCCGAATCGGGGCTCGATGTCCTGAACCAGGACGGCGACTCGGTGGAGGTGGCGCTGGCGCGGCAGTTGATGCGCTGAGCTCTGCTCGGTCTTTGGCGGCCCCTCCGGGGGCCGTTTCCTTTTACTCATTCCGCGTTGCGATAGAAATGACGGACTCCAATGCCCTTTCCGGTTGCCTCTTTGAGAGACTTCAGCCCAAGCAGCCAGTTAAAGACTGCCCGGTTCTGGGCGTCGGTCAAATCCTTCTGCGGACCGAGTCGATCTTTTCGTGATCCCCATGGCTCTCCTTGTCAGCTGCTGCGTACTTTGCGACCCGCTTCGCGAAATATGCGAGCACCGTCCGCCCGAGACCGAGCAACCGCCGCTCGTATGCGATCTACGACGGTTGCCAGGTCGCCTTCCACTTCGTGTTCCCAGTAGCGCAAAACCGTCCAGCCGAGCGCGCCAAGCGCGTTCTCCACCTCCCGATCATGCTGCCGGTTACGCGCAATCTTCTCAGACCAGAACGATGCTTTGGTGACCGGGGGCTTGTAGTGGTCTTGACAACCGTGCCACAAGCAGCCGTCGACAAACACCGCGATCTTGCAGCCGACGAAGGCCAAGTCCGGCCGCCCCGGAACACTTGGACGCACCCTGTAACGCAGTCCGGCACGCCAGAGAGCGCGGCGCAGGACCATCTCCGGCCCCGTATCCGCCCCGCGGACGCGTGCCATCTGTTCCGACTTGGTCAGCGGGTAGAGTTTACGTATTTTCTTCCGTTGCATCGCATCGACTTGGCGGCTTGAATCGGGTGCGGTCGACGCACATCATCTTTACATTTACGTTACATTCCAATAGGATGCCACGCGATAGGCATGAGGGTCAATCAATGGGCGATGTCGAACGAAAGACCGAGACGGTGAACCTGCGGTTTTCTCCAAGGATGAAGGAGCTGCTGCGGATCGCGGCCGAGCGGGAGCACCGGACACTGTCGAACATGATCGAGACACTCGTGATCAATTACTGCGAGAGCAGGGGAATACCAGTGGAACCGGGCGCGAAAGGCGCCTCCCGAGCAAAAAAGAGAGCTACAACTACGACAGACGAGTGATTCACACGGCAGCCGTCAAGATGAAAAAGAAGTCCAATATGCGCATGGCCATAGATTTATTTTCGGGTTGCGGGGGCCTGACCCAAGGCCTCCGTGATGCGGGCTTCACCGTGGGCGCGGCCGTGGAGATTGATGCACTCGCCGCGGAAACGTATGCCGCCAATCACCCCGAGGTGAGGCTTTTCAATGCCGATATCCGCAACATCTCGGCTTCCGAGATCTTGGACGCCTGCGGCATCGCGACGGGGGAACTTGACCTGCTGGCCGGCTGCCCCCCATGCCAGGGTTTTTCCCGCATCCGACTCAACAACAAGAGAGAGCGAATGGACGATCCCCGTAACCGGCTTATTGATGAGGTTCTCCGGGTGGTGGGCGAAATGCGGCCGAAAGTTGTGATGCTGGAGAATGTGCCCAATCTCTCACGCTATACCCGCTATCTGGATTTCAAGAGGGATCTGCGCAAGCTTGGTTACGAAATCTCCGATCAGATCCTTGATGTCGCTGATTTCGGTGTGCCCCAGCGTCGCAAGCGACTCGTTGTCCTTGCGTCACGGCTGGGTCGAATCTCACACATCGAACCGGTGAAAGGGCGTAAGACGGTAAGAGATACGATCGGAAAGCTGCCGGATCATATCCTGAAAAATGACCCTCTCCACAGCCTGGGTGAGCAGCGCAGCGAACGCGTGCGTCAGTTGATCAAGGCCATCCCGAAGGACGGCGGCAGCAGGACGGCTCTATCCCCAGGACTGGTCCTCAAATGCCACGAAAAACAGGACGGGTTCTACGACGTCTACGGTCGTATGCGATGGGACGACGTTGCGCCCACTATCACCGGCGGCTGCATCAACCCCTCGAAGGGGCGGTTTCTTCATCCCACGGAGGACCGCGCCATCACCCTTCGCGAGGCGGCGCTCCTGCAGAGCTTTCCGCCTGGCTATGTGTTCTCGCTGCGCCGGGGCAAGTACGCCGCCGCCGAGATGATCGGGAATGCCCTCCCTCCGCTTTTTTCGCGCATGCAGGCTGAGGCGATAAAGAGCCATTTGGCCGGGCAGTGACAGGCAACGACTCGGTGGCCGAATGTCAAAGAATGAAGAAATCATCGCGCTTGTCGATACGCTCAAGAACTTCGCCCCGGGCAAGCCGCTTAAGCACTACATAACTCACGCGACATTCCCCAGGTTCAAAAACATTGAGTCGGGAACACGGGTCGATTTCGAGTTCCCCCTCACCGCGCTTGTCGGCGCTAACGGGATCGGCAAGAGCTCGCTGCTACATGCGCTATGGGGGATGCCGTACGGACACTCGACGTCCAAATTTTGGTTCTCCACCGACTTAGATCCCATCGAGGATAGCAATAGGGACCCTCAGCGTTATTTCTACGGCTACTGGCACGAGGGCTTCGGCGGGGTTGTTGAAACTCGGAAAGCACGTATCGGGAAAAAGCAGGACTATTGGGAGCCATACCGTTGGAGCAAGAGCGACGGAATGGCACCCATGCCGGAGGGTGACTTCGAGGGGAAGGCAAAGGATCGCTGGAATCCTGTTCGAAGAAAGGTCGTCTACATCAATTTCAGGGCGTTGTTTGGTTCCTTCGACCGCTACTTTTACTTCGATGACGACCTTGGCGGAGGAAACAAGCGCGATGTGATGCTGCGAGCGGCGCGTCGACTCAAGACGGTGAAGGATGATATCAAGCAGTCGTACAAGATGGGGCGCCGCGAGCGCATATTCGAGAACCGCGTGCTTAAGCCTTATGAGCTCACCGAGGCATCCAGAATTCTCGGCCGTTCCTATGATTCAGCTCACCTCATTCGGCATTCCCTTTACCCCGGCAATAGAGGTAGAGATCTGAGCGTCGTTTTCAAACGTGGGGCGGAATACTCCGAAGCGTTTGCGGGGAGCGGCGAGATTGCTGCCGTGAGCGCGGTTGTCGACGTCCTGGCCGCAGATGAGTACTCACTTATTCTGCTCGATGAACCGGAAACGTCTCTCCACCCCGGAGCCCAGCGGTCTATGCTCAGATTTTTGCTGGATCAGATCAAGCTGAAGAAGCACCAGATAATTATCTCGACTCACTCGAGCGAGTTTTTAACCGGCCTACCGCATGAAGCAATCAAGGTGTTCGAGGATAACGGAAAAACCCAATCCCGCATTCTCCCCCGTAGCTCTCCCGCAGCGGCATTGAACCGCCTTGGAAGACCGCCGCAGAACAAGCGTCGAGTGCTTGTGGAGGATTCCTTGGCAGAGCAACTTGTTCTCCATGCGGCCAAAGGCCTTGATCCCGGCGACCGCGAGACACTCGAGGTCAAGGTGGCTCCGGGTGGCGCCGAGTCCATTCTCAAGTACTTGGGGCCGGCTGCCATGGTTTCCGGTGATGAAGTTTTCGTCTTGCTCGACGGCGACCAGAAGAAAGTGAAGGAATTCAGCGATCCTGCCCAGATAGCGCCCGCCGAGCATGCGCAATTGGATAGCCGTATCAAGCAGGAGCTCGGATTTGAGCCTCAATACCATATCCAGGGCGGACGCGATGAGGCTGCTCACAAGAAAGCGAAAATCAAGGCCCAACTCAGCTATCTGGCTTGGCTACGCAAACATCTGGACTTTTTCCCTAGACAACTGCCGGAACACATAATTTTGGAGGCGTTTGAACCTACTCGACGCCATTCCGATGCGGGCTCGATCGACGCGAAGGCCGCACTCAAGAAGCTACTGTCCGGTAGTGCAGAGATTGAGCCTAGCGCCGAGGAGGTTACCACTCTTGCGCGATTCAAGATCGCCGAAATCCCGCAGGACAATGCCGACCTCACTACAATCCGCGAATGTCTGCAAAAATGGTTGCATGGCTGATCTCGTGATAACAGAACAGAACCATATCGCTCAATAAGGAACCGACGATGGACACCCCAGAGACCGATACCGGGTTCCTCGCTTCACTGTTCCAAGATCCTTCGGACGACGATATACGCACGGTAATTGCCATTATCGCCGCGCGCTTCCCGAACGATGGCGCCGTGGCGGCGGAACTGGCGACGATCCTGGCTGCTTCAGGCGAATGCATAACCGTAGGCGGGTCAGTTTCCGCCGACGTCGCATCCACGGGCGGTCCTGCGTCGCTAAGTACGCTTCTGACGCCGCTATATCTCCGTGCGGCAGGAGCGATCGTTCCGAAACTCGGCGTACCGGGTCGGCCGGCCGGTGGGATCGATTGCCTTGGTCAGATCCCCGGCTATCGGACTGAACTATCCGTTCGAGAGATACTTCAGATTATCGACGCTTCCGGATACGCCCACTTCCTCGCCAAGGGCCGGATGGCGCCGCTTGACGGGCGGATGTTCAAATTACGGCAGGCCATGAATGCGCAAACCATTCCGTCTTTGGTGGCCGGCAGTCTTTTGTCGAAGAAGCTTGCCGTCGGCGTCAAGCATGCAGGTCTCGACATCCGGGTCGCTCCTCATGGCAATTTTGGCAACAACAAAACCATCGCAGCAGCAAATGCACGGTTGTTTGTACAGGCTGCACGGACTCTCGGCATAAAGGCGTCACCGGTTCTGACCGATGCCCGGTACCCATACCAGCCCTATCTCGGAAGGCGGGAATCCCTGCTCGCGCTTGACGATGTCTTCCGTGGAACATGCTCCCCCTGGCTGGGAAGCCATGTCGATACCTGCCGAACGCTCGCCTTGGCCTGCCTTCCCGCCGACCTTCGCGCGAGGGTCGCAGAGGCATCCCCCGCAGCGCTCCGCCGGCACTTCGACGACAACCTCATCGCCCAAGGCGCAGACCCAGACGACTTCGATGCGCTTGTACGCGACACGAGAAAGGCCCACACCGGACATGTCCTGGCGGCACACGATGGATTCTGCTTCTACCACTTGGACCTGCTTCGCGACCGACTTGTCGAATGGCAGGGCATGTTCATATCGGAACAGGAACCTTTTCCGGATCCGGTTGGACTCGTTCTTCTCATCCCTCCGGGACAATGGGTTCCCGGCGGCACTCCGATCGCGACGGTTAGGGCGCCCGAATCATTGATGCCGGACGTTATTCACAGGCTCGACGAGGTAGTCGGCACTCCGAGCCGTCTCCCGCACGGACCCGATTTCGAGGCGATCAATGGCTAAATACTGCTGCTTCTTTTGTCCTTCAAAGGACTATGCGGAAAGGGAATTGGGTGACAAGTGCCCATCCTGCGGGCGCACCTACGGCCTCGTCCTGGACCATCCGCCGACCAAGATAGGCAACTACCGGATCACGAAGCATCTCGGAAGGGGATTCTACGGCGCCGCATACGTCGCGGAAGCCGGATTCGTCGGGAAGAAGTACGTCATCAAGATATCGCCTGTCGCCTTTTATAGTTTTGCGCCGTTCAAGAAGACACCGTTTCTAGACGAGGTCCGATTGCACGCCGAACTGGCGGCCAGCGCGACGCATGCAGTCGACATCATCGACGCGATCCCTGATGAGACCGTCGTCTTTACTGATGACGCCGCGACCAGTATCCCGTGCCACGTCACCGTGCTCGACTACGTCGAAGGCGATCTTCTAAAGGACTTCGTCAACAGCAGGACACCGCCCAGTGCCGCGTCGATCTGTCAGGTCGCAATCGATCTGTTGCAGCTTCGTGCCGAACTGGAGGCTAACAAACTTAACCACAACGACCTGCACTCCGAAAACCTCATCGTCGAGAGACTCCGCCCTGAATCGCGACGACCTGACGCGATTGATCCCATGCTGCAGGTCATGGCAATCGACCTCGGCAGTGTCTCCGACGAGAGCAAGAGTACCGACGACCGACAGGGGGATTTGGGGTTCATCGCAGAGCACGTCAACACCCTTCTCGCCGGGCTGCTCGCAAGGCCAGATCAAATGGAGGACCGGGATTTTCGGGTTGCGCTGGCGCTGCAAGGCATCATCGGCAATCTGCGCGCGGACCCCCAGAACCTTCGCCTTCCAAATCCGGCCGACATGGTCGCTCAGGTTCGAGAATCTTTCTACAGAGCATCACACCACTGGCGACCGTGGATGAATCCGCTCAGCTTGAAGGGATTCGCTGACCACTACAACGCCCAGACACTGGAATCGTGGGATGTCCCCAAGCTGCTGGTTGACCCGGCCAACCGCTGGCTGACCGAGATCACCCGCCCCGGCCCGCAGATCATCACCGGCATGCGGGGATGCGGCAAAACGATGCTGCTCCGCGCGCTGGACATCCACGCCCGCGCAACACAACGGAAGGACGAAACGGCCGAGGCGGTCATCCAGCGCATCCGAAATGATCGCTTTGTCGGACTCTTTGTTTCCGCCCAAAGGTTGCTGGATTTACGGGAGCAGTCGCTCCTCAAGCTTGAATATCGTCTAACTCGGCTCTTCGTCGCCTACGCTCTGCAGGCCGCCCGCGCACTGATGCACCTCCGTGATGTCGACTCAACAGCCATCGCACCCGGAGCACACACGCGTTTGGCTTCGGCCGTCGCTGATTACCTGGAGGGGGTCGATGACTTGCGAGACTCCATTTCCCTTGACGATCTCGAGCAACGATTGCAACGGATTGCCGTTCTCACAGTCAGCGGCGACGAGAAGCATCTTGTCAAGCAAGCCCCCGCCGAGGTGTTCAACCATCTGGCGAGCAGCCTCAGGGAGTGCTCGGAGGTGTTTGAGTCTGCCTCGATCTTCTATCTCCTGGATGACGTATCAACTCGATATCTTGAGCTCGACAAGATCGAGGCGCTCCTTTCCGCGCTCCTTTTCCAGAGCCCGATCTGCGCGTTCAAGTTCACATCCGAATGGCAGACGATCGAACTCGGCCTCCGATCACCTGGAAGAAACCACCCGATTCGAATCGATCGCGACCTGAGGGTGTTCGACCTTGGTGAGGATGTCTTCAAAACCATCAGTGCTCCCGGCTCCGCAGGCAAGGACTTCATTGCCAGGATTCTTCAATTGCGTGCCGACCTCCACGCACAGCATCCCAGGCAGCGGGATCCGCGGGTGATTCTCGGCGACGTACCCTTGGAACAGGTTGCCAGAGAGATCGCCTCCTCAAGCGAAGGGGCGGGCCAGAAAAAGCGCGTATACAGGGGCCTGTCCTGCCTTACCAGTGTCTGCGTCGGTGACATCGGCGATGTCATCAAACTCTACGAAGAAATCCTTCGCCGAGGCAGTAACGCCAACGCATATCCCATTGAGGACCAAACCCAGTCCGAGTGCTTCCAAGAGATGAGTGCACGCCGGCTCTACGATCTCAACCGGCGCGCCACCTACTCAAGGAATCTCAAGAACCACGCCCTCGCGTTCGCACAAACGGCGCACGACCTGCTGGTGCGGTCATATCGCAATGCGCCGAAGGAAGGAAAATCGAAAGCACGCCTGAGGCAATACTCTTCGATCTACGTCAGGGTCACCGCCGAGGACGAGAACAGCCAGAAGCAGCAGATCGACAGACTTCGTGACCTCATCGATGCCGGCGTCTTCGTTTTTGCTGGCGGAGCGCCGCGCACCAAGACGAAGGACTCCGACCCGATCCTGCAGTTTATTCTGAGCTATCGAAAGATCTATGGCCTGGCCGCATTCATCGGCCTTGCCGACAGGGATCGCTTCGAGTTGTCCGGAGACGACTTGAGCAGGTGGCTAGAATTGGACGATGTGGCCGCCGCCAAGGAGATCCTGTTGCGCAACCAGATCAACGACGAAGTTGACGAAACCGGCGCCCTGGGCAGCGGCCAACCCAGCCAGGAATCCGAAGTCGCTATTCAGGAACAACCTGTTGTAACTCCCCCCGCGCCGGTACAAGCTTCCGTCCGCAGGACGGCGCCAGGGCAAGCCGATCTGTTCGGCGCATTCGAGAGCGACACAAAGTCTCCGGATCAGAAGGCGTGGGCCGACAAGGTGTCGGTCTCGATCCGCCAAATTTCCGAGAACGAGCTTGCCACACTCCCGGTGAGTTCGGCCCTGGTGGGATTGGGGTTTGAAGACCGCACGCTTGCGTCGAACAGATTCCTCTCGGGAGCACTCCATCCGCAGACCGTACACGCGATTAGGTACCCGGTGGAAGGGCGTTCACAGGATATCCTCATTGCGTGGAGCAAATCGGGGACAACGGTGGTAGAGGCCGCTTATGACGAGGCGCTCGCCGCCCTCCCGCGTCTAGACGGCCTTGCGCTCGTGGACATATCCGGTCTCGCGAAGCCCTTGATCTTCAAGGCGGTCCGCAGTGAGCTGATCGCCAAAGGGCGAGTCCTCGTATGTCACGCGTCGGCCGAGCGACACTATCCGCTCCAAGAAGACCTCGAGAAACTATTCGCCGCCGAACGATCGGACGATCCTGTCGCCTTTCTTGACAGCCTGGCGGAGTTGTTGACTGGAGAAGACGGACCGTACAAGGACATCAAGCTGCTTAATGATGTCTCCGATCCGTCCCGAAACCGCGCCCTGCTTGCATTCGCATCGCCGAAGCACGAACGCCTCTTCTCCCTGCTGGATCGCCGCGAGTTCGATCAAATCGAGATCGTCACTCCGGAGGGAGACCCACCGCACGCCAAGGTGGCCGCATACGCTGCGGAGTTCATTTGTCAGAATTATCCAAATGCATCCGTCACCAGATTCGGAAACGATGATCTGCTCGGGCTTGTCGAGTATCTCGACGCGAAGTATCTGGAAATCTACGGTTCGGGCGGAGCCAACTTCGAACTTGGCCTGACGGGCACAAAAATGCAGGCGCTTGCTTCCGCCATACTGAGTTCGGTTCGAAAGGTTTCACAGACTTGGTATCTGAGTCCGAAGAGATTCGACGAGAAGCGGTTCTCGAGCGGCGTCGGTTCGATTCGGGTGTACGACATCCGAATTCCGGGGAAGTAATGCTCATGGTGAGAACTCCCACCTCGGGGCATCTTCGGATCGAACCTCTGCCCCGAAAAAAAACGAAGGGCATCGAGTACCGCCAGAACCCACGACAGCCATCGTGATCTACCTGGGCTATGCCAGTTCCTCGCAGATGACCTGCCTGGGGCTGATGGCCAGGAAGATCATGGTGTCGCAATCCACCTCGGGCGACGTGCCCGAATCCGGACTCGATGTCCTGAACCAGGATGGCGACTCGGTGGAGGTGGCACTGGCTCGGCAGTTGGTGCATTGAGCGTTGCTGGACTTGGCGGCCCCTTCGGGGGCCGCTGCTTTCTTCAACAAAGTCCGCGGGCTTCCCGTTCCTTGTCCCGCAGCTCTTGATCCAGCGGCGGGTAGTAGATCACGTCGGGAGGGGTGTCCGAGAACCAGGCCCACTTCAGGATGAAACCAGCGCACAGCAGAGTGACCGCCGTGACGATGGGCGCCCAGCCAGCCAGCGCCTCGACGATCGCGCCGATCAAGCCGACGCTACCGGAGATCCACTGCACGAGCAGCCAATCCGCCAGCGCCGCCAGAAGGGCTGCCGCCGTCAGCTCGCCGGCTCGCTCCCGAGTCAGTCTCTCGGCCTGCTTCTTCTGTTCATGTGCCTCATACATGCGGAACAGGAAATTGTCCTTCTCGCGCAGAGCCAGGTTTCGGAAGTCGCGTGCAGGTGCATATCCCAATGGCCTCTGGTAGGCCGGCTCAGCCGAAGCCGTGAGAAAGCCCGGCAGCCAACTGAGGACGATAACGCTGATCTGACGCAGCACGATCAGGACGACGGGGATCACGATGGCTACCGCGAAGCTGAAGGCGACGACGAGGACTGCGACCCATCCCACATCACTCAGTAGCGCCTTGTCGCCAGGCGACCACTGCCACAGCCCTCGACCGGCACGAAGCATCATGGCCATGTCGAGGAACAGCGCGAGGCAAATCAGCCGCAACGCCCAGTGGGCATCCCAGGCTCTCTCCAGCGCTCCAAGACCTTTTTCGACAGCGGCGGTGCTGCCCGCTTTATCTGCATCGTCTTTCGCCAACTTCCTTCTCCTTGTTTGAGTGGTCGAACTGTGTAGCGAGCGCCCTTCCTTGGGGAAATGGGGCGCCGCGCGTTTCGGATTTTCGGCAGCCCGCGCAGCACGGTCCTGCAATGGTGAAGGCATCCCGTCACCGTGGGGTGCCACATGCTGCCGTCTTTGCCCCGTTTCCTCTGCATCTTCGCCGTGCTCAGCGGCCTGCTGTCCGGCTGCACGACGACACCGGCCACCCCTGACCACATAGAAGCGCCGCTACCCGACGAGCCAGCTTCGGAGCAGCGACTGGTGCCCGTGACCCGCTACGGCCGCTACACCCTGGTCGAGCTGGTGCCGGAACCGGCGCAGCGTGATCTCTTGCAGCAGGCGGTGGAGGTCTCGATTCCGCCCATGCTCGATGCCAGCGTGGGCGATGCCATGCGCCATGTGCTCCTGCGCTCCGGCTACCGGCTCTGCGATACGGCCGAGGCCGCCGCGCTCTACGCGCTGCCGCTGCCCGCCGCACACCTGCGCCTGGGTCCGCTGATGCTGCGCGATGCCTTGCTGACCCTTGCCGGCCCCGCCTGGGAGCTGTCGGTCGATGACTTGAGCCGCCAGGTCTGCTTCAGCCGGCACGGTGCTCCCACCTTCCTTTCCGCCAACCCGCCCGGCACCACCACGCCCGTGCCGGACGCCGACCGGCCCGAGGAGATGCGGCCATGACCTTTCCCCAAGCGCCATCCGAGCGCCATTCCCGCACGCGCTGGCTCAAGGTCGCCGCGGTCTTCTGGCTGCTGCTCATCAGTGCCGTGGCACTCATCAACAGCGTCGGCCTGTCGCGGCTCGCCGAACAGACCCAGAGCAGCGCACAGGATGCGCAGATCAATGCGTTGGGCCTGCGCGTGGCCGATCTCGAAAGGCAGGCCGATGCGGACAAGCGCCGGCCGGCGCCGATCAGCCAGGCCGAATTCGCCACCGCGCGGCAGGCGTTGGACGAACGGATGACGCGCCTCGAAGAGGCCGACGAGGCGAGGGCCCTGGCCGTCGACCTGCAGACGCTGCAGGCGCGCGTGAACGGGATCGAGACCCGCCTGGAGAAGACCCGGCAGGTGGCATCCGCCGCTCGCCCGCGCGCTCCGGTTGCGACGAAGCCCAAGGTGCCGGAGCCGCCGTTCCGGGTGCTCGGCGTGGAGCTGCGGGGAGGCGAGCGCTTTCTGTCGATCACCTCCACCGCCGCGGCCTCGCTCGCGGGCACCCGGCTGCTGCGCGAGGGCGATGCCGAGGGCGGCTGGCAACTGCAGTCCATCGAGGCGCAGGCGGGCGTGTTCCGGGTGAACGGGCAGACGCAGCGCGTTGCGGTACCGTAGGAGGTCGCCATGAACCTGTGGCCGTTGCTCGCTGCCATCGTCCTGTTCGCCGCTTTCGGCGCATCCGCCCAGCCGGCCCCGGTGACGAACTCGCGCATGGTGCCCGCCCAGGTGCAGCCGGGCGCCGATGCTGCGCTCGACGAGAGGCAGGCGCGGGAGTGGGGGCTTCAGCCCGAGGAGTGGGCACGTTACCGGCAACTGATGCAGGGGCCGCTCGGGGTCTATTCGCCCCAGCTCGATCCGCTCACGGCGCTCGGCATCGAGGCCCGCAGCGAGGAGGAGCGCAGGCGCTACGCGGAGTTGCAGGTGCAGGCCGAGGCCCGGCGCGTCGGCAAGACGCTGGCCTACCAGCGGGCCTACGACGCGGCGTGGCAGCGCCTGTTTCCCGGCCAGCCGCGCGTGAGCCTTCCCGGCGCCAAGGCGCAGGGTGCCGGCAACACCGGCTCCGGGCGCCTGGCCGTCTTCGTCAAGGCCGACTGCGCACCGTGCGCGCAGCGCGTGCAGCAGTTGCAGGCGGCCGGCACGGCCTTCGATCTCTACATGGTCGGCAGCCGCCAGGACGACGCGCGCATCCGGCAGTGGGCCACCCAGTCGGGCATCGACCCGGCCAGGGTGCGCGCCCGCACCATCACGCTCAACCACGATGCGGGGCGCTGGCTGTCGCTGGGCCTCCCCGGCGATCTGCCGGCCGTGGTGCGCGAGGTGAACGGCCAATGGCAGCGGCAATAGGTGCTCCGGGCCGGGAGCATCGGCCGTCCCGCATCGCCATCCGCGGCGCCAGCGCCGTGCTGCTGCTCGCCACCGGCGGCTGGGCCTTGGCCGCCCTGGCGCGGGATGTGCCGCCACCGGCGTACCAACTGGCGGCGCATCGTGCGGACGTACCGGCGGCGGTGCTGTACGCGGTGGCCTTGCAGGAGAGCGGCACCCGGCTGCGCGGGCGCCTGGTGCCCTGGCCGTGGACGCTCAACGTCGCCGGCACGTCGCAGCGCTACGCCACCCGAGCCGAGGCCTGCGCAGGGCTGCGCCGGGCGCTCGCCCGCACGCCGGCCAATCGCATCGACGCCGGCCTCGGCCAGGTCAATCTCGGCTACCACACGCATCGCTACACACAGCCCTGCGAGCTGCTGGACCCGTACCGCAACCTCGCCATCGCTGCGGAAATCCTGCGCGAACAGCACACGCCGGGCGAGGACTGGCTGCTTGCCATCGGCCGCTACCACCGGCCCGCCGGTGGGGCACCCGCAGCGCGCTACCGGCGCAGTGTGCATCGGCACCTGACCCGCGTGCTCGACCCCGGCGTTCCCGTTCCAACCCTTCAGGTCACCACGCCATGAACCACATCGTCCTCATCGCCGCCATCGGGCTGCTGTCCACGACCACCGTCTTCGCGCAGACCGCCTCCGCGCCGCTGATCGTCGTCGAAGACCGCGGCGGCGACTCCGCGCTGCCGTACTACCGGTCGCTGAATCCTCAGCCGGATCACGCCACACCTCCGGCCCCGATGCCAGCCCCTCGCGCGGGCAACGCGGCCGACGCCGAAGCGGCCATGCTGCCGGTGCGCTCGACGCAACTGTCGCCGGGCGAGGTGCAGCGCCGCGTCATCCGGGCGCCGGGCCTGACGCCGCTGTTCCTGGTCGGCGACGACGCACGCTCGCGCGCCTGGCTGCGACAGCGCCACGCCGCGCTGCGGGAGCTGGGCGCCGTGGGCCTGGTGGTCAACGTGGAGTCGACGGCGGCGCTGGTCGAACTGCGCCGCCTGGCGCCCGACCTGACTCTCTCGCCGGCCTCCGGCGACGACCTGGCCCAGCGCCTGGGCCTGCGCCACTACCCGGTGCTGATCACGTCCACCGGCGTCGAGCAGTAGGTGCGCAAATGGCCCAACCGCATGCGGTCGAGGTTCTGCTCCGGCCAGCGGTGGAGCTTTACACCGTGGCGGTCTGCACCGGCGCCGCGACTCTGTGCCTGGTGGCACCGTGGTCGCTCGCGCTGAACCCGCTGCTCGGCCTCGGCTCGGCGCTAGCCTTCCTGACCTTCGGCGCGATTCGCCTGCGCGATGCCTGGGCGATCCTGCGCTATCGCCGCAACATCCGCCGCCTGCCGCGCTACGTGATGACCAGCCGCGACGTGCCGGTGAGTCAGCAACGACTGTTCGTCGGCCGGGGCTTTCGCTGGGAGCAGCGACACACGCATCGGCTGATGCAGACCTACCGGCCGGAGTTCCGCCGTTATGTCGAGCCGACGGCGATCTATCGGGTCGCCCGGCGGCTGGAGGAGCGGCTTGAGTTCGCGCCGTTTCCCGTCTCGACGCTGGCGCGCGCGCTGGCCTGGGACAGCCCGCTCAACCCGGCGCGGCCGCTGCCGCCGGTCGGCGGGTTGCCGCGCCTGCATGGCATCGAACCTGCCGAGGTCGACGTCACCCTGCCGCTGGGCGAGCGCGTCGGCCACACCCTGGTGTTGGGCACCACGCGCGTGGGCAAGACGCGGCTGGGCGAGCTGTTCATCACGCAAGACATCCGCCGCAAGGTCCGCGGCGAGCACGAGGTGGTGATCGTCTTCGACCCCAAGGGTGATGCGGACCTGTTGAAGCGCATGTACGTCGAGGCCAAGCGCGCCGGGCGCGAAGGCGAGTTCTACGTCTTCCACCTGGGCTGGCCGGACATCTCGGCGCGCTACAACGCGGTGGGCCGCTTCGGGCGGATCTCCGAGGTGGCCACGCGGATCGCCGGGCAGCTCTCCGGCGAAGGCAACAGCGCCGCGTTCCGCGAATTCGCCTGGCGCTTCGTCAACATCATCGCGCGCGCCCTGGTCGAGCTGGGGCAGCGGCCGGACTACCTGCTGATCCAGCGCCACGTCATCAACATCGACGCGCTGTTCATCGAGTACGCCCAGCACTACTTCGCCAAGAACGAGCCGAAGGCCTGGGAGGTCATCGTCCAGCTCGAAGCGAAGCTGAACGAGAAGAACATCCCGCGCAACATGATCGGGCGCGAGAAGCGCGTGGTGGCCCTCGAACAGTACCTGTCCCAAGTGCGCATCTATGACCCGGTGCTCGACGGCCTGCGCAGCGCCGTGCGCTACGACCGGACCTACTTCGACAAGATCGTCGCTTCGCTGCTGCCGCTGCTGGAGAAGCTCACCACCGGCAAGATCGCGCAACTGCTCGCACCGAACTATTCCGACCTGTCCGACCCGCGGCCGATCTTCGACTGGATGCAGGTCATCCGCAAACGCGCGGTGGTCTACGTGGGGCTGGATGCGCTGTCCGACGCCGAAGTCGCGGCGGCGGTGGGCAACTCGATGTTCAGCGATCTGGTCTCGGTCGCCGGCCACATCTACAAGTTCGGCGTCGACGACGGGCTGCCCGGCGCCGCGGCGGGCGCCAAGATTCCGATCAACGTCCACGCCGACGAATTCAACGAACTCATGGGCGACGAGTTCATTCCGATGGTCAACAAGGGCGGCGGTGCCGGCGTGCAGGTGACGGCCTACACGCAGACCTTGAGCGACATCGAGGCCCGCATCGGCAATCGTGCCAAGGCCGGCCAGGTGGTCGGCAACTTCAACAACCTGTTCATGCTGCGCGTGCGCGAGACCGCCACCGCCGAGCTGCTGACGCGACAACTGCCCAAGGTCGAGGTGTACGCCACGGCGCTGATGAGCGGCGCCACCGACAGCTCCGATCCGCACGGCAATACCGCGTTCACGTCCAACACCCAGGACCGCATCAGCAGCAACAGCGTGCCGTTGATCGAGCCGGCGCATGTGGTGGCGCTGCCCAAGGGGCAGTGCTTCGCGCTGACCGAGGGCGGCAACCTCTGGAAAGTCCGCATGCCGCTGCCTGCGCCCGACCCCGACGAAGCCATGCCGAAGGATCTGCAGGAGCTGGCCGGCTACATGCGACAGCACTACGTCGAGGCAGGAGACTGGTGGGAGAACCAAGGCATCCCCGGCCTGCAGGACAAGGCGCTGCCCGACGACCTGCTGGACGACTTCAAGCAGATGGCCGCCGCTGAAGAAGCCGAAGCATGAGCGATCCGGCCGTCGCGGCACAGCGCCAGCAGCAACGTAAGCGCTCACCCAGCGGCGTCGTTGCTACGCAGCGGGGCTTGAGATATCCGAGCGCAACGGAGCTTTCCCGAAGTGCTCCTTCCACAGCCTGGGCGTGAGCTGTGCGACGTCGGCGGCCGGGTGCTGGCCGACGCGCTGGAGCACATCGACGAGATAGTCGTAAGGATCGACCTCGTGCAGCCGACAGGTCGCAATCAGGCTCTGGACGACGCCCACATGCTGGGCGCCGAGCTCGGTCCAGCTGAACATCCAGTTTTTCCGACCTATCGGAATCGGTCGAAGCGCTCGTTCGAGGTGGTTGGTATCGATCGGCACATCCGGGTCGGCCAGGAACACTTCCAGTGCCGCCCGTCGCTTGTGCGCGTAGATCAGCGCCTTGGTCAGCGGGTTGGTCGGCAGCAGCCCCTGCGCGTCCAGGCGCTCCTTTACCCAGGTGAAGAAGGCCGCCACGATCGGGCGGGCGTGATCGAGCCGGTACTCGCGCTTGGCCTCGCCCTTGAGCTTGTCGTCGCGGATCTTCGCTTCGACCGCGTAGAGCGCGCCGATGAACGCGATCGCCTTGGCCGCCAGCTCGGGCTCGGCCGCTTCGGCGTTGATGAATTCGCGCCGGCAGTGCGTCCAGCACTGCGCGTGCGTGAGCCCGGTCTTGCTCGCGTAGGTCTCGTAGGCGCCATAGCCGTCCGAGAGCAGGACACTGCCTTCGGCCGGCTCGAGCCCGAGCACCTTCTCGACATTGCTGTGTGCGCGGCTATCGAAGAACGGGAAGCAGATCTCGTGCAGCTCGCCATACACCGGCCAGAAGTAGCAGCCCTTCATCTTGCCCGGGCCGGCACGGCCGGCCTTGATCGGGGTCTCGTCCATGGCCTTGACGCGGCTGGCGCGGATCGATGCGAGCTGCGCCTCGTAGATCGGCACGAGCAGCGCGGCGGCCTGTGCGGCCAGTTGCGTGAGCCAGGCGCGGCTGACCGTGATCCCCGCATCGGCCAGGCGCTGATGCTGGCGGTACAGCGGCAGGTGCCAGGCGAACTTGTCGAGCAGCAGCCCGACCAGGAAACTCACGTCGGCGCGGCTGCCCTCGATCACCCCGACGGGCGCCGCCGGGCAGTGGATCGTCTGCGTGTCGCGGCGCTTGATGACCGGGCGCACGTACTTGAGGATCACGTAGCTGCCCGGGCGCTGCGCCAGGCGATGGCTGACCTTCTCGCCGATCACCTCGAACTGGTCAGCGGTGAGTCCCTCGGTCTCGGGGTTGGCGAGCGTGATGGTCTCGACCGGGACGCGCGTCTCGTCGAAGAACAGCGCCGATTCGTCCTTGTCCTGTGCGTAGTCGGTGCGCGACGCACGGCGGGTGTGTCCCGCCACGGTCTTGCCGGGGGTGTCGGGCTGCGATTCGGGGATCGGTAGCTCGCCCAGATGCATCTGCGCCGGGTCCGGTGGGACCAGGCGCTTCTCGCTCTTCTGGCCGAAGAGCTGGCGGCGGAACCACTCGAGCTGATGTTGGATGGTCTGCACTTGGCGCTGCAGATCCTCATGCGCCTGGGCCAGTTCGACGACGCGCTCGGGCGCCCACTGGGCGGCCTCGGCAAGGGTCGGAACGGGGGCGGAGTGCGGCGCGGGCATGGCGCATATTTTACCGTATAACCCAGCATTCATGCGGGTTGCACGGCGTTTGCGGGCAGTCGGAAACGGCGCTTGGTGCGTGCCGGTTCGATGCCTTCGAGCAGCAGCTTGAGCCCGGTCCAGTCCATCTGGCGCGTGCGAACCTGCGCCCAGTTCGACACGAAGCGTCCCTGTTCGAGGCGCTTGGCCCACACACAGAATCCGGTGCGATCCCAGTACAGCACCTTCATCTGCGTGCCGCGCCGGTTGATGAATACGAACAGCTCGCCCGACAGCGGATCGCAGCCGAGCGCCTGGCGGGTGAGCGCGTACAGGCCATCGAAGGATTTGCGCATGTCGACCGGGCGGCCATAAACATGGACCCGGACCGCGCCTTCGGGGAAGAACATCAGCCGCGCGACAGGTGAAGGATCACGCCCTCGCCCAGATCGAGTCGAAGCTCGAGGCGACCCGTGCCGCCGAGTTTGAGCGTGCCGGCGTCGACGAAGCCGATGCGCTCCATCGCCGGCGCGGCGGACTGCGTACTCGGCTCGCCCAGCAGGCTACGCCAGCGCCGGAAGGTCGACTCGCTGAGCCCCTCACGGGCGCAGAACGGTTCGACCCCCAGCCCACTCTCGGCAAACCGCGCGATGACTGCTTGCCATTCCTGACGGCTACGCCGCCGCCACTTGTTGTTGGTCGCTGTCGCCCTGGTCACTGCCGGCTCCTCCCTGATGAATGTGGGAGGGATTGTTCCGCGCGGACGGAGGCTGGAGAAGGACGCCGCTCAGTGACCGGTTACGCAGCAACGACAGCAGGGGCTGATCGCCAGCCTGGTCACGCTGCCGTTCCGCTTCTTCGGCGTGCTGTGCGGCGCGCTGCTGCTGTGCATCCTGATCGAATGCGTCGGCATGCACTTCTTCTGGCCCGAGCAGGGCTGGCGCCACGCGCAGGGCATGCTGCACTACGAACTGGATCAGCTCTCCACGCATTTCACGCGCAGCGCGCTGGTGCAGGAGCCGGGGCGCACCGCGCACCGGCTGGTCGAGCAGGGCTACGACTGGCTGTTCGTGAAAAGCGGTCTGCTGGACTGGATACGCGACGCCTCGGCCCAAGCCAGCGCCGGCAGCCATCGCCCGACCAAGGATTTCCGTTACTACATCGGCCTGGTCTACGTGAGCGTGGAGAGCTACCTGATCGCCTCGGCCTACACGACGCTGGTCTTTCTCGTGCGGCTGCTGGTGCTGTGCCTGACCCTGCCACTGTTCCTGATGGCCGCCTTCGTCGGGCTGGTGGACGGCCTGGTGCGCCGGGACATCCGCCGCTTCGGCGCGGGACGCGAGTCGGGGTTCATCTATCACCGCGCCAGGGCCAGCCTGATCCCGCTGGCCGTACTGCCATGGGTGACTTACCTGGCACTGCCGGTCAGCGTGAACCCGCTGCTGATCCTGCTGCCCAGCGCCGCACTGCTCGGCGTGGCGGTGTGCATCGCGGCGGCGACGTTCAAAAAGTATCTGTAGATCACTCCGGCTGCCAAGCGCAATCTGCCCAGTGCGCTTCGTAGCGTTTCACAAAGTCTTTCATCTCCCGGATGTTGACGGCAGGTTCGCGGCAGGCCCGGGCGCAGGTAGAAACGACATCCCGGTAGAACTCCGGAGCGACAGCCCTGATGCCGTCATAATTCATAAGCAAGTCCGGAAGACGCTCCGTGATATTTGCTCCGCGAGGTGCCATCACAATGCTCGGGGGCTCTCCATACGTATTGATCAACACGTATCGCCAGCTTGGATCTGCGGCTCCCTGGCGAGGGACAATCTCACAGGGACGTGCGTCTCCGCCTTTGGAAATGGCTTCGTAGACTTCCTTGATGGCCTGGGGTTTGTGGGCCACCAGGACATAAGGCCCGGCCCCTACATAACTACTAATGCGTTCGTCGTATTCCATGCCGAGCAAGTCTTCCAGGTCAAAGCGTGCATGTCGGTCCAGGGGAGCCTTTCCTGAGGTGAACCATTGAAGTTCCCGCAGGGTGATCCCTGCACACTTGGCAACGTCTGCAGGCGAATTGGGCCAGCACGCCACGAGGTTCTTGGCAATCTCGGCGGCGTTGTCATAGTCACTGTCGGCCCAGAAATCATCATCCTCAACGATGTCCTCCGGTGCCTTCTCACCTGTCAGCAGCCATGTCCTGCCATCGAACCCGTCGAGGTTGAAATAACGGGGCTGATCGGGCGGCAGAGAGGTTTCCCAGGATGACAGCCATGGACCGGGTTCCCAGTCCAGTCCTCCGCTCACTGTTGGCACCGGTACTTGCGCCGGTAAGGCCAGCCACTGCTGGATTCTGTCCTCGACCTCGCGGCTGTTCATACCTCTGTGACCATCCCTGACACGAAAATCGTGGTCATTTTGAGCGTCCCGGCAAAGGGCCTGGATGGACCCGGTAAGAGACCGGTCTTTTCCGTCGTGCTTCCTCAGCAGCCACCGGCTGGAGTCCTGGGCCGAGCGCAGAGACGCTGGAAGGGATTTCTCCTTGGCATCAGCGACCTCGACCTGGACTCCGATTCTTGCCATTTCCCCTACCAGTTCAGGGCTGGCCGTCGCGAGGTGGCGATTGATCCGCAGAATGTCCGGTCGGCCACGCAAGCCCTTGACGTTACGCCACGCATCCAGAAGAACATCCCGGAAGGCCTTGGGCTGATCGACCGGTGTAAAGGTCATCCACCGAATGGGCAACCCGGCAACGGTCAATCCATAGAGTATGAGGGGGCTGAGCCTGTACCGCTCTGCGTCCTTGACCTTGATCGGGTCCCGTACAGATACGACGCCATGCTCCGGATGGTGGAAAAGAAACTTGGCAATCGCAACGTAGAAATGATGCTCTCTTGGTGATGGCTGTGACATCTGTTGATTCATGGCCCCTCCTGGCGAAATGCGAGCTTTCCCCGAGAACTATCGAAGGCTCATCGTCCAGCCCATACCCGCTCCGCGTCGGCATCCAATGCGTTGTCCACGAGCTCCTTCAGCGCTCGCTCGGACGAGGAGTACTCCTGGCTCAACAACGTCGCGAGACGGAAATCGACCCGGAAGCGCAGATGAGCACGGCTCATATCGGAATCTCCATCTGGCAACAGCTGCAACTCAACTACTCCTTGACCTCAAAGCGCAGGTAATCCGCGAGCCGTTTCGACTCGTTGATTTCGTCGTGGGGCACCGGCAGGTACTTCCAGGGTTTGGAGCCTACGTTCGCCGCGTGATCTGAAGCGTGCTTGCACCACCGCATGGCGGCAGCGTCCTTGGTGACCCTCTGGCCGTTAGCATTCGCTCAGGATTCGCTCACAACCACGCCCTCCATCCGCCCCTTGTCGAGAATGTCCAGCAGCACCACACTCTGTTTCTCTGTCGGAAGCTTTGAGGGAATCTGCATGGCAACCCTGAGCACGCCGTCTTCCTTGGGCGTGAGCAG
Organism: Thauera sp. SWB20; assembly: GCF_000831325.1. NCBI lineage: Bacteria > Pseudomonadati > Pseudomonadota > Betaproteobacteria > Rhodocyclales > Zoogloeaceae > Thauera > Thauera sp. SWB20. The sequence goes on along the minus strand of NZ_JTDM01000017.1, from coordinate 10,828 downwards.
ATCTTTCTCAAGCAGCGACTGATGGATGCGAGCCCATTCCGCAGCGGTAACAGCCAGCACTTTTCGTTGCGCCTCGATGCCGTTGTCGATCCTCTGCGTCTGCTTCGCTGTCTTCACAATCGCTGCCTGATTATCCTGCGGAACAAGTCGATCGTAGAACTCGGGCGGGAGGAGATTGGCAATCTCTTCGCTACGAGCCTGTATCCTCGTCCAGCACGCCTCCTTCTTGCACCACTCGGAAATGTTGGAAATGCCTTGTGGCGGTCGGATGATGTCATCGTTCACGACCCCTGACACGACAGCGATGGCACTTTCGAGCACTGGGTCGACCTTCTGCGCATTCCAGATGCCCAGAAAGTCGATGCTCTCCTTCCTGCGCTTCGTGATGTCACCGAGTACCGCCAGCGTGTAGGCCACGATGTTTGCTCGGTACCCGCCGTTGTACCAGGGCTGTGCAGAAACGATGCGCTCCGTGGCGCGGAAGATCAGGCCACGTGCGACAGCCCTCTTGAAATAGAACTCGTTGAACGCGTCGGATGATTTCTCCCACTCGCTGCCGATTCGGGCGGCGTAGCGCGCAAAGTTCTTCTGGGAGCCAAGATTCACCCACCTGGGGTGGTCATCCCAGACATTCTCGAACTTCGCAAGATCCGTCTTCGTGAACATCTGTGGCTTGGGATGCTCCGCCTTGAAGCGACGCTGTTCCGCAGGCGTGAGCTTCGACTGCGCATCGGCATACTGGCCGCGTGCGCGCTCATAGAACCACCTCGTCTCGCGCGGGGCGCCCTTCTGCGCCGGCGCCCAAATCCGTCGGGAAAACCCTTCCATCCGCACATGGAACGGGTGGTTCGAGAAGAAGTCGGCGGCATTCACCCGATTCTGGGTGTTCGCATACTCCGATATCCTTGGAACGACCGTTTCGCTCTGTCGGCTGTCGATGACAGACAGCTTCAACTGGACGAATATCTGGGAAAGATCGGCCTTGTCCCGCTTCCGTGTGTGGAACAGCGATGCCGTGGTCTGGCCACCATTGACGATCTGGAGATCGACAACCCTGGTGATCGCCAGACCGGAATCCGTCATCCCTGTCTCGACACTCTGTGCAGTGGCCGTGATCCCGTTGTTGTAGGCAAAGAACATCCCAGGTTCGTTCAGGATCGTCGCCCTTATTCCCTGGTTCACATTACCGCGCGCCTGCAGGAATGTTCGGACGTTCTGCTCAAGCAAACGCGCTCCGAATCTCTCGTACAGGGTCGTCAGCACCTCGGCAGGCATGACCATGAGATAGGATTGATAGGCATCGGTCCCCAGGTGTGCGGGAAGGCAGGCGATACCCTTGCCGAACATTTGCTCGAAGTCGAGGTCGAGTGGCTCCTTGTGGCTGCGGGAGCTTCGCTGACGATGAAGTCGTGAGATGTCCCAGATGTGGTGAGCAGCCGGAACACCTGCCACTTCCGTATCGGGAAGGGCCTGAATCTTCTCGCTGAGCGTGCGCTCGGAGAAGAGAACCAAGTTGACCTGCCGAATGGCGCCCTTGCGATCCGCAATCTGCCTGGCAAGGCCGTACTCCGGCGATGTGACCTCCAGTTCGCCGGCCAGGCCCTTGTTGGCACTGGCCTCGAAGAAGTTGGCAACACGCTTGAATGCCGCGACCACTTCCGTTCTGGTGAGCGATGCCAGCTCGTTTCGGGAGTCGAAGTCCGCGATGAAGAGGTCCAGAACTCCTTCGTCATTGAACCAGTAGCCGTCCACGCGCATGCCACGCTGCGCCCGGAAATGGCAGAGTTCGAAACCTTCCGTGAAGCCTGTCTCGACTAGGTCGTTCGCGATGGCCTCCATGAATTCGGAGAGCTGGAAGCTGCCATTGGCTTCGGCGCCCGCCAACAGTTCCTGTCGGAAGTCGTGGAAGAACTCTTCGTCGGTCTGCTCCATCAATCCTCCCCGAAGATGGCTGCTTCGTCACACTCGTAGGGAGCAATCGTTTCCAGCCTGATGTCGTAGGCCACGTTAGCAATCCCTGTCGGCAGTTGCGACCGCATGAGACGCGGAAAACCGTCACCGACACGATAGCTGCGCACGTCGCTGACGACAAAGCGAGGCTCATCGTAGTCAGGGAGCGGGGCATAGCCGTGCGCAACCAGCTTCCTGTCAAAGGCCTCGACGGCATCCGCCTCGCCGAGACGCGCCTGGACTGCAGCGACGATCTCGTTGAGCGATCGGGCTCCTGCCGCGTCGGCCAAGCTGCTCAGCCGGTACACGCGCAGGAACAGCGCATCGTTCAGGGATTCAAGCTGGTCTTCTGACGAAATGCGGATGCTGCTCCGCTCTGCCCCCGAGAGCGATTTGACCTCGACGGCTGTGTTGCCGAATATGAAATCCTGATGTGATCGTTCCGGACCGAGCCAGGCTTCGACGGCGGCACTGCTCGACATCTGCCGATCGATCAGTTCCGTCAGGAAGACGATTTCGGCGAAGAGACCGCGCACTTCCTCGATGGACAGGTGCTGACTCCGGCCTGACAGGAAGGTCTTCCAACGGCGGATGTGTGCCAGAGAGACCGCGAGAGAACTCGCCGAGTCGGTGGCGTGCTCCAGCGAGGATGCAAGGGTGCGGCACAGTCCTTCGAAGAGATCGCGGTCGACCTGCCTTTCAAGGGCGAGGACCAAGTGCTGCTGCCCCTGATCTCCGGCACGAAGATCGACATCGATGCCGTTCACCGTGACCGCGTTCTTCCGGTACTGGGCTGCGTGGTCGCCCTGAAGCTCCACGATGAACAGGCAGGCGCCTCCGGCATCGCGTCCCCAGAAACAGGGCACGGCCGTTCCCACCGCAACCTGGCGGACATTGAAGTCCGCTCCCGGAACGGCGATGTCATCCCACGGAGAGGACTCAGGCATCGTAGTCATCCTCCTCGTCAGGATCGTCGGCGTAACCCTGCATCTGCTGGAGCCAGACCTTGTTCACGACGACATTGATGGTCGTCGAATAGTCCCCGTAGGGAAAACTGACGCCGAAGGCTGCGATCGGTCCCGTCACGGCCTCGCCCTTGGGCTCCAGGCTGTGAATCATGAGGAGCGGCTTGTTCCGGACCATGCGGTAATGCGTGTCGGATACCGCTCCTGAGCCATCTTCGCCGCCAGCAAGCGTCCTGGCCTCATTGCGTTGTGCGTCGCTGAGCCCAAGCTTCTCGTCGCCACGCGAGGCAACCCTGTCCTTGTTCAGGCGCCACGAAGTGCCGTTCGGCTGATCCTTCCCGACGACGCGCACCTGATTCCTCAGGGTGAACGGGTTTTCACCGCCTGAGCCACCCGAAGGGGAAATCAGCAGAACATCGGCCAGCGGGCGCTTCGTCGCAATCCGTTCGAGATAGCTCACCACGTCCGACTTCTGTCCGGCAAAGGTCGAATGGCATTCGAACCGGGTGAGGAAGTCGTCGATCACCTCGACAGGCACGTCCCTGAAGATGACGCCCTTTTCGGTGGACTCCTCCGGTCGCCCGCCGAATCCACTTCGCCAGTGATCGCCGATCAGCGCAAGGTTCCTGGCATTCACGTCAGGGTCGGTGGAGACAATGTAGCTCTCCCGCAATCGCCCACTGAAACTCTGCTCGACCGTGACCTCCTGGCCGGATCGCATCTTGTTCGCCGCCGTGATCAGCAGGCTGTCCGGATGCGAGCGGACGTACAGGCCAAAATCCTTCGGGCTGAGGCGATCGCGCCGCATGCGCTTGGCCTGCTGTACAAGCTCTTCGGCGGCATCGGCGATGTGGGAGTACCAGTTGATCGAATCGCGCGAGAGATGGACGCGGCAGAGGTCCTCGAAGCCCGGCCGGTAACCGAACCACCGGCCCATCTGCATGAGGGTGTCGTACATTTTCGTGTTGCGGTACATGTAGCTGACGGTCAACCCCTCGATGGTCAGGCCTCGGGAGAGGCTCAGACCACCGACCGCGACCGCAGTCAACCCGACTCCTTCCTTCGCGTAGCGGGCGTAGTCGAGCACCTCGTCACTCTTGCTGTTGATGACATAGAGGTGGAGGTGCTCGAAGACGCCGCTGAGGGCAGCCTTCACTTCCGCCCAGGTAAACCCAGCATCGGCATACTCGGCATCGAAGGCGTGCTTCAGGCCCTGCATGTACGCGTTTCTTGAGGAAACCTCCTCCGGCATCGCGTAGTTGGCGAGAACCGCTTCCCTGATCTTCTTCTCCCTGAGACTCAGGAAGTCACGCACGGCCTTCTGAACGGGCACGAAGCGCGACACGTTGACCATCATTGAGCAATGCTTGCCGGTCTGCCCACGCAGGTTCCGGATGGCGCGGGCGACGATGAACTCGTCGAGTGCGCGATAGAGGCTGGGGGGCAACTCGTGGACGGGATCGTCACGCTTGTGGGCGTACGGGATGAGATCCTCGCAATCGTCGATCGGCCTCACGATCGATTGACTGGTCGCCTCGTCGAGGAACACCTTCTCGGCACCGAAGTACGTCGTTGGCGCGTCTAGGCAATAGATGAAGTCGCGCGGGAACAGCTCCTCACGCACATCATCGCCATAGGCGTCGGGGTTGATGAAGATGTTGGCGAACGGTGTCGCCGTGTAGCCGACATAGCACGATTTCGCGAACAGCCCGAGAATGCGCCGGATCATCGCATTGGTTCGGGTCGGATCCAGATCCTCCTTGTTCGTGTTGATCGACGCGTTGTCGGCCTCGTCGTCAATCAGCAGCATCGGCACGTCGGAAATCCGGCCATCGCCCTCGGCGTTCAGCTCCTTCAGCCACTTGTGAAGAGCCGTGAGCGTCGTGACGTTCTTCTTGATGACCAGAATGATCGGCTTACTGAAGTCGTTGATCTTCCAGCCGCTCTTTTCCGCCGTGTTCTTGTTGAAGTCCTCGTTGATGTTGGTGAGCGTGGCCGGATGCGGATAACCCGGCGCGAGACCGACACCGATGTTGCGACGATCCTCGGGATCGCTAGACCGGCCGATGAAGGCCTCATCGATGCGCTGCTGCGTTTGCTTGCGCAGATTGTTGTGAATGCCGGCGACGACGATGATGAACTTGTAGCCGGCGTCGGCGGCGCGTGCTATCAGGCCGGTGTAGTTGGCCGTCTTGCCCGACTGCACATGACCGATGACAAGTCCGCGACGGTTCCAGGTTGTGCCCTCGCTCAACGGGTCCTGCAGGTGGCCGAGAATGCGGGTCGTCACATCGCTCAGCGACTGCACCATCTGCGGTGGCCAACCTTCCTTGAGAAGAAAGTTTCCATAGGATTCCGCATAGGTCCAGGCGACATCCTCACGCTTGTGGACCCACTGATCATCATGCTTCGCAGTGACATCCACCAGCGAAACACCGGCGCCCATGCGCGTGTCGACCGAAATCATCGCCTCGGTGACGATATTGCGGAGATCACCCGTATAGCCGAAGATTGCGGCGATCTGTCGCGCCTTTTCCTCCACCTGCTCGCGCGTCGGCGTCTCGGCCATGTTGGCAAGGCCCGAGATGAGCGCGTTGGCAATGTTTCGTTCTTCCGTGATGACTGTGAGGCTCATGCAAAGGTCTCGCTGATGAATTTTTCCGCCAGTTCGATCTGGCCATCGAAAAGGTGCGTCGAGCGCACGATCTGCAGAAAGGCATTCGGATCGCCCGGCCCGTCGCCGTAGAGCACCTTCCTGAGACTCTTCAGGCGCTCCAGAGTCTGGCTTTCATCCACCGCCCTCTGGTTGATCTCGCGCGGATGGGTCGAGTAATCGGAATAGATCATCTCCACCGGCAGGGAGGCCGCAATCGAATCCAGCAGGACACGAAGCAGATCCGCATCTTCGGACGAAAGTCTTGTGCCCAGGGATGCGATGAGCGGGTGCTGCTCGTTGATTGCGAAACGGATGCCGCCGAGATCGGCGTAGCGCTCCCAGAACGGGGCTTGGCTCTCCTGAAAGAGCTTCTGCCCGCGCCCCCTATGCACCGTCACGCTGCGGGCAGTGATCCTGTTGATGATCTGACGCAGCCGCTCCCGCACCCCATGCGGCGGGCGGGCACGCGATTTCTTGATGTCGATGGTCCAGGCTTCGTCCAGACTGTTGGGAAAGTCGATCTGTACCCGCGCCAACTTGGTGGCCTCACCCTTCGGCACGAGTCTGAACCAGTCGCCCCAGGCCATCAGGCGGCCGTTTCGATAGACGTAGCCCCCCTGATTGGAGATGAAGTCACTGCGATCCTGGTAGTAGTCGTACTCGGACGCGGACAGACGACTGTGGTGCGGAAGCACGTAAGGCTGCAGGCGCACCTCGGCCTCGCCGATGCGGACGATCTCCTCCGGAAGCACCTGGGTGGCAGGATTCTTCCTGCAGAAGGGATCGAATGCCGTAATCGGACGACCATTGACGGTGAGAGAAATCCTGGCATGTCCCCTGATCTCACCCGAGAGAAACCGGTGGAAGACAAGTGACAGATGTCTGCCCACCGCCTCAAGCTTCTCATTGACGATCTCGTCTCGACGATCCCCGGCCTCGTCCTCCATCAATCGGTCGAGCTCTCGCCAGATAACGGCCGTGCCCCGGGCGCCGAGCCGTTCGACATAAGGCAACCCATGGATGTCCGCATCGTCCAGGATGGAAAGGATCCAGTCGTCGCAGCATCGATGCGATCCCAGATTCCATTCGGCTCCGCAGACAGTTCCACCGCGTGTGCTCACAACGGTCAGCGAGCGGCATTGGGAAAACGATGCTGTCTTCAGGCCAAGGCCGAAGCGCCCAAGATCCTGCGGCGACCGATGCTGCCTGGGGTTGCCGGTCCCATGACGCATCGCATCGAGCAGCTCGTCTTCTGTCATCCCCCTGCCGTTGTCGAGGATGACCATCACAGGATGCTCACCGGACACATCGCAAATGATGTCGATGGTGTCAGCGCCAGCGGAAATGCTGTTGTCGATCAGATCGGCAATCGCAGTTTCGAGCGAGTACCCAAGGTCCCGCATCGATTCGGAAAGGCAGGCCGCGCTCGGCGGATGACTGCGATCACGAGCCATCGGCTTCCTCTTGCGCCTTCTCGTGAGTCAAGCGCATGGTAAGCTCCGAATTGCTGCTTCGGGTGTCGTCTTCATCCGTTCGCATTGCCAAGCGGAAGCGCGGAGCTGCCATTTCTGCAGACATTCGGGCGGAAGATGCTCAAGACCATGCGCGTTCCTACCACTCCGCAGCGCAGCCGCATGATGTCGAGCATTCGCGGAAAGAACACCCGGCCGGAACGGATACTTCGCTCCCTTCTTTTCGCCAGGGGTTTTCGATATCGACTTCATGTGCGGGGGCTGCCCGGCTCCCCCGACCTTGTGTTCCCGAAGCGCAAAGCAGTGGTGTTCGTCCATGGCTGCTTCTGGCACCGACATGAAGGCTGCCGTTACACAACCACTCCCAGGACCAATGAAGATTTCTGGCGGCAGAAATTCCAGGGAAATGTCGCTCGCGACAGGCGCCATGCGGAGATGCTCCATGCTCTCGGCTGGCGCGTGGCGGTCGTCTGGGAGTGCGCCTTGAAGCACTCGGTCGAGGAGACTGCGCAAGCGGTTGAGGAGTGGCTGCATGGCGATGAGGATGTCCTGGTGATTGGTCAGAGCATTGACTAGCCCGCTTCGGCAAGCACCGGAAGCTGTTCTGGCAGGTTTCGCGGCACGCTTCCCGCCGGCCTCTTCTGTACGGCATCACCAGCCTGCCTCCGCCTCCTCCTGCTCATCTCGTTCAGAAGGCTACGAACGATCTTGGCCAGTTTGTGGGCAAGCAACGGAGGCACCGCATTGCCGACCTGGGTGTACTGCTCCGTGCGGTTGCCCGCGAAGACGTAGTTGTCGGGAAACGTCTGGAGCCGTGCTGCTTCCCTGACCGTGAGACTTCTGCATTGGGAGGGGTCGTAGTGGATGTAGTAGTGCCCGTCCTTGGCAATGTGAGGCCACCACCGTGGTGGACGGTTCGTTCCTGCACTGCACGCGGAACCGATCCTTGAACGGGATCGCTTCGGATTCCCGATCGACATGCACATTGATGTGATCGGGAAGCAGCTTGGGAGGGAACACATCCAGCCGTGGGCAATATCCCCATAAATGAGCGAAGCTGGCCGAGAAGAGATAGCGAGCAAGATCGGATGCCATGTGCGCGCGCGCTTCATGCTGACAGACACCACCCAGGCTTCGGTCGTGAAGCCATTGCTGAAGCTCGGTCGGCTTCTTCGGCCTTCTGTAGCCTCGTGAAATGAAGGCGCCACCGGTCGTGGTGCTGGTTGCCGCAGCGCCAAAGGCACGCATTGTCCCGATCATGACGGACTCGTTTTCTGTCCTCCATCCCTTGACGTAAGAGGGGGCAGCCTGAACAGCCTTGCGCCATGCCTCCACTGAATCGCCACGCGACAGCTTGCTGCGGATTCGGGGAAGATCGTCAATGGCCTGTTTGACCGTGACAGGCCTTGTTACTGGTGCCAGCAACTGGTGTTGAGGCATGTCCAGCCCCTTTCTCACTCCGAGCAGAATCACGCGATGCCTACTTTGCGGGATCCCATGGCGCTCAGAACGGATTAGGTAGTCGGTGGGTTCCAGCGAACTGCCGTCGCCCTCCTTGGTGAAGGATCGGATCTCATATTCGAGCCTCTCGGTCGGCATCGAAAGATCCGCAATGATCTTCTCGAACATCGGGTCGCCGGAGTGCTTCGAGGAAAGCAGACCCTTGACATTCTCCATCACGAAGATGGTGGGCTTGTGCACCTGGATGATTCTCAGGTACTCCCTGTAGAGGAAGTGCTTTTCATCCTTGTGAAAGTCCTTGTCGTTGGCGCGTCTGGAGCGCCCCGCCAGCGAATACGCCTGGCAGGGCGGGCCGCCGATCAGCACCCAGGTTTCCTGCCCCTTCAGTGCAGCACGAATTTCCCTGTCGATACTGGCTTCGTCGGACTTGCCAAGCTCCAGGCACCTCGCCTCGGTGGCAGCATGCTCGAAGGCGCTGGCCACGGCAGGGATCCTGCGGAAAGTGGCCTCATCGATCTCGCCCCGTATGTAGCTGTAGTAGTGCTTGACGTCCTTGGTGCCACGCAAACGCCTGAACACTGCCCTGAGCGTCAGCGTGCGATGTGCGACAGCATCCTTTTCAATGGAAAGGGCAATCTCGAAGAATGGCTGCCGCTTGTGGCCCTGCAGGGAAGCAAATCCTTCCCCGAGCCCTCCTGGGCCAGCAAAAAGGTCAATTATGGGAACTGGCACGCCAGCAATCCTCCACTGAGTTCTTTCCCGAATGTGATTCGGTTGCCGATTGGGTGCACGCTCACTCTGCCTCCGGCTTCTTCTTGCTGATGCTTTCGGCGATCCACCGATCCAGTTCCGAGCGGCGAAAGCGCCAGGTTCCCCCAAGCTTGAACGCCGGAATCTCGCCTTTCTGGGCAAGGCGATAGACCGTCCGCTTCCCGGCTTTGAGATAGGCCGCGACCTCCTCCAGCGTGAGGATCTCGCTCTCGACTTCGGTCATCCGGAAACCATCCGATCTGGCCTTTCGTAGATTTTGATTGCCAAGTTTAGCCAATTCTACCAAGCCGCGGTAGGCGCTGGCCAACTCCGCAATGCGGGGAGCATTGCACGGTTGATCGCCAGCTCGACCTGGGAATCCGGTCATACCGTAGTTCCCATTCCCTACGGCGCAAAGCGAGAGCACGCCACAGCATCTGGCCATCCGCATCAACGGGGAATGGCACGATGGGACAGACCAACCGCCGCACATCCGCATGGCCTGCGCTTGCCGTGGTGTTGGCTGTGTCGTTCTCGGCGCTGCAGCCTGCCGTCGCTGCCGACGGCGTCGCCATGGAGCGTGAGCAGCTCGCCGCGCTCGCCCGCCAGCTCGACCTGCTCGACCGCCTCGCCGAGCACGCCGCCCATACCGCTCCGCAGGAACGCACCCGCTACCACTTCGACTACGCCCGGCTACGCGCAGACCTGATGCGCGTTCGCGCCGGCCTGCAGGACTACCTCGTACCCGAGCGCGCCCAGCCGCGCGATCCCGTCCCGCTGGCCGGCAATTACGTCCGCCGCGACCGCGCCGACGACGAGGAGCCATCGCCATGACGCCCTCTGCCGATCAGGTCGCCGCCTTCCAGGCCAACGGCGGCTTTGCGCCTTCGGCCGTTTCTGCCGTGGTGCTGGGCTTCGTGTTCGCCGTGTTGCTGCTGTGGGGCGTGTGGGCCATGCGCACTGCCTACGTCGGCTGGGCCGAGCACCGCATCACTGAACGTCAGTTCCTCGCCGTCGTCGTGCGCTTCGTGGCGATGTATCTGGTGCTGACGTTCTTCCTCCTCTCCTGACCGTCACGAAGGGCCATACGCCATGAACACGCCACCGGCACCCCATCGCATTCCGTCCCGCATCGCCGCACCGCTCCTGCCGCTCGCGCTCGCGGGTCTGCCGCTGTCGGCCTTCGCGCAGGGCCTGCCGACCATGGAAGACCCATCGCGCGGCCAGGGCAGCGGCATCCTGCAGACCTTGCAGAACTACGGCTACGACATCGTGCTGCTGATTGCGCTGCTCGTGGTCGCCTCGATGTTCGTCGGTGTCTGCTATCACGCCTACACGCGCTACTCGGAGATCCACACCGGCCGCGCCACCTGGGGCCAGTTCGGCCTGACGGTCGCCGTGGGCGCGATCCTGCTGGTGGTCGGCATCTGGCTGCTCACCAAGGCCACCGGCGTGCTGTAAGGGCGGCAAGCGATGACCGTTCCTTCGGAGACCCCGCGCGACACGCTGGTGACCTTCCTGCCGCACCGGCTGAACCGCCAGCCGGTGGTCGTGCGCGGGCTGACCGCCGACGA